>CP075528.1:3971767-4277288 GCA_025808875.1 Enhydrobacter sp. | reverse complement strand
GCGGCACCTTCATGTACCACCCGCACGCCGACGAAATGGTGCAGATGGCGATGGGCATGATGGGCTTCTTCGTCGTCCATCCGCGCGATCCCAGGCTGCACCGCGTCGACCGCGACTTCGTCTTCCTGCTCGCCGCCTACGACATCGATCCGGGCAACTACGTGCCCAAGGTCGCCGAGATGCTGAACTTCAACATGTGGACCTTCAACAGCCGCGTGTTCCCGGGCATCGACCATCTCGTCGTGCGCCAGGGCGACCGCGTCCGCGTGCGGGTCGGCAATCTCACCATGACCAATCACCCGATCCACATGCACGGCTACGACTTCGAGGTGACATGCACCGACGGCGGCTGGGTACGGCCCGAGGCGCGCTGGCCCGAGGTGACGATCGACATCCCGGTGGGGGCCATGCGCGCCTATGAATTCGACGCCGTCTATCCCGGCGACTGGGCGCTTCATTGCCACAAGTCGCATCACACGATGAACGCCATGGGCCACGATCTGCGCACCTTCATCGGCGTCGACAAGCGTCAGTTCGCCAGACAGATGAAGCGGATGGTGCCGGACTACATGGCGATGGGCCAGGCCGGCATGGCCGACATGGGCGAGATGGAGATGCCGCTGCCCGACAACACGCTGCCCATGATGACCGGCTTCGCCCAGTTCGGTGCGGTCGAGATGGGCGGCATGTTCACGGTGCTGAAGGTGCGCGAGGGTCTGGCTGCTAACGACTACAAGGACCCGGGCTGGTACAAGCATCCACCCGGTACGGTGGCCTACGAGCTCAAGGGCGCAGCACCCGCGGCGACACGCGCGCCGACGCCTGCGGACGCGCAGAAACCCAACGGTACGAAGATGAACGTCGTGAAGCCCACCGGGCAGCACAAGCATTGATCGAGAGGCGAATGATGGCTCCAAGGAAAATCCTGGCCGCGGCTGGCGTGGCCACCGGCCTGACGATCGGCCTTGCCGGCCTCGGCTACGGCCATACCGGCCACGAGGAGACCGAATTCGGCAAGCCTGGCGATCCGAGGAAGCCGGCGCGCGTGGTGCAGGTCGTGATGCTGGAGAAGGACGGCAAGATGCTTTTCATCCCCGACAGGATCCGCATCAGGAAGGGCGAGCAGGTTCGCTTCCTGCTGAGGAACAACGGCGAGATCGACCACGAGTTCGTCGTCGGCACGGTCGAAGAGAACCTCAAGCACATGAAGGAGATGGAGAAGAACCCCGACATGGAGCACGACGATCCCAACGCCAGGCGGCTGAAGCCCAGGCAGTCGGGCGAGATCCTCTGGCATTTCACCAGGGCGGGAACGTTCGACTTCTCGTGCATGATTCCCGGCCACCGTCCGGCCGGCATGTTCGGCGTGATCACCGTTGAATGAGACCAATCGGAAAGGAGACTGACATGCTGAGGAGAATTCTGGCCGCCCTCGCCGCGGTCGCGCTGTTCGCCGCACCGGCATTCGCCCAGGGCGACATGGTGAAGGGTGAAGTCACCAAGGTCGACAAGGCGGCCGGCAAGGTCACGATCAAGCACGGCCCCATCAGGAAGCTCGACATGGACAGCATGACCATGGTGTTCCGCGTCGCCGACCCGGCGATGCTCGACAGGATGAAGCCGGGCGACAAGATCGAGTTCGAGGCCGACCGCGTGAACGGCGCCATCACCGTGACCAGGCTTGGCAAGGGCGGCTAGCGGGACGGGAGCGATGGCGAAACCCATTTGGCTTGTCGTCCCCGTGGCCGCGGTCGGCGTGGCGGCCGCGGTCTGGTACTTTGGTTCAGACCGCGAGGCGGCCGCGACGATGGATCCGCGCGATGGCAGGGCTGTCGCGCTGGGCAAGCAGGTTTACGCCCGCGAATGCGCATCGTGCCATGGCGTCAATCTGGAGGGGCAGCCCGACTGGCGTGTCCGCCTGGCCAACGGCCGCATGCCGGCGCCGCCGCACGACGTGTCGGGCCATACCTGGCATCACAGCGATCGCGTCCTGTTCGACATCACCAAGCGCGGCCCCGCCGCCTATCCGGCCGGCTACGTCACCGACATGCCGGCCTACGCCGAGCGGCTGAGCGACCGCGAGATCGCGGCCGTCATCGCCTATATCAAGAGCACCTGGCCGGCGGATATCCTGAGCCGCCAGCAGCGCGCCACGCACTAGCGTGGCGCCCGCGGTCACTGCGGTTCGATCCTGGCGATCCTGACGTAGTCGGCCCACTTGGCGCGTTCCTCGCGATCCTGCGCGGCGCATTGCGCGAGATCGGAACGACGCGGCGTCAGCGCGAACTCCTGGGTCAGCCGCTTGTGGATGTCGGGCGAATGCGTGGCCTCGACGATCAGCGCGTTGAGCTTCTGCTTGATGTCGTCGGGCACCGCCTTCGGCACGGCGATGGCGAGGAAGCCGGTGGTCGTCATGCCCGGGAAGCTCTCGGCGAGTGTCGGCACGTCGGGATAGAGCGGGCTGCGCTCGGGCAAGGTGATGGCGAGCGGCCGCGCCTTGCCCTGCACGATCTGGCCGCGCGACGCCGTCAGGTCCACGAACATGAAGTCGATGGTGCCGGCATGGAGGTCGTTCCAGGCATTGCCGATCGCCTTGTAGCCGACCGCCTGCCAGTCGACGCCGGCGCGCGCCGCCAGCACCGCCGCCGGCACCTGCGAGCTCGCATTGAAGTAGGCGGCGTTGAGCTTGCCCGGGTTGGCCCTGGCGTGGGCCAGCAGGTCGGCGAGCGACTTGAAGCGGCTCTCCGCCGGCACCACCAGGAAGGCGCCGCTCGAGCCGATGATGCCGACCACCTGGAAGTCCTTCTCCGGGTCGTAGCCCGGGTTCTTGTACATGTGGACGTTGGCGGCGTTGGTCGAGGTGGTGGCGAGCAGCAGCGTGTAGCCGTCCGGCGCCGCGTTCTTCACCGCCAGCGTGCCGACGATGCCGTTGGCGCCCGGCTTGTTCTCGATCACGAAGGTCTGGCCGGTCTTGTCCTCGATGTACTTGCCGACCATGCGCGAGGTGATGTCGCCCGAGCCGCCCGGTGCGAAGGGCACGACGATGCGGACCGGCTTGGCGGGCCAGGCCTGGGCGAGGACGGGAGTGGCCGGCAGCGCCAGAAGCGCGGGTGCCGCAAGAAGCGCACGGCGAGAGAGCGGCATGCGAAACGTGGTCATGCGCGAAAGTCTATTCCAAAGCGGGCGCATGGACAGCGCACCGCACGCAGCCCTACCTTGCATTCCATGCCACAGTCAGGTCGTCCGCCGCTCCAAGGCGTCAGGGTCGTCGATTTCACCCGCGTCATCGCCGGTCCGCTCTGCTCCCAGATCCTGTCCGACATGGGCGCCGAGGTGATCAAGATCGAGAATCCCGACGGCGGCGACGACACGCGCAAGGGCGCCGGGCCGCGCGCCGGCGGCCCGAACGGCGAGAGCCACTTCTTCATGACCTACAACCGGGGCAAGAAGAGCGTGGCGCTCGACTTCACCAAGCCGGACGGTCAGGCGGTCGTGCTGAAGCTGCTCGAGAAGGCCGACGTGCTGCTCGAGAACTTCCGGCCGGGCGTTCTGAAGAAATACGGCCTCGACCATGCCAGCCTGCAGAAGAAATTCCCCCGGCTGATCTATCTTTCGATCTCGGCCTACGGCCAGGTCGGGCCGCTGGCCGACCGGCCGGGCTACGATCCCGTGCTGCAGGGCGAATCGGGCATGATGAGTGTCAACGGCGAGGCGGACGGCGAGGGCCTGCGCCACGCCATCGCCATCGTCGACACCATGACCGGCATCCATTCGGTGGCAGCGATCAACGCCGCGCTCTATGCCCGCCACGACACCGGCAGGGGCCAGTACATCGACCTCGCCCTGTTCGACACCGCGCTCGCCTGCCTCGGCAACATGGGCGCCTATTACCTGATCGGCGGCGAGCAGCCCAGGCGCGCCGGCAATGCCCATTTCGCCTCGGTGCCCAACGCCTCGTTCGACACGAAGAACGGCAAGATCTACATGGCGGTCGCCAACCAGAAGCTGTTCGTCGATACCTGCAAGGCGCTCGGCCATCCCGAATGGGCGACCGATCCGCGCTACTCCACCATCCAGCAGCGCGTCGCCCACCGCGCCGAGCTGACCAAGCTGATGGAGGACGTGCTCAAGACCGACACCAAGGAGAACTGGGCGGAGAAGCTGCGCCATCTGCCGGCCGGTCCGATCCGCACCATGAAGGAGGCGCTCGACAATCCCGAGGTCAAGCGCCGCGGCATGCTCAAGACCTACCGGCACTCGAAGGTCGGCGACGTGCCGATCATCGGTTCGAACTACCGTTTCTCCGACACGCCGGTCGACGACACCCGCCCGCCGCCGGCGCTCGGCGAGCACACCGACGCGGTGCTGCGCGACGTCGCCGGACTGGGCGACTCCGAGCTGGCGAAGCTCCGGGAGAAGAAGGTCGTCGGGTAGTCCTGGCATGGACATCGATTTGTACGAATTGAACGAATAAAATACTATACATACTTCACATACGACGCTATGGTGCGGCTCCTTCAACCCGAGGAGCCATCCATGCCGCTCGACGAGCCAACCGCCGTTCCCGCCGCCGCCGAAGCCCCCGCCGCCGAATGGCCCGAGCTCGATCAGGGCCTGCTGGGCCGCGGACGGCCCGCGGTGCCGCCCTTTCCCCTGTCCCTCCTGCCGACACCGTGGCGGGCCTGGGTCGAGGAGGAAGCGCCTTCCTCTCTGCCGCCCGAATACTTTGCCCTGGCGCTGCTCGGCGCCGCCGCTTCGATGCTGGGAAACAGCGTGCGCATGCATGTCGCGGGGACGTGGCGCGAGCCGCTCATCCTGTGGCCCGCGCTGGTCGGCGGGCCGTCGAGTGGACGGACGCGGGCGCTCGCGAAGGGACGCCTCGCCGTCGAACTGGCGAGTACCGTGGTGGGGGCCCGTCGGACCGAGGATCAGGCCGGCCTCGACCTGCGCGTCTCGACCTTGGGCGACACGACGGCCAAGTACGTGACGCGCGAACTCGAGACGAGCCGGCGCGGCGTATCGCTCTGGCGGGAAGAACTCGCGAACTGGATCCTCGCCGCCGCCTCGGACGAGTGGCGGCCGGCCTGGATCGGGGCCTGGGGCGCGGGCGACGTGACGGTCCATCCAGCACGTCAGATCTGGCCCACCCGTGTCGAGCGCTTCGCGGTCGGAATCTGCGGCGCGCTGGACCAGGAGCGGCTGACCGATATCGTGCGTGAGAGCACCGAGCCTCTCGTCGCGCGCTTCCTTTACGCCTGGCCCGAGCCGCCCGGCCATGCGCCGCTGGTCGCCGGCCCGTCGTCGTTCGATCACGTCGCCTTCAACGCCATGATGATGCGCCTGATGACCTTCTCCGTGCATGGCAGCACCCCCAGGACGTTGCCTTTTGTCCCGGATGCCGTGGCGCGGCTCGACGCGCTGCTGCCGGCCGTGCGGGCGCTGCGGCACGATGCCGATGGCGCCGAAGCCGCCTGGCTCGGCAAGGGGCCGTCCTCCATCGCGCGCCTGGCGGGTGTGCTGCGGATGATGCACTGGGCGAGCCGGGCCGGCGCTGAATCCGACCCCGCGGTTCGGGCCGAGGACGTCGACGCCGCCCATTCGCTGTGGTCCGACTACCTGCTGCCGCATGCGCGCGCCGTGTTCGGCGCGGCGGGCACGACGGAAACCGATCGTCTCGCCCGGCGCGCGGCGCGATGGCTGCGACGACAGCGCAAGGACTGCGTGTCACGCCGCGAGGTTCGTCGCCACGCGCTTGGTCAGGCCGTGGATCTGGAGGGCGTCGACGATGTGCTTGCACAACTCGAGTCGGCCGGCGCATTGCGGGCCATACCAGGTCCGGACAAAGCGCGCAGAGGGCGCCCTAGCGAACGCTGGGCCATAAATCCAGCCTTGCGATGATTTTTGGCATTTTTGGCATTTTTGGCAGGGCGTTTTTTGTTTCGCGAGGTGTTCGATGGGTATCCTCACGACCAAGCCTGTGGCGCCTAGGCCGCCGTCGGCGGTAAACCTCCCATCAGCAAACTCGGCCTAACCGAGGACAACCTGTTGCGACTCCACATCTAGGCAAGCCAGCGCCTCAGGATGGCATTCGTCTCCTCGGGTTTCTCCATGGTGACGAGGTGGCCGCACTGCTCGACCACGATCAGCTCGCTGCCCTTGATCGCGGCCGCCATCTCCTCCGACATGAAGAGCGGCGTGGCGGCATCGTCGCGGCCGCAGACGACGACGGTCGGGCACGCGATCCGGGGCAGGTCGGGGCGTCGGTCGACCCGGATGGCGGCGAGCGCTTCCTGGCGCTTGTAGATCTCCTTGCCGATCTCGCCGCACATCGCCATGACCTCGTCGACCAGCGTCTTGTCGGGCAGGCGGTAGGCCGGGAGGAAGCGCGACATCTGCAGGCCCAGCACCAGCTCGAAATGGCCCTCGTCGGCCAGCCTGATGCGGGCGCGGCGCACCGCCTTCTCGGCGTCGTTCTGGCTTCTCATCCCCGTGTCGAGCAGCGCCAGCCGCGTCACGCGCTCGGGCGCGATCTGCATGATCTCGACGGCCATCATGCCGCCGAGCGACAGCCCGGCGAGCGCGAATTTGTCGGCCGGCGCCTGGCCGAGCACCCAGCGGGCCGCCGTCTCCCAACTGTCCCAGATCGACAGCGGCGCCTTGCGCCAGTCGGGCACGACGATCTCGGCGATGTCCTTCAACGCCGCGAGCTGGGCGGCGTAGAGGCGCGGCGAACAAAGCACGCCGGGCACCAGCAGCAGGGGGGTCTTGGTCATTCGTCTCCTCCTCCGCCACCGTAGCCCAGCCGCCTCGACTGGGATATCAATAGGCGGACCATGGCCGTCTCGTCCGTCCTTCGCCCGGGCCGCGACATCCGCCTCGACCTGTTCCGGGGTCTGGCGCTGTGGTTCATCTTCCTCGACCACATCCCGCAGAACGTCGCGAGTTGGCTGACCGTGCGCAACTACGGCTTCAGCGATGCCACCGAGATCTTCGTCTACATCTCGGGCTACACGGCGGTGATCGCCTATGCGCGCATGATGGAGCGCGAGGGCTGGGTGCGGGCGGCGGCGCGCATCTATCGCCGGGTGTGGCAGCTCTATGTCGCGCACATCCTGCTGTTCGTCGCCTTCTCGGCGCAGATCGCCTGGGCGTCGGTGGCGCGCGACATGCCCTCGCTGATCGAGGAGATGCAGCTCATGGGGCTGGGCGAGAACCCCTACGAGGCGATCCTCCAGGCGGCGCTGCTCAAGTTCCGGCCGGTCAATCTCGACGTGCTGCCGCTCTACATCGTGCTGCTCGCGGCCTTTCCCTTCGTGCTGCCGCTGGTGGTGCACCGGCCGTGGACGGCGATCGTCCTGTCCCTGTTGCTCTATGCCGCGACCCTGCGGTTCGGCTTCAACCTGCCGGCCTATCCCGACAACAAGGTCTGGTATTTCAATCCGCTGGCCTGGCAGGTCGTGTTCCATGTCGGCGCCGCCTGCGCGGTGCTGGTGCCGCGACTGGCCTGGCTCGACCGCTGGCGGGTGCCGATCACGGTGCTGGCGGTCCTCTATCTTGCTCTTGCCGCATTCGTCGCCCTGTCCTGGCAGTTCAATGCGCTCGGCAAGCTGGTACCGGACTGGCTGGGCCGCATCCTCTATCCGATCGACAAGACCAACATCGACGTCCTGCGCCTGTTCCACTTCCTGGCGCTGGCCTGGGTGGTACGGCTCGCCGTGCCGGCTCAGGCGGCGTTCCTGAAATGGCGCGCGCTCGAGCCACTTCGCAGATGCGGCGAGCATTCGCTGCTTATATTCTGCCTCGGCACCTTCCTCGCACTGTCGGGACAGGTGATCGTCGGACAATTCGAGGGGTCATTGCTGTCGCAGGTCCTGGTCAGCGTGGCGGGCATCGCCATCATGTGTGTCGCGGCCTATGTGGCGGCCTGGTTCAAGGGCGGAGATTCGCCGGGCGGCGGGCGCGTGCCGGCCATGGCGCAGGCGGCAGCGTGATGCGCCGCATCCTCGCCCTGGTCACGGCACTGACGTTGCTCGCGCCCGGCGCCGCACCGGCACAGCCCATGGGCGACTGCCGCGCCCGGCCGGAGCTGCTCGACCTCGGCGCGCCGCTCACGGTCGCGCGCAAGGCGATGGCCGAGCGCAAGAAGCTGCGTATCCTCGCCCTCGGCTCGTCCTCGACCGCGGGCTACGGCGTCTCCAATCCGCGCCACGCCTATCCCATGCAGCTGCGCATCGGCCTCGACAAGGCGCTGCCCGACGTCGAGATCGAGGTCGTCAATCGCGGCATCGGCGGGCAGGACGTGCAGGAGATGGCCGCGCGCATGCGCGCCGAGATGGAGGGCAACCTGCCGTCGCTGGTGATCTGGCAGACCGGCACCAATGCCGCCGTGCGCCACATGCCGCTCGACGCCTTCGGGAAGTGGCTGCGCAACGGGCTGAGTGTCGGTCGCTCGCTGGGCGCCGACTTCGTGCTGATGAACCTGCAATATGTGCCGGCGGTGGTGGCGGTGCAGGACAAGGAAGCCTACGAGAGGATCATGGCAGAGGCCGCGCGCGAGCACGGCGCCGGCCTGTTCCGCCGCTACGACATCATGCGTGCCTGGTACGAGGACGGCATGCCCTACGCCCAGTTCGTGCAGCTCGACGGGCTGCATCTGAACGACTTCGGGCAGAAATGCATCGGCTTGCTGCTGACGCAGGCCATCCTGCGGTCGCTCACCCCGCCCTGAGCGGCCACGGCTACTGCAGGGCTTGCGTCAGGATCGGGAAGGCGATCAGCAGGCCGAGCACCGCCAGCATGGCGATGGCGAAGGGCAGGGCGCCGCGGAAGATGTCGCCCAGCCCGACGCGCGGATCGTCGAGCGTGCTCTTGACGACGTAGACCGAGATGCCGAAGGGCGGCGTCAGCAGGCCGATCTCGACCGCCAGCACGGTGACCACGCCCCACCACACCAGATCGACGCCGAAGGCATTGGCGATCGGGATGGTGAGAGGGCAGACGATCAACATGATCGAGCCCGAGTCGATGATGGTGCCGAGCAGCAGGATGATCGCGACGTAGGCGAGCAGGAACGCCGTGTAGCCGAGCTGGGCGTCCTGCATGAGCTGGACCAGCGACTGCGGCAGGCCGGACATGGCGAGCAGGCGGGTGTAGATGCTGGCGGCGATGATCAGGAAGGAGATCGACACCGTGACATGGCCGGTCTCGACCAGCAGCTGCCACAGGCCCTTGGCATCGAGCTTGCGGCGCACGACGGCGAGCACCAGCGCGATCGCCGCGCCGATGGCGCCCGCCTCGGTCGGTGTGAACCAGCCGGCATAGATGCCGCCGATCACCAGCCCGATCAGCAGCACGATCGGGAAGATCCGACGCCCAAGCTCGAGGCCGCTCATCAGCGGCTCGCCGGCGGCGGCCGGCTGCGGCCGTCCCTCGGCATAGACCAGGTCGGGCCGCAGATGGGCCGCGCCGAGGATGCCCAGCGCATAGATCGAGGCGAGCAGCAGGCCGGGCAGGATGCCGGCGATGAACATGGCGCCGACCGACTGCTCGGCGAGGAAGGCGTAGAGGATCATCAGCAGGCTGGGCGGGATCAGCATGCCGAGCACCGACGAGCCGGCGACGACACCGACGGCAAAGCGCGGCGCGTAGCCGAAGCGCAGCATCTCGGGCACCGCCACCTTGGTGAACACGGCGGCCGAGGCGATGGAAATGCCGGTGATGGCGGCGAACACCGTATTGGCCGCCACCGTGGCCATGCCGAGGCCGCCGCGCACGCGGCGCAGCGCCTGGTTGGCGACGACGAAGGCGTCGCGCCCGACATCGGCCACGCCGACCAGCAGGCCCATCAGGACGAACAGCGGCACGACGCCGAACAGGTGCGACTGGATGGCATCCCAGGCGCCGTTGCCGAGCAGGGTCGCGGCGATCTCGAAGTCGCCGCGAATCAGCCAGACGCCGACCAGCGAGATTCCGGCCAGCGCCAGCGCCACCGGCATGCCCGCCCACACGGCGAGCAGCAGGACGAGCAGCGACAGGCTGCCGACGGCGAGGGCAGTCACGGCGCGGGCCACAGCGCGTGGCGCGCGTGGCCGACGGCGAGCAACAGGCACTGCAGCGCGCCGGCCGCCGCGCCCAGCAGCATGAGTGCCCGCACCGGCCAGGTCGGGAAGGTGAAGTCGCCGATCGCGCCGACGTAGTCGCCGATCTCGACGGCCTCGCCGAGCGAGCCGGCGCAGACCCAGGCGATGGTCGCGAGCAGTGCCGCGCCGATCAGCATGTAGGTTGCGTCCATGGCGGCGGCGAGCCGCGGTCGGCGCATCCGCACCATGTCGATCAGCGCCTCGGAGCGCGTCAACCGTCCCGACGCGATGGAGTGGGCGAGCTGCAACCAGACGATGCCGACGATGCTGAGGCCCAGCAGCTCGGTCGTGCCGCGCACCGGAGCATGGAACAGATCGCGGCCGACGACGTCGGCGACGCTGAGCGCCATCAGGCCGAAGATCCAGACCGTGCCGACGGCGCTCAGCAGCCCGGTGAAGCGCGCCCAGGGCGACAAGGAGCGGCTACTCGACCGACCAGTCCCGCGGCACCTTCACGCCCGCCGCCTTCAGCCCGTCCATGTAGCCCTTGAGCACCGCCTTGCCGGGCTGGCCCTTGGCGTCGAGATCGGCCGCCCACTTCTGCGCCACGTTGGGCAGCGCCTTGGCCCAGCGCAGCCGTTCGGCCGGCGCCAGCTCGGCGACCTTGAGCCCGGCGCCCTCCATTGCCTTGAGGCCGCTCACGGCCCGTGTCGTCTGCTCCGCGGCGAAGCGCCTGGTGTACTCGGCGCCGACCTCCGCGAACACTTTCTGCGCTGCCGGCGGCAGGCGGCCGAAGCGCGTGCTGTTGATGACCAGCGCACCGGCGAACATCGCACCGAAGCTCGCCAATGTAAGGTGCGGCGCCACCTCCTGCAGCTTGATCGGCACCGCGCCGGTGACGAAGGTCAGCACGCCGTCGGCCACGCCGGTCTTGATGTTGTTGTAGTACTCCGGCAGCGACGAGGCGACGGCGACCGCGCCGGTGCCGTTGATCCAGTTGGCCGATGGACCGGGCGCCATGATCTTTCGGCCCTTGAGGTCGTCGATCGACTTCACCGGAAAGGTGGTGAAGATGTGGTAGTCGTCGAGCGCCGAGCCGCCGAGGAAGCGCAGCTTGTTGCGGGCATAGGCCTGCTCCATGCTGGGTATGCCGGCCTGCAGCTTCTCGACCACCGCGGTCACGGTGGCGATGTCGGGCGCCCCGAACGGCGTCATGTAGGAGACGTTCTGCAGCGGCATGTGGGCCGCCTGGAACACCGTGCTGATGAAGCCGATGTCGCCGATGCCGTCGCGGATCGCCTCGATCTCGGTGCCGAGCTTGGCGAGTGTGCCGCCCCACGCCCTGGTCCATTCGATCTTCACGCCGGTGTTGCCGTCGGCCAGCCGCTTGTCGACCTCCGGGATGAAGAACTCCTCCATCAGCTTGACCCACAGGAAGACCGGCGGATGGCCGGCGATCGCGGTGAGCTTGACCGTGCTCTGGGCACGCGCGACGCCCGGGGCGCCGACAACGAGGCCGGCGGCGGCGACGCGCCCCAGCATGGTTCTGCGACGAAGCGACATGCGTTCCCTCCCGTTTCTTGGCGCGATCCTAGTACGACGGCGGGGGTTTGACGACCGGCGGCGCGGGCGGCAGGGTTGCGTCGTTCGCGAATCTGGAGACGTTCATGCCCCGCCGCTTCGTCGACCTGTCGATCTACCTGGAGAACGACGTGATCTCCGATCCCGTGCCGTTCGGGCCGAAGATCCAGTATCACAAGCACGAGGATACGGCAGGCCAGATCGCGGGCTTCTTCCCGGGCCTCAAGAAGGAGGATCTGCCGGACGGCCAGGGATGGGCGGTCGAGAACGTCAACCTGTCGACCCACAACGGCACGCATCTCGACGCGCCCTATCACTTCCATCCGACGATGAACAAGGGCGAGCGCGCCATCACCATCGACGAGGTGCCGCTCGAATGGTGCTTCCAGCCCGGCGTGAAGCTCGACTTTCGCGACAAGCCCGACGGTCATGTCATCACCGCCGCCGAGGTCGAGGCCGAGCTCGGGCGCATTGGCCACGAGTTGAAGCCGCTCGAGATCGTCGTCGTGAATACCCGCGCCGGCTCGCGCTACGGCAACAACGACTACGTCAACTCGGGCTGCGGCATGGGCTACGACGCCACCATGTACCTGCTGGAAAAGGGCATCCGGCTGACCGGCACCGACGCCTGGAGCTGGGACGCGCCGTTCTATTTCACCGCCCAGAAGTGGGCCAAGGACCACGACCCGTCGATCATCTGGGAAGGTCACAAGGCCGGCCGCCACATCGGCTACTGCCATCTCGAGAAGCTGCACAATCTCGAGGCGTTGCCGGGCGACGGCTTCACCATCGCCTGCTTCCCCCACAAGATCCGCGGCGCCTCCGCCGGCTGGACCCGCGCGGTCGCGATCTTCGAGGAGTAGAGCTCAGACGCTGGCCGGCCGGCGCGCGAAGAGGAGCAACAGGCCGAGGCTCGCGATCAAGCCGCCGGCACCTTGCCGCAACCGGGAAAGCAGCGTCGGTCGTGTCAGCGCGACCGCCCGTGCCCGGGCGGCCACGAAGGCGACCACCACGTCGACCGCCGTGTTCAGCGTCACCGAGATCAGGCCGAGCAGCAGGAATTGCAGCCATACCGAACCGCTTGCCGGATCGACGAACTGCGGCAGGAAGGCGAGAAAGAAGGCGGCCGTCTTGGGGTTGAGCGCCTCGACGACGACACCTTCACGAAAGGCCTGGCGCGGGCTTGCGCCGGTCCTCGCCACGGCGATGTCGCGACGCGCCTGGCGGGCCGTCTTGATGCCGAGCCAGACGAGGTACAGCGCGCCCGCGATCTTGAGGAGAGTGAAGGCCTCGGCACTCGCCATGACCAGCGCCGAAACGCCGATCGCGCCGGCGGCGACATGGACCAGCCCGCCGACGCCGGTGCCGAAGCTCGAGGCGAGCCCGACCTGCCTGCCGTCCGCCAAGGTGCGGGCGGCGACGTAGAGAATGCCGGGACCGGGCGACAGGGCAATGACCGATGCCGCCGCCAGAAAGAGGAGAAAGGTCATCTATCGCCAATCCAAAGGCCATGATGCCTGAAAAATCTCCTCCCCAGCGTAGCGCAGCCAAGCTGGGGAGGTGGCCCGAAGGGCCGGAGGGGTCATGGGCGCCAACTGCAGCCTATGACCCCTCCGTCGCCGTATGACGGCGACACCTCCCCATCGCGTTCGCGATGGGGAGGAGGACGGTGCGGCGGCCGCTATGCCAAGGGTTCGGGTTCGCCCGGCGGCAGCGGCATCTCGAAGACGTTGAGCGTCATCGACACCAGCATGTAGTAGCCGCACACGCCGACCAGATCGACCACGCCCTGCTCGCCGAAGGCGTCGATGGCCCGCTTGTAGTTCGGCGCGGCAACCCGGTTGGTGTCGAGGTACTCGGTGACGAAGTCGTAGACGACCTTCTCGACCTCGCGCGTGAAGGGCGGCGACTTGCGGGTGCGGATCGCCTCGACGATGTCGGCCGACAGGCCGGCTTCGCGGGCCAGGCGGGCATGGGCGTAGAACTCGAACTGCGCCTTGAAGTGTCGGCCGATTAGGCAGATCGCCAGCTCGCTGAGATCCCTGGGCAGCGAATTGTGGAAGCGGCAGTACTCGCCGAGCTTCTGGGCACGGTCGGCGAGCACCGGACTGCGCAGCCACGGCTCGAACGGACCGCGCAGGCCGCCGCGCGGGCCGGACACGATGGAGTCCGCCACCTTTTTCTGTTCGGGCGTCAGTTTGGCGAGGTCGAGCGGGGCCAGGCGCGGCATTGGGCATTCCTCCGATTCAGTTGTCTTGAAGGGTTAGAGAGGGCAGCCCGCATCGCCGACGCGGTTCTTGTCGGCGTTACCGAAGATGTTGTCGAGCATGGCGACGCCGGCCTGCATCGCGAGATTGGCCTGGGTATAGCAGGAGGCGGTAGCGACCCACAGCACCTTGCCGGTGTCGACGGCGTAGAGCGTGAGGGTGATGCGCAAGGTCGGACCGGTCGCAGGGGCGAGTGAATCGCGGCGCTCGAGGCGGATGCCGGGCAGGTCGGGCCGCGGATTGGCGCCCGGGCCGTCGTACTGGGGGCCGCGCGGGATCATGGTCGGCCCGCTGCCGCCCATCTGTGGACCGAGATCGAAATAGGTCACGTCCATGCGCATGACGTTGCCGCCGCTGAATCCGACCTCGTTGCCGCGGCGCGCGAGACGGATCATCACCTCGCGGCGCAGTTCGCGGGACAGGTGGGTGTCCGACGTGAGCTGGACGGCGACCTTGGTCTTGGGGATCGGCTGATAGGCCTTGATCTCGAGCTCCCCGACCTTGGGACCCTGCTGCGCCAAAGCAGGCGCGACCGCGGCGACGGCGGCCAGGGCAAGCAGGGAGGCGACGATACGCATGTTGTCTCCTTCAGGCGGCGAGCTTGCGCCAGCCCGGCTCGTCGCGATCCAGCATGCGCTTCAGCGATTCGAAGTGCAGGAAGGCCTGCTGTGCCTCGCCGGCGATCTGCTTCGCGGTGTGGTCGGCCAACGAATCGGCGATGTTGTGCAACGGGCGGCCGGTCTGCATCGCCAGCACCTGCACCATGGCGGCACGTTCAAGATAGTAAAGATCATCGTAGGCCTGGGCGACGGTCGGGCCGCTCACGATCACGCCGTGGTTGCGCAGAAACAGGATGTCCTTGTCGCCCATGGCGCGGCACATCCGCTCGCCTTCGTCGTTGCTGAGCGCGACACCGCCATATTCCTCGTCGTAGGCGATGCGGTTCCAGTAGCGGAAGGCGTTCTGCGTGCACATCTCGAGCCGGCCGTCGCGGATCGAGGTCAACGCCGTTGCATAGGGCATGTGGGTGTGCAGCACCACCGCGGCCTTCGTGTTGCCGGCGTGGATGCGGGCGTGGATGTAGAAGGCCGTCGCCTCGACCGGATACTTGCCCTCGATGACGTTGCCGTCGCCGTCCGCCATCACCAGATCGGAGGGCGTGATCTCCGACCAGTGTAGCCCCTGCGGATTGACCAGGAACAGATCCTCGCGGCCCGGCACCACCATGCTGAAGTGGTTGCACACGCCCTCGTTCAGGCCGTGGCGCGAGGCCGCCCTCAGCGCCGTCGTCAGGTCGAGGCGCGCTTGGGTGACAGGATCGTTGGCCAACATCGCGGTAGCTCCCGGCAGGTATGACATGGCGGCGGGCGATGATGCGGCCAAGGCCCCTTGCCGGCCAAGCGAAATCGCCGGTCTCGCCTGATGGACCGTCTGTTCCGATCGCCGATGGGGGCGCTGCTGGCGAGACCTTGGCTCGACAGTGCGGCACTGATGGGACTGAAGCGGTGGTATTTCCCGTTGTCGCGGCTGTGGGCCGCCGCCAACGCCGCCGGCAGCGATACGGTCCGCTTCATGCGGGAGATCGGCGAACCGCTGCCGCACCTGTGGTCGGCCGAGCGCCTCGTGCGCGCCCTCGCGCGCACCGACGAGGCGCGCGGTCGCGCTGTTGCCGCGCGCGCCGCGTGGGAGGAGGGGCTGTTCGGCGGCGACGGTGACATCGCATCGCTGGAGCATCAGCGCCGCCGGACGGCGACCCGCCATCTGGCGGCGCGCGCGAACTTCGTCGGGCAACTGCGGGTGGCGCGCCCGCCGCTGGCACGTTGGCAGATTCCATCTCCCGACGCGATGCGCGATACGCTCGCGGTGGCGACGTGCGATCCAGACAGGTTCCACGCGGTGACCTTCGATACGCGCACGGTTCAGGTGTCGCCACTCTTCGATCTCGGCGGACTACGCCAGCGCTGGTTGCGGGCGCCGACACCGGCGGCTCGGCTCAACCGATGGCCGGCCAGTCGGACGCTCTATGCGCGGATCGTCGAGCCGGTCGGTGACGCCTCGCGAGCGCCGACCGTGGTGTTCGGCAGCGGCTTCGGCCTGGAACTCGACCTGATGTCCGGCGGCATCGATCCCGACCGGCGGCTGGCGGAGCTCGGTTGGCGCGTGGTGAGCGTCGTCTCGCCGTTCCATGGGCTGCGCGCGGAGGCCGACCGCTACGGCGGCGAGCCGTTCATCGCCACCGCACCGCTCGGCACCATCGACCTGATCGCCGGGCAGACGACGGAGGCGGCGATGTTGATCGCGTGGTGCCGCGAACGGTTCGGTGGCAAGGTGGCGCTCGCCGGCATCTCGATGACGTCGTTCGTCGCCCAGCAAGCGGCGAGCCACTGTCATCTGTGGCCGCCGGAGGCGCGGCCCGATGCGGCACTGCTGATCAGCCATTCGGGCCGCATCGAGAACGTCGCCTTCGGCGGCGCCCTGTCGGCGGCGCTCGGTCTCGACCGCGCCTTGCGGGCGGGCGGATGGTCCGCCAGCGATCTTCAGGCGCTGGCGAGCCTGCTCGATCCGACCGATGCGCCGGCGTTGCCTGCATCGCGTATCGTCTCGGCGCTGGGAAGCGCCGACCGCTGGCTGCCCTTCGCCGACGGCCTCGGTGTCGTGGGGCGGTGGAAGCTGCCGCAGGAGAATCTTTTTCGCTATCCGGTCGGCCATCTCGGCATGCCGGTCCAGCTCGTGCGCGATCCTGCGCCCTTTGCGCGTCTCAGGCAGGTGATGTCGGTGGCGAGAGCTGCGAGATCTCGCGGATGAGCTTGTTGCGCACGGCGCGGCTGAAGTCGGCGAAATCCCGCGCCACCACCAGGAACGAGCCGGGTCCGCCGATGACGTTGTCCTCGTAGTACTGATCGAGGGTGAGATCGGGTGGGCGCCCGAAGTTGCTGCGGTTCATCATCACCGGCAGGCCGTTGACGACGATCCCTTGTGCCACCAGTCGATCGCGGATCAATTCCGCCGGCGGCCCGTCGTTGGTGCGGCCGTCGCCCGATATGTCGATGACGCGCCGCCGCGACGCGAAGCCCGAGCGCTCGAAACGGCTGCCGGCATGGATGAGCGCAGCGCCCACGGCGGTCCAGCTCTGCGCGGTGCGGGGTGCCTCGGTGAGCCGGTCGGCGAAGCGTCGCGCCGCCTCCGGGCCGTCGATGACGGTCCAGTCGACGACGACGGCCTGGTAGTGGCTGCCCGCCCACTCGGTGTAGCAGATCGCGACACGCTTGTGCTCGCCCGACATCACCGCCTCGACGATCCGCGGATCGGTCAGCGCGTCGATGTAGCCGCGCCGCTGCAGTTCCGCCTCGACCTCGTCGATCGATCGGGAGACATCGACGGCGAGCACGAGTTGCAGGTCGACCGGCGTGTCGGCGCGGACCGCGGGCGTGCTTGCCAGCACGGCCAACGAGCCCGCCAGCGCGTCGCGTCGTCTCATCCGGCCCTCCTCGTGGTGCGCGAGCATATCACCGCACGTGGGCCGGCAAACAAAAACGCCGGGGATTGCCCCGGCGTTGATGTCGTTCTCGGTGCGACGATCTATTGGTCGTCGTCGAAGCCGCGCTTGCGTGGCTCGTAGTCACGGTCGCGTCGCGCCGGCGCGGCGTCGCGCCGCCGCTGCGGTCGGCCGGCATCGCCGCCGCCGCCGCCTTCAAAGCCGCCGGCGCCACCGCCACCGCCGCCCGAGAAGTCGGCCCGTCGGTCGCGCATCGGCCCGCCGTCACCGGCACCGGCGCCGCCACCACCGGCGCCACGGTAGCCGCCGCCGCCGCCGCCGCCGTAGCCACCGCCACCACCGCCACGGTAGCCACCGCCACCGCCGCCGTAACCGCCGCCACCGCCACCTCCACCATAGGGCGGACGCGGGCCACGCGGGCGGAAGCCGCCGCCACCGCCGCCACCGCCGAAGCCACCGCCGCCCCCACCGCCGGGCTGGCGCTCGACGGCTTCACGGACGGCGATCGATCGGCCATCGAGCAACGCGCCGTTCATGGCCTGCATCGCCGCGGCGCCCTGGTCATCGGTTTCCATCTCGAGGAACGCGAAGCCGCGGCTGCGGCCTGTCTCGCGATCCACGATCACTTTCGAAGAGGTAACGTTGCCGAACTGGGAGAAGGCTTCTTGCAGACGCTCGGACGTGACCGAATAGGGCAGATTGCCCACAAACAATTTACGACTCATTCAAGGCTCTGGGCTGGAGGATGGGTTGAGCGGAGTCCGGCGACCGCTTGCTGGACCGTTGACGTCCGAGCGTTCGTTGACATTGACAGACGACCAAGAAGTTCACGGGGAAGACGTTGACCGGGTATCGCGCTCCGCAACCTATGCCGAAGACTCCTGACGATGCTCTTCGGGCAGTGTCGCTATGCCGCACTTATGCGCTGTTTCGGGCCGTGAGTCCACACCGCCCGAGCGAAGCGCTAACATCGTTCCAGCCACGTCACAGAACGGCAAAGGAGCACGAGAGCGCGATGTCGATCGTCCGTGCGTGCGCAAGGCAGGTGGGCGCACGAGCGCAGTCTCCGGCGTCGTCACCACGCGCCTCGCGCGCCGCGTGATCCGCCACACTTAATTGCAGAAACGCCGAGAATATTGGGAAGCGCTCGAGCAACAAGATATTGATGCCAACCAACGACTCACCCACGAAGTAAGGGAACGCCATGACAACGACACTTCCACGCCGCAGCGGTGCGCAGGTCCTGATCGACCAGCTTCGCATCCACGGAGCCGACACGATCTTCGGCGTGCCGGGAGAAAGCTATCTGGCGGCGCTCGATGCGCTCTACGCCCAGCGCAACTCGATCCGCTACGTCATTTGCCGCCAGGAAGGCGGCGCGGCGAACATGGCGGAAGCCTACGGCAAACTCACCGGCAAGCCGGGCATCTGCTTCGTCACCCGAGGGCCCGGTGCGACCAATGCCAGTATCGGATTGCATACCGGCTTCCAGGATTCGACGCCGATGATCCTGTTGGTCGGCCAGGTGGCGCGCGAGCAGTCCGAGCGCGAGGCCTTCCAGGAGATCGATTACCGCAGGATGTTTGGGCAAATGGCCAAGTGGGTCGCCCAGATCGAGGACGCGCGCCGCATTCCCGAATTGGTGAGCCAGGCCTTCCACCGCGCGCTGAACGGCCGCCCCGGACCCGTCGTGCTTGCCCTGCCGGAGGACATGCTGACCGACGAGGTCGAGGTCGCGGATGCCGGCCCCTACAAGATCGCGCGCGGCGCGCCCTCTGCGGCCGATATGACGACGCTGCGCTCGATGCTCGAACAGGCCAGGCAGCCGATGGTCATCCTCGGCGGCGGTGGCTGGACAGCGGAAGCCTGTGCCGACATCAAGGCGTTCGTCGAGGCCAACAACCTTCCGGTCACCAGCGCGTTCCGCAACCAGGATCTGCTCGACAACCGCCATCCCAATTTCGTGGGCGACCTCGGCATCGGGGTAAATCCACCGCTCGGCAAGCGCCTGAAGGAAAGCGATGTCATCCTGGCCATCGGCCCACGTCTCGGCGAGGCGACGACGGGAGGCTATGCGCTGTTCGACCTGCCGGTGCCGAAGCAGAAACTCGTGCATGTGCATGCCAGCGCCGAGGAACTCGGCCGCGTCTATCAGGCAGCCCTGCCGATCAATGCTGGCATGGCCAACTTCGCTGCCGCGGCCAGGGCGATGAAGCCGGTCGACGGCTCGCGCTGGAAGGCCAACGTCGAAGGTGCCCGCGCCGACTACCTGGAGAACATCGAACCCAACCAGCAGCCCGGCGCTGTCAACGTCACCGAAGTGATCGCCTGGCTGAACAAGAGGCTGCCCGACGACGCCATCGTCACCAATGGCGCCGGGAACTATGCCGCCTTCCTGCACCGCTTCTTCCAGTACAAAGGCTTCAAGACCCAGCTCGCGCCGACCAGCGGCGCCATGGGCTATGGCGTGCCGGCGGCGGTGGCGGCCAAGATCGCGGCGCCCGACCGCATGGTCGTCTCGTTCGCCGGCGACGGCTGCTTCCTGATGAACGGCCAGGAGTTCGCCACCGCCGTCCAGCACGGCGCCAACGTCGTGATCGTCGTCGTCGACAACGGCATGTACGGCACCATCCGCATGCATCAGGAACGCGACTATCCGACCCGCGTGCACGGCACCGAACTGCGCAATCCCGATTTCGCCGCCTATGCCCGCGCCTTCGGTGGGCACGGCGAGACGGTCGAGCGGACGGAGGATTTCGCCGCCGCCTTCGAGCGGGCGGTGGCGTCGGCCCGACCGGCGATCATCCACATGAAGACCGATCCGGAGGCGCTGACCTCGCGCATCACGCTCAGCAAGCTGCGCGAGCAGGCGCTGGCTAGGCAGCATTAGGGGCCTTGCGGCGGGCGGCCTCTGGCGATATAGAGGCCGCACACCGTGGAATTTGAGCCGACCGGCTTGCGGCCACGTTAAACCTCGCTAAAAGGTCGGAGCGCTCGAAAAAGCCCCCGCCCTTCCGGTCGGGGGTTTTTCGTTGTGGAGAGCGACATGGATGGGACCATCGCGAGCAAGAAGAAGCCGGCGGCCGACGCCAGCAAGTGGCGGCCGCAGACCCGGGCGGTGCGCGGCGGCCAGGTGCGCAGCAACTTCGACGAGACGTCGGAGGCGCTCTTCCTGACCTCGGGCTACGCCTACAACAGCGCCGAGGAGGCCGAGGCGACCTTCAAGGGCGAGAGCACGCACTACCAGTATTCGCGCTTCGGCAATCCGACGGTCGGCATGTTCGAGAACCGGCTGGCCGCGCTCGAGGGGGCCGAGGCCTGCCGTGCCACCTCGACCGGCATGTCGGCCGTGTTCTTCGCGCTGCTGGCGCTGCTCAAGGCGGGCGACCGCGTCGTCGCCGCACGCCAACTCTTCGGTTCGTGCCACTACATCGTCAACGAACTGCTGCCGAAGTACGGCGTCAGCGGCGAGTTCGTCGACGGCGGCGACCTCGCCCAGTGGGAGAAGGCGCTGTCCAAGCCGACCCAGGCCGTGCTGTTCGAATCGCCCAGCAATCCCATGCTCGACATCGTCGACGTGAAGGCGGTGTGCGATCTCGCCCACAAGGCGGGCGCCAAGGTTGTCCTCGACAACGCCTTCGCCACGCCGATCCTGCAGCGGCCGCTGGAGTTCGGCGCCGATATCGTCGTCCACTCGGCGACCAAATACATCGACGGCCAGGGGCGCACCCTGGGCGGCGCCATCCTCGGCAGCCGCGAGTTCATCGTCGACAAGCTGCAGCCGATCATCCGCAACACCGGCCCCTCGCTCAGCCCGTTCAACGCCTGGGTGCTGGTCAAGGGCATGGAGACGCTCGGATTGCGCATCGATCGTCACTGCGCCAATGCCGCGAAGGTGGCCGCCGCGCTCGCCGCCCATCCGGCGATCGGTCGCGTGCTCTATCCCGGCCGCAAGGACCATCCGCAGCACGCGCTGGCGGCGCGGCAGATGTCGGATTTCGGCGGCGTCGTCACGTTCGACCTCAAGGGTGGCAAGTGGGCGGCCTTCGAAATGTTGAATCGCCTGCAGCTCGTCGACATCTCCAACAATCTCGGCGACGCCAAGAGTCTGGTCACCCACCCGGCGACGACCACGCACATGCGCATCGGGGCGGAAGAGCGTGCCAAGCTCGGCATCGGCGACGGCACGGTGCGCATCTCGGTCGGACTCGAGGACGTCGAGGACGTCGTCGCCGATCTCGCCCAGGCGCTCGGGGGCTGACTGCGGTGGCGCTCGCCCGCGACCTCTGGTCGGCCAACCGCGACTGGGCGGAGCGCATCCTGGCGCATCGCTTCGTGCAGGGTCTCGGCGACGGCTCACTGCCGTTGCCCGCATTCAAGTCCTACGTCGCGCAGGATGCCTATTTCCTCGAAGCCTTCGCGCGCGCGTACGCCTTCTGCCTCGCCAACGGTACGTCGCACGAGGATTTGCACGAGTTCGCCGAACTCATCGCCGGGGTGGTCGAGGAGCTGAAGTTGCACAAGGCCTATGCCGAACGCTGGCAGGTCGGGCTCATCGGCGTGACGCCGCTGGCGGCGACGCAGGCCTATGTCGGCTTCCTGCTCACCAACGCGCGGCGCGGCAATCTCGGCGACACGATCGCCGCCATGACGCCCTGCATGCGCCTCTATGCCTTCCTCGGCCAGTCGCTCGCGACGCGGCCCGTGGCGCCGCTCTTCGCCGAGTGGGTCCAGACCTACGCCGATCCGGGGTTCGAGGCTCTGGCGACCCGACTCGAAGCGCTGCTCGATCGCCACGCCCGCGACAGCGAGGCGGTCCGCGTCAACTATCGGCGTGCCATGGAGCTCGAATACGGCTTCTTCGACGCCAATCTCTAGGCTCAAAGCGCAGCCAGCTTCTCCATCGAGTGCTCGAGCGCGCCGTGCAGGTCGGCCGTCAGACGGGCGCCCATCGCCGTGCGTACCTCGGTCTCGGCCTGCGACCACAAGGGCAGTGCGCGCTTGAACAGGGCGCGGCCGGCGGCCGTCGCCACCAGTTCGCGCCGCCGCTTGTCGCTCGACGCCGCACGCTCGACCAGGCCCGACGCCAGCAGCGGACGCAGGTTGCGCGTGAGCGTCGTGCGATCGGTGGCGAGCAACTCCGCCAGGCGTCCGATCGACACAGGTCCTTCGGCGGTGATGTAGCCGAGCAGCGAGAACTGGGAAATCTTGAGGCCGGTTTGAGACAGGTGCCGGTCGTAGATCTGCGTCACCCGTCGTGCTGCGCTGCGGATGCGGAAGCATGTGCATTCCAGGGGCGACAGGCGGGGCGGGACGGCCGACATGCGCGCACAGTAGGGCGGTCGCTTGCTGCGGCCAAGCCTCGATGTGTATATGCACGCAACTCGAAGGGAACCAAGGAGCAGGACCATGGCAGCGGCGTCTTCGGAACCCGGCTTCGGCGTGGTGCCGATCGAGCAGGCGCGCACCATGGACGGCATCGTGTTGTTCCAGGAGATGGCGGCCGGGCGTCTGCCGGCCCCGCCGATCTGCCGGACACTGGGCATCCGCCTCGCCGAGGTCGAGCTCGGTCGTGTGGCGTTCGCCTACACGCCGGTGTTCGATCACTACAATCCGCTGGGCTCGGTACACGGCGGTATCGCCGCCACGCTGCTCGACTCGGTGATGGGCTGCTGCATTCACACCACATTGAAGGCCGGCACCGGCTACACGACGGTCGAGATCAAGGTGAACTACGTGCGCGCGATGTCCGACAAGACCGGACCCGTCAAGGCCGAGGGCAAGGTGATCAATGTCGGCTCCCGCATCGCGACCTCCGAGGGCAGGCTGGTCGACGCGGCAGGCAAGTTGCTGGCGCACGGCACCACGACCTGTCTGATCTTTCCGATCTGAAGCAGGCTCCTTATCCTGTCGGCGTGCAGGACGCGGGCGCGGAACAACGGAACCCCGAGCGGTCGATCGGTCCACCTCGATTGGTTCGCCATCGATTTCACGTCCCGGCTCGCGTTGGCTGCGGAACGGCACGAGACGTTTGACCTTTCGCTCCGAAAATCCCATGTCAGGGCGCACCAAGGATAAAGTCGACATGTACTCCGCCACAACCCGTGCCATACGCGTGACCGTCCGCCCCCAATATCTGCCCGACCAGTCGGATCCGGCGAAGTCGCAATATGTCTGGGCCTATCAGGTGCGCATCGAGAACAAGGGCGAAGAGACGGTGCAGCTGCGCAGCCGGCACTGGAGAATCACCGACGGCCTCGGCCGCAAGCAGGAAGTGAAGGGACCCGGCGTCGTCGGCAAGACGCCGCGGCTGAAACCGGGCGAAGCGTTCGAGTACACGTCGGGAACGCCGCTTTCGACTCCCTCCGGCTTCATGGGTGGCACGTATCAGATGGTGAGCGAGTCCGGCGAGAATTTCGACATCGAGATTCCGACATTCTCGCTCGACACGCCGGCCACTCCGCGACAGCTTAACTAGGCGGCATCGGCCACGAGGAGCGCTGCGATGAACAGGATGCTGAAGAGGAGCGAGGTCGTCTCGCTGGCGACGGGGCTCACCCGTCCTTCCCGTGAGGAAGCCGAGGCGGCGGTGCGCACGCTCATCCGCTGGGCCGGCGACAACCCCGACCGCGAGGGCCTGATCGGCACGCCCGATCGGGTCGTGCGCGCCTACGAGGAGTTCTTCGCCGGCTACGACGAGGATCCGGCCGAGATGCTGCAGCGGACCTTCGAGGAGGTCGAGGGCTACGACGAGGTCGTGGTGCTGCGCGACATCCGTCTCGAATCGCACTGCGAGCACCACATGGTGCCGATCATCGGCAAGGTCCATGTCGGCTATCTCCCGGACAGGCGCGTGGTCGGCATCAGCAAGCTCGCGCGCGTCGTCGACGCCTTCGCCCGACGCCTGCAGATCCAGGAAAAGCTCACGGCCCAGATCGCCAATACGCTGCAGGAAGCCCTGCAGCCGCGCGGCGTCGCCGTCGTCATCGAGGCGGCGCACCAGTGCATGACCACCCGCGGCGTCCACAAGTCCGACGTCGCCATGGTGACGAGCCGGATGCTGGGCGCGTTCCGCGACAACGGCGAGACGCGCCGTGAATTCCTCACTATGATCGGCCGCACCTCCATCTGACAGCGCAAGGGTAGTATGGCCGGGGAGATCGTCGATTCCGTCGAAATGCTGCGTCGTCTCGTGGCGTTCGACACCACCTCTCGCAATTCCAACCTGGCGCTGATCGAGTACGTCCAGCAGTACCTGAAGGAGCACGGCATCGATTCGAAGCTCGTGCCGAGCGACGACGGCGCCAAGGCCAATTTGTTCGCGACTGTCGGGCCCAATGTCGCGGGCGGCGTGGTGTTGTCGGGTCACACCGACGTCGTGCCGGTCGACGGCCAACCCTGGGATACCGATCCCTGGACGCTGACCTTGAAGGACGGCAAGTATCACGGTCGCGGCACCTGCGACATGAAGGCGTTCTACGCCATCGCGCTCGCCATGCTGCCGCGGTTCCTCGAGGCGCGGCTCAAGAAGCCGATCCACTTCGCGCTGAGCTACGACGAGGAGGTCGGCTGCATCGGCGCCCACGGCCTTGCCGCGCGTATGGCGGCCGAGGTGCCCAAGCCGCGCGCCATCATCATCGGCGAGCCGACCATGATGACGGTGGTGCACGCCCACAAGGGCGCGCAAATCTACATCACCAAGTTCACCGGCTTCGAGGCGCATTCCTCGATGACCCATCTCGGCGTCAGTGCCATCCATTTCGCCGGCGAGTTCGTCCACTACCTCAACAAGGTGCAGGACGAGCTCGACGCCGCCGCGCCGAAGAACAGCGAGTTCATGCCGGCCGCCGCCACCTTCAACGTCGGCACCATCGTCGGCGGCACCGCGGGCAACATCCTGGCGCGCGAATGCGAGGTGCTGTGGGGCTACCGCGAGCTGCCCAACAAGCCGATCGAGGCGCTGGGCGAGCGCGCCAGGAAATGGCTTGCCGAGGAGCTGTTGCCGAAGATGAAGGCAAAGCACCCGGCCGCCACCATCGAAACCGTACTGCGCTCGTCGACGCCCGCCTTCTCGCCCGAGGGCAACGACGATGCCAAGGCGCTGGCCGCGAGCTGGTCGGGCTCCAATACCGTGGGCAGCGTGGTCTACGGCACCGAGGCCGGCATCTTCAGGAAGACGCTCGGCGTGCCGACCGTGGTTTGTGGGCCGGGCGACATCGCCCAGGCGCACCAGCCCAACGAGTTCATCCTCGCCTCGCAGATCGAAGCCTGCGAAGCCTTCATGGGCCGCATGATGGAGTGGCTGAAGCGCGACTAGAGCCATGGACATGACCGATCCGGGTTCGGTTCGTTTGCAGACCGCTCGTCTGGTGCTGCGACCGACCGCCGCTCGTGATGCCGGACGTGCTTTCGAGATCCAGTCGGATTGGAATGTCACCCGCATGCTGGCGATGGCCGGATTTCCTCCCGATCGCAATGAGATCGACCAGTGGTTCGCGGCACATCCGCATGAGTGGCGGGCCGGCGAGGCCTTCCGCTTCGCCGTGGAGCGCGAAGAAAGGTTGATCGGCGTCGTCGACGTAGACGCCATTTGCGATGGCGGTGGTAGCCTCGGCTACTGGTTCGAGCAGTCGTCCTGGGGCCGGGGCGTGGCGACCGAGGCGGCGCGCGCTGTCGTTGACTTCGCCTTCCGCGAGGTGGGCCTGTCGCAGCTTCGGGCTGGCCATGCCGCCGACAATCCGTCCTCGGGTAGGGTACTCGTCAAGCTGGGCTTCCGACATGTCGACACGATTGAACTGCAGTCACGCTCACGAGGTGAGATCATCGCGCAGTGCCGCTACACTCTGCGCCGGCCGACGCAGCTTTAAGGGAGCAAGCCGATGAAGGTCAAAGCCTACGAGACGTTCCGCTGCGACGCGGGCTGGCGCACCTTCTCCTTCCTCAAGATGACGACCGACGATGGCATCGTCGGCTGGTCGGAATACAACGAGAGTTTCGGCAGCCCGGGCCTCAGCGGCGTGATCGATGCGCTGATGCCGAACGTCATCGGCATGGACCCGATGGACATCGAACTGGTGAATGCCGTGCTCGCCACCCGGTCGACGCAGTCGCGTGGCGGCATCGTGCGGCAGGCGATCGCTGCCATCGAGAATGCACTGCTCGACATCAAGGGCAAGGCGCTGGGCGTGCCGGTCTACCGGCTGTTCGGCGGCAAGCTGCGCGAGCGCATTCCGGTCTACTGGTCGCATTGCGGCTCCTACCGCATGCGCAACGCCGAACTGGTCGGCGCGCCACAGGTGTCGACCTACGACGACATGACCAAGGTCGGCGCCGAGGTGAAGGCCAAGGGCTTCTCCGCGCTCAAGACCAACATCGCCATCGAGATCGACGGCCAGATCCAGGCCTACCGGCCGGGCTTCGTCGTCGGGCGTGGCTTTCCCGAGCGCAACTGGGACGAGTTCATCGCCCGCAGCGCCGCGCGCACCGTGGAGGCCTTCCGCAAGGGCTGCGGACCGGACGTCGGCGTCATGCTCGACCTCAACTTCCACTTCCGCACCGAAGGGTTCCGGCGCATCGCCGAGGCGGTGGCGCCCTACAGGCTCACCTGGCTCGAGCTCGACGCGCACGATCCGCGCTCGATCGCGCTGATCCGCCGCGACGCGCCGTGCCCCATCGCCTCGGGCGAGACGCTGCTGGAGCGTCGTGACTTCAGGCCGTACCTCGACGCCTACGCCTTCGACACCGCCATCGTCGACGTGATCTGGAACGGCTTCTACGAGTCGCTCAAGATCGCCGCGATGGCCGAGGTCTACGAGGTCAACGTCGCGCCGCACAATTTCTACGGCCACCTCGCCAGCGCCATCAGTGCGCATTTCTGCGCCGCCGTGCCCAACTTCCGCATCATGGAGATCGACATCGACAGCGTGAGGTGGCGCGACGAGTTCTTCATGACGTCGCCGACTATCGACAAGGGCGACTACATCCTGCCCACGGGTCCGGGCTGGGGCTGCGAGCCGAACGAGGCGGCGATCCGCGCGCGCAAGGCCTGACTACGCCGCGCTGGCGTAGATCCGGTCGAGGTCCTTGTCGTCGTAGGTGTATTCGGCCGAACAGAATTCGCACTTCACCGAGACGAGGCCGCGCGTGTCGCGCAGGTCGCCGAGCTCGTCGCGCTCGAGCGAGCGCAGCACTCGGTCGATGCGCTCACGGCTGCAGCGGCAGCGCGCGACGAAGGGACGGCGCTCGAACAGCCGCGCCTTCTCCTGGTGGAAGAGCCGGTAGAGCAGCGTCTCGGCCGGCAGCTTGCCGTCGACCATCTCGGCTTCGGTGGCCGAGGCCATCAGGATCACGGCGCGGCGCCAATCGTCCTCGCGCTGCTCGCGGTCGACGTCGATGCGGCCCGCATCGAACTCCGGCATCTGCTGAACCATGAGAGCGCCGGCGCGCCAACGGCCCGCACCCTCGCGCTCGTCGCGGCGCGCCGTGATCTTGATGCCGGTCGGGAGCTGCTCGGACTGGCGGAAATAGGTGTGGGCGCAGTCGGCCAAGGTCGCGCCCTCGAGCGGCACCACGCCCTGATAGCGCTGCGTGTGCTGACCCTGGTCGACGGTGAAGGCGAGGCGGCCACGGCCGAACAGGCGCGGCACGTAGCCGTCCGGTGCGTCGGTGCCGCCGCCCAGCGCGACGGCGAGCTTCCACGAATCGAATTGGGCGTAGCCGCGCAGCGCGCCGTCGGTGGTGAGGTCGGCGACCAGCAGGCGGATCGGGCCGTCGCCGGTGATCTGCAGGGTGAAGATGCCATCGTACTTCAGCGACGTGGCGAGCGCGGCGCACAGCACCATCGCCTCGGCGAGCGGCCGCGCCACGGCCAGCGGGTAGCCATGGCGCTCGATCACCGCGTCGAGCGAAGGCCCGAGTCGGACCAGCCGCCCGCGCACGCCCAGCGCATCGAGCTGGAAGGGCAGGGCCATGTCCCAATCGGGCGCCTGGGGGTCGGAAGGGCGACGGCCTTCCGACGCCACTGTCACGACAGGCACCAGGCGAGGATGCTCTTCTGGGCGTGCAGCCGGTTCTCGGCCTCGTCGAACACCACCGACTGCGGCCCGTCGATCACCTCCGCGGTGACCTCCTCGCCGCGATGGGCGGGCAGGCAGTGCATGAAGATGGCGTCGGGCTTGGCCTGCTTCATCAGGCGATGGTCGACCTGATAGCCGCGCAGCAGATTGTGTCGTCGCGCGGCCGAAGGGCTGTGCGGATCCTCGTCGCCCATCGACACCCAGGTGTCGGTGACGACGCAGTCGGCGCCCTTCACGATCGTCTCGGGATCGTGGCCGATGGTGATGCGGCCCTTCGATTTCTCGGCCCAGCCGACGACGTCCTGCGGCGGCTCGAGCTCCGGCGGACAGGCGATCCTGAGCTCGAAATCGAACTGGACCGCGGCGTGAATCCACGAGGTCGCCATGTTGTTGCCGTCGCCCGACCAGGCGATCGACTTGCCGCGGATCGGGCCGCGGTGCTCCTCGTAGGTCATGACGTCGGCCATGAGCTGGCAAGGATGCGTCTTGTCGGTGAGGCCGTTGATCACCGGCACGGTCGCGTACTTCGCCATCTCCAGCAGCTTCTCCTCGACCGTCGTGCGCATCATGATGATGTCGACATAGCGGCTGAGCACCCGCGCGGTGTCGGCGATGGTTTCGCCGCGGCCGAGCTGGGTGTCGGTGCGGCCGAGCATGATGGTCTGGCCGCCCAGCTCGCGCATGCCCACCTCGAACGACACTCGGGTGCGCGTCGAGGGTTTCTCGAAGATCATCGCGAGCGTCTTGCCCGCCAACGGCTTGTCGTGACCGCCCCCGGGGCCGCCATTGGCGCGCTGCTTCTTCATCGCCTTGCCGTGATCGAGAATCCGGCGAAGTGTCTTGGGATCGACCTGGTCTAGGTCGAGGAAATGCTTCGGGGCCGCCATGGCATCACGCTGCCTTGGCTTTGGCTTCGAACGACTGCGCTGCCTTCGACAGGATCTCGATGCCCTCGTCGAGTGCCGCCTTCTCGGCGATCAGCGCCGGGAAGACGCGGATGACGTTCTCGCCCGCCGGCGGCACCAGCAGCCCGAGCGACTGCAGGGCGTTGACCATGTCGCCGGCCGGCACCGAGGCGTCGCAGCGCAGGCCCTGCAGGAAGCCCATCCCCCGCTGTTCGACGAACACCTTGGGATGCTTCTTCACCAGGCCTTCGAGCTGGCCCTTGAGGTACTCGCCCTTCTTGTGCACCGCCTCGATGAAGCCCGGCTGCAGCAGAACGTCGAGCACGGCGTTGGCCACGCCGGTTGCCAGCGGATTGCCGCCATAGGTCGAGCCGTGCGTGCCCGGCACCATGCCGACCGCCGCCTTCTCGGTCGCCATGAAGGCGCCGATCGGGAAACCGCCGCCCATGCCCTTGGCGATGGCCGCGACGTCGGGCTTCACACCCGACCAGTCGTAGCCCCACATCTTGCCGGTACGGCCGAAGCCGGTGTGGATCTCGTCGTAGAACAGCAACAGGCCGAACTCGTCGCAGATCGAGCGCAGGTCCTTGAGGAATTGCGTGGTCGTCGAGCGGATGCCGCCTTCGCCCTGGATCGGCTCGACCAGGATGCCGGCGGTTTCGTCGTCGATCATGTCGCGCACGACGTTGGTGTTGTTGAGCGGCGCGTGCTTGTAGCCCGGGGCGGGCGGGCCGAAGCCCTCGAGGTACTTCTCGTTACCCGTGGCGGCGAGCGCGTTCAGCAGGCGGCCGTGGAACGCCGCCTGGAAGCAGACGATCTTGTAGCGTTTCGGCTTGCCGTTCATGAACTGGTACTTGCGTATCAGCTTGATGCCGCCCTCGATCGCCTCCGCACCCGAGTTGCAGAAGAACATCGTGTCGGCGAACGACACTTCGGTCAGCCGCTTGGCCAGCTTCTCCCCGTTGCCGATACGGAACAGGTTGGATGTATGCCAGAGCCTCTGTCCCTGCTCGGTTAACGCCTTGACCAGGGCGGGATGGCAATGGCCCAGCGCGTTCACGGCGATGCCCGAGGTGAAGTCCAGGTAACGTCGGCCATCGGTCGCGTAGAGATAGTTGCCCTCTCCGCGTTCGAACACGACGTCCTTGCGACCGTACGTCGGCATCACAGCCGTAATCACAGCCAGGTCCTCCTCCGAATGCAAAAGCCCCGCCGCCCGGCGAATCCGGGAAGGAATTCCGGGTTTTGGCGAGGGTCGAGCACTATCGGACCGGGGTCGGAAGGTGTCAACTTTTGCGGCGCCGTCCGAGCGCGCGCCTTGAGGGGTGCGGACCCCTCTGGTAGAGACCCGCCTTCCCTCAAGCCATCGAATGAACCCGCCTCCCTCCCGCAATTCCCAGCTTGCCTTTCGACGCGCCGGCTTCGCCACGGTGCCGGAAATGCTGGACTATGCTGCCCGGGGGGAGACGGGGATCACCTTCTATAGTGCGCGCGGCGATCAGCTTTCGGCGTTGCCTTGGCGGGAGGTCCGGAACCGGGCCCATGTGGTGGCGCGCAAGCTGATCGGGGCGGGATTCGCGCGTGGCGAACGGTTTCTCATCACCGCCGATACCTGGCCCGGATTTTTCGACGCCTTCTTCGGCGCGCAATACGCCGGCCTGTTGCCGGTGCCGGTCTCCATTCCGGTCGGCATCGGCGGCAAGGAAGCCTACCTCGACCAGCTCCACCGTCAGCTTGCCGCCTCCGGTGCCGTCGCCGCGGTGGGACTCGACGACCTTGCCGGCTATCTCGGCGCGGCGGCGCGGGAATTCCCCGCCGTGCGGCTGCATGGCGGCCTCGATGCGATCGAGTCCCTTCCCGAGAAGCCCGTCGACCTTCGCCCGCTCGGACCGAACGAGCTTTGCTACATCCAGTTCTCGTCGGGCAGCACGCGCCATCCGCACGGCATCCAGATCACGCAGTCGGCGCTGATGGCCAATCTCGACGGCATGACGGGGCTGGCGGGCCTCGGCATTGTGCCGGGCGATCGCGCCTCGAGCTGGCTGCCGCTCTATCACGACATGGGGTTGATCGGCTTCCTGATGGCGCCGCTCTCGACCCAGCTCTCGATCGACTACCTGACGCCGCGCGACTTCGCGCGCCGGCCGATGCAGTGGTTGAACCTGATCTCGCGCAACCGCGCGACCACGTCCTACAGCCCGAGCTTCGGCTACGACCTCGCGGTTCGTCGCGGCGCTGCCCAGGTGCCGTCCGACCTGGATCTCTCCTGCTGGAAGCACGCCGGCATCGGCGGCGACATGGTCCGGGCCGACGTGCTCGAGCGCTTCGTCGAAGCCTTCGAGCCGAAGGGCTTCGATCGCACGGCCCTCATCCCGAGCTACGGCATGGCGGAGGTGTGCCTCGCCATCACTTTCAGCCCGCACGGCGCGGGCGTGCGGACCGACACGGTCGACCGGCCGATGCTGCAGGAACAGCAGCGCGCCGTGCCCGCCGACGCCGCGCGCGATCCGGAGCGCGCGCGCCGCTTCGTGATCTGCGGCAAGGTGCTGCCGGGCCACCGCCTCGAGGTCCGCGACGCGGCGGGCAGGCCGCTGGCCGACCGCGAGGTCGGCCGCATCTTCGTCGAGGGCCCGAGCATCATGCCGGGCTACTTCGGCGAACCGGAGGCGTCGCGCGAGGTGCTGTCCGACGACGGCTGGCTCGACACCGGCGATCTCGGCTATCTGCTGAACGGCGAGATCGTCGTCACCGGCCGTGCCAAGGATCTCATCATCGTCAACGGCCGCAATGTCTGGCCGCAGGACATCGAATGGGCGATCGAGGCGCACAAGGTCGTGAAGCCCGGCGATTCCGCTGCCTTCTCGATCGACACCGCCGGCGGCGAGCGGGTCGTCGTGGCAGTGTTGGCGCGCGTGGCGGACGATGAGGGCAGGGCCGCGCTGAGGCGCGACGTCGCCGGCGCGGTGCGCGAGGCGGTCGCGGTCGATTGCGACGTCGTCCTGGTCCCGCCGACCATGGGCCTTCCCATGACCTCGTCGGGCAAGCTCAGCCGCTCGCGCACCAAGGCCAACTACCTCGCCGGCCTCTACGCGCCCAAGACCCAAGCGGCCTGACGCCGGTCGATGACCCGCCTGGTCGCAGTCACCGGCGCGTCGGGCTTCGTGGGGCCGCATCTGGTGCGCGCACTCGCCGCTCGCGGCTGGCGGCTGCGGCTGCTGATTCGGCGCTGGTCGCCGCTGCCCTCGCTCGCCGGCGTCGATGCCGAGATCGTGTTCGGTGACCTCGACAGCGACGCCGCCCTGCGCGCCCTGACAAACGGCGTCGATGCGGTTGTCCACGCCGCCGGTCTCATCAAGGCCCGCCGTGCCGCGGATTTCGATCGGGTCAATCGCGACGGAACGGCACGTCTGTTGGCGGCGGCCGGGTCCACGCGCGTCCTGCTGCTGTCCTCCCTGGCGGCGCGCGAACCGCAGCTCTCACCTTATGCCGCGAGCAAAAAGGCTGCCGAGGAGGCTGTTGCCCGGCACTCGGGACCGTGGCTGGCGGTGCGCGCCCCGGCGGTCTACGGGCCGGGTGACCGCGAGACGCTGGCCTACTTCAAGGCGGTTGCGTGCGGCCTGGCACCGGAGCCCCGGGTCGCAGGTGCACGACTCTCGCTCATCCATGTCGTCGACCTCGCGCACGCTCTGGCCCTGTGCCTCGAGCACGACATCCCTTCGTCGACTTACGAGATCGACGACGGGCATGATGGCGGTTACGGCTACGGCGACATGGCTGGCGCGGCGGCGGCGGCCCTGGATCGCAAATGCAGTCCCATCACCGTCCCCCGAGGCGTGATGGCCGGAATTGCCGGGTTCAACCATCTGCGGCAGGCGCTCGGCGGTCGGGCCGAAATCCTGACGGCGGGGAAGGTTCGGGAGATGTTTCATCCGGATTGGGTCAGTCACGACCGTCGGCTCGCCGTCGCGACAGGATTTACAGCCCGTTACGATCTAATCGGCGGTTTTGCCGACACCGTAGGCTGGTATCGTCGGCACGGATGGCTGTCCGGCCTGTGAAACACTGCGTAACAAATTGTTATTTCACAAGGAATCTCGGTTTCTGTCACAACCTGCCCATGCCTGACGCCGGTTCCGGGGAGCTCATTTTGCGTACTGCCCAAAAGATGATCGTCGAAAACGACGACGCTGCCGTCGCGCTTGCCATCAGGGGAGACAACCCCCGGCCGCTCGTGATGTCCGAGATTTGCCGGCACCTGGCCCCCTTCCAGCCTAACGGGGCGTCCCGGATCTCGGGCGATACCGTCATCACCAAGGACCTGGCCATCGATTCGCTGGCGGTCATGGACATGGTCATGGAGCTGGAGGACCGGTTCGACGTCTCCATTCCCATGAACGTCGTGGCGGAAATCCACACGGTCGACGAACTGGCCGACACCATCGTGACGCTCAGCGCCCGGCGCTGATTTCCGCATGGGTCTGTTCGACCGCCATGCCGGTCTGCTGGACGCCTATCGCGATGTCCGCACGACGGGTGCAGATCCGTTCCAGATTCGCATGGAGCGGGTCCTGTCGCCGACCGAGGCGATCATCAACGGCCGCAAGACGCTCCTGGTCGGTACCAACAACTATTTCGGCCTGACCTTCGATCCGTCGTGCATGGAGGCGGCGATCGAGGCGATCCGGGCCGAGGGCACGGGCACGACCGGCTCGCGCATCGCCAACGGCAGCTACAGCGAGCACGTGGCGCTGGAACACGAGATCGCCGAGTTCTACGGCAAAAAGTATTGCATGGTCTTCACGACCGGCTATCAGGCCAATCTCGGGGTGATCTCGACCCTGGTCGGGCCGGACGACTTCCTGCTGATCGACGCCGACAGCCATGCCTCGATCTACGACGCCTGCAAGCAGACCCAGGCCGAGGTCGTACGCTTCAAGCACAACGATCCGTCGAGCCTCGACGCGCGATTGCGCCGGCTGGGCGACAAACCGGGCAACCGCCTGGTCGTGCTCGAGGGCATCTACTCGATGCTGGGCGACAGCGCGCCGCTCAAGGAATTCGTCGAGGTCTGCAAGAAGTACGGCGCCTACATCCTGATCGACGAGGCTCACTCGCTGGGCGCCCTGGGCGAGAACGGGCGCGGTCTGTGCGAGAAGGCCGGCGTGCTCGACGACTGCCACTTCATCGTCGGCACCTTCTCCAAGACACTGGGCGCGATCGGCGGCTACTGCGTGTCGAACGATCCCGATTTCGACATCCTGCGCGTGACGACGCGCGCCTACATGTTCACCGCCTCGCTGCCGCCCTCGATCGTCGCCTCGGTTCGCCAGGCGCTCAAGGTGGTGAAGGCACGGCCCGATCTGCGCAAGCAGCTCTGGGACAACGTCGCTACCCTCTATGACGGGCTCGCCGCACGGGGCTTCAAGCTCGGCCCCGAGCACGGGCCGGTCGTGGGTGTGCACCTGCCCGACCGCATGACGGCGATCGGCTTCTGGCGCGCGCTGCTCGATGCCGGCATCTACGTGAACGTCGCCGTGCCGCCGGCGACACCCAACGGCGTGTCGCTGCTGCGCTGTTCGCTCTGCGCCGTGCACACGCGCGAGCAGCTCGAGCACATGATCGAGGTCATGACCGGTATCGGCCGCCAGATGGGCGTGCTGACGCCGCGGCTGCGCGTGGTCGGGGGCGAGCGCTAGGATCGGTTCGATGTTCACCTTGGCGCACCTGTCCGATCCGCATCTGCCGATGCCGTCGGCGCGCCCGGCCGAACTCCTCAACAAACGCTTCACGGGCTACGTGAATTGGTGGCGCCGGCGCGCCCGCCTGCACGTTCCCGAGGCGCTGGCCGGTGTCGTCGCCGACATCAAGGCGCAGCAGCCCGACCACATCGCCCTGACCGGTGACCTGGTGAACATCTCGCTGCCCCAGGAATTTCGGCGGGCCGCCGACTGGCTGGCCGGTTTCGACGATCCGGACCGCATCACCATCGTGCCGGGCAACCACGATGTCTACGTGCCCACCGCGTGGGCCGACACGCTCGGCCTGTGGGGCGCCTACATGGCGAGCGACGATGCACCGCCGGCCGCCGATCTCGGCGTGTTCCCGACCCTGCGGCGCCGTGGCGAGATCGCCCTGGTCGGGCTGTCGACCGGCGTTCCCAAGCCGCCGCTGCTCGCCACCGGGACCCTCGGCGAGGCGCAGATCGCGCGCGCCGAGCGGCTGCTGTCCGATCTCGGCCGCAGCGGCATCTGCCGGGTCGTGCTGATCCATCATCCGCCGCTTGCCGGCGAATCGCGGCACAAGCACCTGACCGACGGCGAGGCGTTCCGGGCCATGGTCCGCCGGGTCGGCTGCGAACTCGTGCTGCATGGCCACAACCACCGCAGCGAAGTAGCGCGCATCGAGGGGCCGGCGGGCGCCATTCCCGTGCTGGGCGTTACATCGGCGTCGGCGGCGCCGGACAGCCGCTACGGTCGTGCGCGCTACCACCTGATAGGTATCGAGCGTGCAGAGGGCGGCTGGGCGTTCACGGTTTCGATCCGCGCGCTCAATGCCGCCTGCGACGGCTGCGAGCCCGACGGCGAACTGGTGTTCCACAGCGGCGGCCGGAGCGGCGTGGTAAACTGACCGTCTTCATGGCTTCTTCCGACATCGCGGTCACCCCGGTCGACGGCAAGTCCGACCTCAAGGCCTTCATCGACCTGCCCAAGCGGCTCTATGGCGGCCACAAGGGCTACACCGCGCATCTCGACGTCGAGCGGCAGGAAGCCTTCTCGCCCAAGAAAAACCCGCTCTTCAAGCACGTCGAGGTACAGTTCTTCCTCGCGCGCCGCGCCGGCCGTGTGGTCGGCCGCATCTCCGCGCAGGTCGATCGCGCCTATCTCGAGCGCTATGCCGACGACACCGGGCATTTCGGTTGCGTCGCCGCCGAGGACGATCCCGAGATCTTCGCCGCCCTGTTCGAAGCGGCGGAGAAATGGCTGAGGTACAAGGGGATGAAGCGGGTCACCGGGCCCTTCAACCTCTCCGTCAACGAAGAGGTCGGGTTGATGGTGTGGGGCTTCGACAGCCGTCCGATGCTGCTCGTGCCCTACGACCCGCCCTATGCCGGGCCGCGGGTCGAGGCCTGCGGCTACGCCAAGATCAAGGATGTCTTCGCCTACGACTACGACGTCCAGAACGCTCCCGAGACGATCGGCGCCAAGCTGATGGCGCGCGCCGGCATGGCCGGGAGGGTCAAGGTGCGCACCGCCAACATGAAGGTGTTCGACGCCGAGGTGCGCACCATCGTCAACGTCTTCAACGACGCCTGGAGCGACAATTGGGGGTTCGTGCCCTTCACCCAGGCCGAGATCGACCATGCCGCCAAGGCCTTCGGGCCGGTCATTGTGCCGGATCTGGCGGTGATCGTGGAGGTCGACGACGAGGCGGTCGCCTTCATCGTGGCGCTCACCAACATCAACGAGGCGATCGAGGATTTCAACGGCCGGCTGGGACCGCTCAGCCTGCTGAAGCTGGTGTGGCGGCTCAAGATCGCAGGCGTCGGCAGCACGCGGGTGCCGCTGATGGGCGTGAAGAAGAAGTTCCGCAACCATCCGCTCATGGGAGCGGGGCTGGCCATGATGGCCATCGACCAGCTCCGGCAGAACGGCAAGCGGCTCGGCAAGAAGACCGCGGAACTGGGCTGGATCCTCGAGGACAACAAGGCCACCAACAACATCATCCGCTCGGTCGGCGGGGTCCACTACAAGACCCATCGCATCTATCAGAAGGCGTTGGTGTGACGCCGCCACCCTCCGGCACCACCCGTCATCCCTCGGCCTTCGCGCCGCTCGCCAATCGCGCTTTCCTCGGTCTCTGGATCGCCAACCTGCTGTCGAATGTCGGCGGCTGGATGCAGTCGACGGGAGCGGCCTGGGAGATGACCAGCCTGACCTCCGAGCCGATCTTCGTCGCCTTGCTGGCGGCCGCGGGAACGCTGCCGATGTTCCTGTTCTGCTTTCCCGCCGGCATCCTGGCCGACCGCTTCGACCGCCGCCGCTACATCATCGGCTGCCAGTTCTGGATGATGGCCGTGGCCGCCACCCTCGCGGCCTTCGCCTTTTTCGGCTGGCTCGACCATTGGAGCCTGCTGGCGCTCGCCTTCTGCATGGGCATAGGCAACGCCATGAACGCGCCGGCCTGGCACGCCGTGGTTCCGGAGATCGTGTCCGGCGCCCATTTGCGCCCGGCCATCGCCCTGAACTCGGCCGGCTTCAATCTCGCCCGGACGGTCGGACCGGTGATCGGCCAGATCGTGCTCGGCCTCGTGGGCGTTTTCCTGCTCTTTGCCATCAACGCCTTGACCTATGTCGGCGTCATCCTGGCGATGCGCCGCTGGCGGCGGCCGCCCGAGGCCAGAGCGGCGCAGCGCCGCGAAGGCTTCGTCGAGGCCGCGCGCAGCGGCATCGGCTTCGTGCGCCAATCGGCCGAACTCAAGGCGGTGTTCGCCCGTGGTCTCTGCTTCTTCGTCCCCGGCATCTCGCTCGGCACCCTGCTGCCGGTGATCGGCCGCTTCGAGCTCGGCCTCGATGAGCTGTCGTTCGGCATTCTCTACGCTGCGTTCGGTGCCGGCGCCGTCGGCGGCGCCATCGCCATGTCGCCGGTGAACCGGCTATTGGGGCCGGATCGCGCCAACATCTGGGCGATGGGCATCAGCGCCGCCGGTCTGCTCGTCGCGGCGCTCGTCATGACACCGGTTGTCGTCGGTGGCGTCGTGATCATCGAGGGCGCCTGCTGGATCACCGTCATTGCCAACAATGGCGCGGCTGTCCAGATGGCGCTACCCAACTTCATGCGGGCTCGTGGCATGGCGGTACACCAGATGGTGTTTTTCGGTGCCATGGTGGTGGGATCGCTCCTGTGGGGAAAGATCGCCAACTTCTGGAGCGTGCAGGCGGCGTTGATCGCCTCGTCGGTCGCGCTCGTGCCGCTCACCATCCTCGCCGCCTCGATCCGGCTGCCCGGCGCGACGACGCCACGCGCATGAGCGCGCCGTGTGTTCCACGCAACACAAGTCCCCCGGAAATTTTGCCGACAGCGCAGAATCTTCTTGTATCGGGGCGCATTAGTTGTAGATACCGATTCAAGACGCCCACGCACGTGCCGCTGGCCCATAGTGGTTACGCAACGACGGAAAGCGTCCTTTTTGGCAGTGCCGGCGCGAAGCCGGGTCCGGGAAGGAGCTTCTGACATGGTTGCTTGCCGCGCGGGGCGTGTTCCCCGCTATCGTGTCGTTTGCCCGGTGCGTTTGGACCGGGCCGCTTCGTTCGACTGTCCGCCCGAGCGGACCTTGTCTCCGTCGAGTATCGGCTGACGCACGCTGCCGCCCTGGTTCCAACCAGCCGGCACCGTCGTCACGTTACTCACTCTTTCGAACAATCAGCGTAAGACGGGGATCCCCCCAGCGATGACCGAGCGTATTTTCCGTTATCTCCGAGAGCAGCAGCTCGAGACGCCATGCCTGGTGATCGACCTGGACGTGGTCGAGCACAACTACCGGCGCATGCGCGAACTCCTGCCTGCGGCCCACATCTTCTACGCCGTCAAGGCCAATCCGGCCGCCCAGATCCTGTCGCGGCTGTCGGGCCTCGGCTCGAAGTTCGACACCGCGAGCCGCGGCGAGATCGAGCTCGTCCAGGCGACGGGCGTGTCGATGGACCGCATCTCCTTCGGCAACACCATCAAGAAGGAAAAGGACATCGCCTGGGCCTATCAGCAGGGCGTACGCCTGTTCGCCTTCGACAGCGAGGCGGAGCTGCAGAAGCTCGCCCGTGTCGCGCCGGGCAGCCGTGTGTTCTGCCGTGTGCTGGTCGATTGCGGCGGCGCCGAGTGGCCGCTCAGCAAGAAGTTCGGCTGCGCGCCGGAGATGGCGAAGGACCTGCTGCGCAAGGCCAAGGATTGGGGCCTCGACGCCTACGGCATCTCCTTCCATGTCGGCAGCCAGCAGACCGACCTCGAGCAGTGGGACAAGGCGCTGGGCCAGGTCTCGCAGATGTTCTTCGCGCTCGCCGAGGAAGGCGTCGACCTGCGCATGGTCAATCTGGGCGGCGGCTTCCCGGCTCGCTATCGCGCCGAGGTCTCGAGCATCGAGGCCTACTGCGAGGCGGTGGGACGTGCGCTGGTCCGTCATTTCGGCAACCGCATGCCCGAGGTCATCATCGAGCCGGGTCGCTCCATGGTGGGCGACGCGGGCGTGATCCAGTCCGAGGTCGTGCTGGTCAGCCGCAAGGCAGCCAACGACCGCAAGCGCTGGGTCTACCTCGACATCGGCAAGTTCTCGGGCCTCGCCGAGACCATGGACGAGAGCATCAAGTACCGGCTGCGCACGGCACGCGACGGCACGCGCGTCGGCCCGGTGGTGCTGGCCGGCCCGACCTGCGACTCTGCCGACATCCTTTACGAGAAGACCGAGTATAAGCTGCCGCTGTCGCTCAAGCCCGGCGACAAGGTCGAGATCCTGTCGACCGGCGCCTATACGACGACCTACTCGTCGGTCGCCTTCAACGGCTTCGCGCCGCTCAAGGCGGTCTGTATCTGAGTCGCGTTGCCTGGGCATATGGAACGACGGGGCCTTGAGAAAGGCCCCGTCGCCATTTATCGACCTTTCATCAACGAAGAACAGGGGCGCTGGAATGGCGAAGAGAGCTCTGCGCAACAGGAAGTACCTCAAGTTCGAGGGCCGCATGCTGATGATCGGCTTCGGCTCGATCGGCCATGGTGTGTTGCCCCTGATCCTGCGCCATATCGGCATCAAGCCCAGCCAGATCACCGTCATTGCCGAGGATGATCGTGGCGGTCTGCCAGAGATCAAGCGCTACGGTGTCGAGTTCATCAAGAAGCGTCTGACACGCGGCAACTACCGCGAGATGCTTGCGCGGCGGCTCCGCAAGGGCGATTTCCTGGTCAACCTCTCGGTCGAGGTGGCTTCGACGTCGCTGGTCGAGCTCTGCCAGGAGCACGGCGCCTTCTACATCGACACCTGCATCGAGCCGTGGCCGGGCGGCTACACCGATCCAAACCTGTCCGTGTCGCTGCGCTCCAACTACGCGCTGCGCGAGGCGATGCTGAAGCTCGTGCCCAGATATCGCGGCGGGCCGACGGCCGTGATCGCCCACGGCGCCAATCCCGGCCTGGTCTCTCACTTCGTCAAGCAGGCGTTGGTCAATGTCGCCAGGGACACCGGCGTCAAGACGGCGGTGCCGACCACGCGCGAGGGTTGGGCGCGACTGGCACAGCGGCTCGGCATCAAGGTCGTGCACATCGCCGAGCGCGACACCCAGGTCTCAGACGAGCCCAAGCGGGTCGGCGAGTTCGTCAACACCTGGTCGATCGACGGCTTCGTCTCGGAAGGCTGCCAGCCGGCCGAGATGGGCTGGGGCACGCACGAGAAGGCGCTGCCGCACGATGGTGCGCGCCACAGATTCGGCTGCGGGGCGGCGATCTATCTGAACCGGCCGGGCCTGCTTACGCGCGTGCGCACCTGGACGCCGCTCGAGGGACCGTTCCATGGATTCATCGTCACCCACAACGAATCGATCTCGATCGCAGACTACTTCACCCTGCGCGAAGGCTCGAAGGTGACCTATCGACCGACGGTGCACTACGCCTATCATCCATGCGACCAGGCGATCATGTCGATGCACGAGATCGCCGGAAAGAACCTCGTCCAGCAGAAACGCCAGCGCTTGATCGTCGATGAGATCAGCTCGGGGCGCGACGAGCTCGGCGTATTGCTGATGGGGCACAAGAAGGGCGCCTACTGGTACGGCAGCCAGCTCGATATCCACGAGACCCGCCGGCTGACGCCTTACAACAACGCGACATCGATCCAGGTCTGCGCACCGGTCCTGTCGGGCATCGTATGGGCTCTGGAAAATCCGGACCGCGGCATCGTCGAAGCCGACGAAATCGACTTCAGGCGCAACCTCGAGATCTGCATGCCCTATCTCGGGCCGGTCGTCGGCAAGTACAGCGACTGGACACCCTTGCGCGACCGCGGCGTGCTGTTTCCCGAAGACATCGACGCCGACGATCCGTGGCAGTTCCGAAACTTCCGTGTGACGTGATGGGTGGCCGGAGATCCGGGTGAAGCTGCCTGTCCGGCAAGGAGTGTGGGCGCTGGCGCGCTGGCTCGGCCGTTGGGTGCTGGGGGTCGCCAATGCCCTGCGCGGACGGGCGCCGCGATTCTGGCGCGTCTCTCCACCATTGATCTCGCGCCAGGTGATCTATGATCGAAGGAACGGCCGCTTCTTCTCGCTGAAAGCGCGGGACTCGGTTGATCTCAACCTCATCGGCCTGATCTTCGACAGGAACGAGTACGGGCTCGAATCGCTCGCGCGGTACGACGAGATCGAGGCGCGTTACCGCGCCATGATCGCGCAGAACGTGATGCCCCTCATCCTCGACTGCGGGGCCCATTGCGGGATCGCCACCAGGTACTTCGCCGAAACCTATCCGCAGGCGCGCATCGTGGCCATCGAGCCGGACGAGGACAACGTCGCGCTGGCGCGCCGTGTCAACGACGAGGACAGGATCACCATCCTGCATGCGGCGGTCGGCAATGCCGACGGAACGGGACGCCTGGAGCGACAGCATCGGAGTTTCGCCCATCGCGTAAGCGCCGCGGCCGGAGGCGAGCTCAGGATCTGGTCGATCAACACGCTGCTCGACGATGAGCGCCGCAGGGGTGCCCGGCCGTTCATCGTGAAAATCGTCATCGAGGGCTCCCAGGACAATTTGTTCGCCGCCAACACCGAGTGGATCGACGCCTTTCCACTTCTGATCGTCGAACTGCACGACGGGATGCTGCCCCGAACCGCCAATGCCCGGAATTTCCTGCGCGAAATGGGCAAGCGCGACCGCGATTTCCTCCATCGCGGCAAGAACGTCTTCAGCTTGTCGAATACCCTGTAGCCGACGATGCGTCGGCTTCGCCGCGCAACAGCGCCGCGTGCGCCCGCGCGGCCTCAGTGATGTGGTCGAGAACCGCCCGTACGCGCGGCACGTGGGCAAGCTCGGCATGTGAGACCAGCCACAAGCCGAGGCTGGGGGGAACCGGTTCGACATCGAGTCGCACGAGACCGTGTCCCTCGGGCGCACCGATACAGGCCAACAGTGAGAAGCCGAGGCCGGCGGACACGGCATGGAGGCGGATGGTGGCATTGCCGCGGAGCACCGGTCGCGCCTTGCTGGCGTGGCGGCGTAGCCAGCCTACCGCCGCCGTGCCGTCCAGCTCGGCCGGCCAGTCGACCAGATCGTGGCCCTCACAACCGCGCGCCGGATCCGGCCTGCCGCATCGAGCGACGTAGTCCGCCGAGGCGTAGAGCGCGTGGCCGATGTCGCCAACGCGTTTGGCGACCAGGTTGCCTTGTTCGGGGCGAAAGAGACGCAGCGCCACTTCGGCCTCGCGGCGCGACAGGTTCACGGGGTCCATGCTGCCGGCGATTACCAGGTCGATACCGGGATATCTGCGCCGGAATTGTTGAAGGGTCGGGATCAGGAAGCCCGCGGCCACCCAGTCGGTGGTCGCCACGGATACGGTACCGGCGGCCTCCGTCGGCGCGCCGGCGAATGCCGCCTGAATGCCGTTGAACTCCGCTTCGACCTTGCTTGACCAATCGAGCAGCCGTTGACCCGCGTCGGTCAGGCGGTAGCCATGCGGTGTGCGCTCGAAGAGCTTGTGCCCGAGGCTCAGTTCAAGCGCCTCGATGTGGCGCCCCACGGTTGCGGTGTTGACGTGCAGAAAACGTGCGGCGGGCGACAGGCCGCCGGTTTCAGCCACCTTGAGAAAATAGCGCAGGTCGTCCCAGTCCACGCCGCCTCCGAACTTCAAGCATAGCACCTCGACTTGTGGCCATCGAGACGACTCGTCGCAGGCTCGCGCAACAGACGAAACGTCACGACGCAGCGGCGACACGAAGCGTTTACCTGCGCCGTCTAGAACGCGCCGCGCCTTGCAGTTCTGCAAAGCCGGTTCGCGAAGCTTCCGGGTTCCGGGCAAGGCTGCGGCGGATCAGTTTCCGTCCCGTTCGACAACCAATGGAGGTTCAGATGAATCACGGCTTCACCTACGCCAGGGCGTTGACGGCGTCACAGAAGGTCAACTGGCGCATCGAGGACATCATCGGCGGCGATCTGAGGCTCGACTTCTCGATGCCGTTCATGCCGGAGTCGCTGGCGCGCGTGAACGGCCTCGACTTCCTCGATGCCCGCGTCCGCCTCACGCTCAACCACATCCGCGCCAACGGATATCTCTACACGTTCGGTCTGGTCGAGGAGTTCATCCTGCCCTTCGTGCTGGACCACGCCCGCCCGATGTTGGCACAGGACGACATGCGCACTCGGGCGTTGCTGGGCTTCGCCAGCGAGGAGGCCAAGCACATCCACCTCTTCCGCACCTTCGAACGCGAATTCGAGGGCGGTTTCGGCACGCCCTGCGACATGATCGGACCCGCAGAGGACGTGGGCAAGGCGGTGCTGGCGCACCATCCGCTGTCGGTGGCCTTGTTGATCCTGCAGGTCGAGTGGATGACACAGCGCCACTATCTCGAGAGCATCCGCGACGATCAGGCGCTCGATCCGCAGTTCAAAAGCCTGCTGCGCCATCACTGGATGGAGGAGGCACAGCACGCCCAGCTCGATACGCTGATGGTCGAGGCGATTGCCGCCACCTGCACGCCGGCGGAAATCGACAAGGCGGTCGACGGCTACCTGGAGATCGGCGGCATGTTCGACGGTGCGTTCAAGCAGCAGGCGGCGTTCGACCTCGATGCCCTGCAGAGGGCCACGGGACTGCGTCTGACGTCGGCCCAGGCGAGCCTCTTCGCCGAGGTGCAGCACCAGGCGATGCGCTGGACCTACCTCGGCTCCGGTCTCAGCCATCCCAACTTCCTGGCCAGCGTCACGGCCTTGTCGCCCGCTCAGGCGGACCGGCTCGCCGAGGTCGCCAAGGCCTTTTCCTAAGAGGAATCGACATGGCACAGACAGTGCTGGCGCGCTCGGGCGGATTCGCCCGGGTGCGCCACGTGGTGGCGGCGATCTACGACAAAGCACTCGATCACGAGATGCTGCAGAGGCATTTCATGAACGTCGACATGGCACGCCTGATCGACCACCAGACGAAGATGATCACCGGCATCATGGACGGCGACAGTGCGTTCGACGACGACACGCTGCGTCGTGCCCATGCCCGCCTCGGCGTGACGGCGCCGGAGTTCGACGAAATGGGAAGGATCCTCCGGGAGACGCTGGAGGACTTCGCCTTCCCGCCTCACGACGTCGATCACGTCTGCCAGGAGTTCGCTCGCCGTCGACATCTTGTGGTCGCGACCTGAGGAGAGTGGCATGGACGGCTCGATATCGAGTGCGCCCGCCGATGCGGTGGAAGCGATGGCGACCGGCATTGCCGTCGTCCTGCCCAAGGACTGGTCCGTGCTCTACGCCAATCCCGCGTTCGCACGGATGTTCGCTCCGGCGGTCGAAGTCTGCGGCTTGGCCGAGCAGATGGCCGACGTCGACCTCGCGCTGGTGCGGCGGAGACTGGAGGAGCGGGGCCACCACGCGTTCGAGATGGAGCGCAAGGTCGGCGCTCGCACGCTTCACCTCGAGATGACGATGCGTGCGCTGGCCGGTGGCGCTCTGCTGATCGAGGCCCGTGATGCGAGCAGACGCCGCCAGGCCGAATTGATGCTCGACTCCTACTCACGCCTCGCCGAGAAGAACCTGCGCGCGCTCGAGCAGGAGAAGGCGCGGGTCGAGCGCCTGTTGCTGAACGTCATGCCGCGTGCCGTCCTGCAGGAGATGCGGGAGTTCGGTACGGTATCGCCGCAACGGTTCGAGGCGGCGACGGTGCTGATGCTGGATTTCGTCGACTTCTCCGAGATGGCGATCGTACGCGATCCGGCGGCTCTCGTCGCCGAGTTGAACGACATCTTCTCGGCGTTCGACCGCATCTCGGAGATGTTCGGTTGTGAGCGTATCAAGACCAATGGCGACTCCTACATGGCCGTGTCGGGCATGCCGGAGGTCGCCGCCGAGCACGCCGCCAACGTCGCGCGCGCGTCGCTGCGCATGCGGGGCTATCTGGAGCGCCGCAACAATGCCAACACGAATCGGTGGCGCTGCCGCATCGGGATCGCCACCGGGCCGCTGGTGGGATCGATCGTCGGCGTGAACAAGTACGTCTACGACATCTTCGGCCCCGCGGTGAACCTGGCGGCGCGCCTCGAGCGGGTGGCGAGTCCGATGCAGATTCTCGTCGCCCAGGAGACCGTCGCCGCGCTCGGCGCCGACTTCAGGTGCGAGCCGCGCGATGTCTGCAAGCTCAAGGGCTTCGGCGACCTTCGAGTGCATGAGCTCGTGAGCTGACGCAGCGGTCACGCCGGTGTGACATGGATTGAGTTCGGCCGCTTCAGCCCGTCGCTATAACGGACCCGGATCGGGGGGACGATGGGTTTCATCGATATCTGGCGGGTGAGGCTCGATTCCTTCCCGCAGTCGTTGCTGCAGCTTCTGATGCGCTTCGCCATCTTCTGGGTGTTCTGGCGCTCGGGCCAACTCAAGGCCGACAACATGGAACAGGCGATCGAGCTGTTCCGCGAGGAGTACAAGGTCCCGATCCTGTCACCGGAGATCGCGGCGTGGCTCGCCACCGTCGTGGAGCTCGGTGCGCCGTTGTTGATCCTTGTCGGGTTGTTCACACGCCTTGCCACGCTGCCGCTGATCGGCATGACGCTGGTCATCCAGTTCTTCGTCTACTGGAACGACTATCCGTCCCATCTGTTGTGGCTGGCGATCCTCGTCTTCATCCTCACTCGTGGGCCGGGGCCGTACTCACTCGACGCTTTGATCTTCCGCAAGCGCTGAGTCGTTGCCCGGGCGCGGCTGTCCCCCCTAGGATGGAGCGTTCGGGGCCGGAGGCCGGATTCCCGACTTCACGGGAGGCAGGCGTGCGCTCGATTCTGATCACACTCGACAAGACTCCGTCCTGTGCAACGGCCCAGGCGTTGGCGATTGGCCTGGCGCGCAGGAACGGCGCCATGCTGAAGGGCGTGATTGCGACGGATATCAGCGACCTCGAGGCGATGGAACCGGCACCGATCGGCGGGATGGAGCGGGCCTACGAACGTATGGTGCTTCGCCGGCGACGAGCCGACGAACGCCGGCAGATGGCGGCGCAGCTTCCAGACGCGTTCGAGAACGCATGCGCGGCCGAGGGCCAGAACTGCAGCGTCACCAGGCTCGGGAGCGCAGTGGAAGTCGGCCTGTTGCGGTTGATCGAGACAGTCGATCTGGTGGTGACGGGCCGCGACGCCCAGTTCCACTTCGAAGCCTCCGACGGCGCCGCGCCCCTCCTGGACGTCATCATCGCGCGAGGAGCGCGTCCTGTACTGGTGACAGGGGAAGGCAGCATCGATGGGGGGCCAGTGCTGGTCGCCTATGACGGGAGTGCTTCGGCGGCAAGATCGCTCCAGCTCGCCGTCCTGTTGGGCATGTTCGCCGGCAGGGCCGTGCAGGTCGTCAGCATCCGAAGGCATGCTGCGTCGGCGCGGAAGACTGCGATGCGAGCAGCGGCTTTTCTGGAGTCACACGGCATTGGGGCCGCCATCGAACCTCGCGAATTGTCAGCGGAACCCGCAGAGCTGCTGATGAAACACGCCGACAAGGTACGGGCGAGCCTTCTGATCATGGGTGCTTTCGGCAATCGCGGCCTTCGCGAGATGCTCTTCGGGTCGTGCACCCGGCGAATGTACGATGCATGTTCGACGCCGCTCTTCATCAGCCGGTGACGCCTGCACGGCCTAGAAGAACAGGAAAGTGATCAGGACGAACAGGGGTAGGAGGATGACGCACGACCACGCCATGTAGCCGAAGAAGGACGGCATGCGGATACCGGCGTCCTCCACGACCGCCTTCACCATGAAGTTGGGCGCGTTGCCAATGTAGGTGTTGGCGCCCATGAACACCGCGCCGCAGGAGATCGCCACCAGCGTCGAGGCGAGCGCCCCCATCAGAACCTGGGCGTCGCCGCCGGCCAGGTTGAAGAACACGAGGTAGGTCGGCGCGTTGTCGAGGAAACTCGACAGGATGCCGGTCAACCAGAAATACCAGACGTCGTTGGGACGGCCGTCGGCGGCGCTGACCATCGAGACCAGCGGTGCCATGTCGCCCTCCGGGCCGGCGCGCAGGATGGCGATCACCGGCGCGATGGTGATGAAGATGCCGGCGAAGAGCTTGGCGACCTCGGCCATGGGGCCCCAGCCGAAAGCATTGTCCTGGCGGATCTGCTTGCGCGTCAGCTTCAGGGACAATCCGCAGATGGCGAGCAGCGCGAGGTCGCGCGTGACGTTCTGTAACTCGACCGTCACGTGAAAGATCGTGAACTGCACCCCTGGCTTCCAGGTGCCGCTCATCAGAACGGCGGCGACCACGGCCATCAGCAGGATGATGTTGATGCCGCCCTCGACACGGATCGGTTGGTCCGGCGTCGGATCGACCTTCAAGTGGCCTTCCTTGCGATACCAGTAGACGTCCAGGGCGTAGAACAGCGCCAGCAGCACGATCGCGCAGACCAGCATCTCGAAGAACAGATTGGTGGTGGTCCAGAAGAAATCCACGCCCTTGAGGAAGCCCAGGAACAGCGGGGGATCGCCGAGCGGCGTCAGGGCGCCGCCGATGTTGGACACCAGGAAGATGAAGAAGACGAAGACATGCACCTTGTGGCGCCGGTCGTCGTTGGCGCGGATCACCGGCCGGATCAAGAGCATCGAGGCACCGGTCGTGCCCATCCAGCCGGCGAGCACCGTGCCTATCGCCAGCAAGGCCGTGTTCATCGAGGGCGAGCCATGCAGGTTGCCGCGGATGTGGATGCCGCCGGTGACCGTGAAGAGGGCAAGCAGCAGGATGATGAACGGGATGTAGTCGAGCAGCATGAGATGCACGACTTCGTAGAGAGTCACCGCTGGACCGAACACCAGCGCGAGCGGCACCAGCAGGAGGATGGCCCAGGCGGCGGAAACCTTGCCGAAGTGATGGTGCCAGAAATGAGCCGCGACGAGCGGCAGGATGGCGATGGACAGCAGGATTCCGACAAAGGGAACGCCCCAGAGCAGGCTGACCTTGCGACCGTCGAGCGCGGGAGCATTCGTATCCGCCCCCAGGGCGGGCATCGCGGCGAAGAGGGCGACGACAATAACCGCGCACAGCCAGGAGCGTTTCATTCAGGCAAGGTACGTTGCCGAAACGCCGCCGTCGACAGTCAGTGTGTGACCGTTGACGAAGGACGACGCTTCCGACGCGAGGAAGAGCGCGGCGCCCGCGATCTCCGAGGGCGCCGCCCATCGCTTGGCCGGACAACGCAGGCGCAGCACCTCGCCGGCGGGCGAAGCCATGAGCTGCGCGTTGGTTTCCGTGGCGAAGAAACCCGGCGACAATGCATTCGATGTGACGCCCTTGGATCCGAACTCCGCGGCAAGGGCGCGCGTCAGCGCGGCGAGGCCGCCTTTGGCGGCGATATAGGATGAAGCGTTGGGCACGGCGAGTTCGCCGACGATCGACGTCACCAGTATCAGCCGCCCCCATCCGCGCTCGACCATGCCGGGAACCACGAGCTTCACCAGCGCATGGGCCGCGACGAGGTCGACGTCTATCAGGCGGGAGAAGTCGGCCGCTTCGATTTCGGCGAAGGGTCTGCGGTCACGTTCTCCGACATTGTGGATCAACACGTCGATCGGTCCGGTCGCCGATAGGGCTTGCCGCATGGCGGCACGATCGGCCATCTCGAAAGCGACGCCGTCGGCGGCGTGTCCCATGCCGCGCAACTCGGCGAGCCGCGCGTCGATGCGCTCCGGCGTGCGGCCGTGGAGCAGCACACGCGCGCCGGCTTCGGCGAGACCCCGCGCTATCTCCCAACCGAGACCGCGCGCGGATCCGGTGATCAGGGCGGTACGGCCGTCGAGGCGGAACTTGGCGGGCAGGGTCGACAGGGGGTGGGGCATTCGTCTATCTCAGCGACCCGAATTAGCGTTGTATTGGTGAATGCTGCAACTGCCCAAAGTCATCGGCCATCGCGGCGCGGCGGCCTATGCCCCCGAGAACACGCTGGACTCCCTGCGTGAAGCCAAACGGCGGGGCGCGCCTTGGGTCGAGATCGATGTCAAGCTGACGTCGGACGGCGTGCCGATCCTGATGCACGATCCGTCGCTCGAGCGGACCACAGGGGTCGATCGCCTGGTCGCCCAGACGACACGAGCCGAGTTGCCGGCGTCGGTGCCTACCTTCGAGGCGGCCATCGCCTGCCTGACCGAGCAAGGCCTGGGATGCAATGTCGAGATCAAGCCTTGCGATGGCCGTGAGGTCGAGACGGCAGAGGTCACCGTGGCGACCCTGCGTCGTTGCTGGCCTTCGTCCTTGCCGCCGCCCCTGTTGTCGAGTTTCAAGGACGTGTCGTTGGCTGCTGCCCAGGCGGCGGCGCCCGAGTTCGATCGCGCCATCCTGATCAACGAGTTGGGCGACGACTGGCTCAACCGCGCCAGGGCCGTGGGCGCCGCGGGTGTCAACACCAATGGGCTGCGCTTGAGCATCGCCCGGGCGACAGAGGTGCGGCGGGCCGGCTATGCGCTCTCCGTCTACACGATCAACGACGCCCGCCACGCGCGACTGCTGGTCGAGATGGGGGCCGATTGCGTCATTACCGACGCCCCCGACATCATCCTGTCGGCGCTTGCCTGAGATAATTGGGGTTGCCAGCGGGGGATAGTCTTGCTGGACTGTAACGAGACTGTAATAAAACACTCACATCGCAGTCTCAGCACCCGCGGATACATCGCGAGGTCCAAACGGGAGGTCTAGATGTCACGCATTCTTCTGTCGTCCGTCGCTGCAGCGGCGATCCTCGCCGGCGCGCCCGGCGCCCATGCGCAGACCGAGATCCAGTGGTGGCACGCCATGGGTGGCAACCTCGGGGAGACGGTCAAAGCGCTGGCCGAGGAGTTCAACAATTCGCAGACCGCCTACAAGGTCAATGCGATCTACAAGGGCTCCTACACCGAGACCCTGACTGCCGCGATCGCCGCCTTCCGCGCCAAGCAGAACCCGCACATCGTGCAGGTGTTCGAGGTCGGCACCGCCAACATGATGGCGGCAAAGGGTGCGGTCTATCCGATCTACCAGCTCATGGCCGACGCCGGCGAGCCGTTCGATCCCAAGGGCTTCATCGGTCCGGTCACCGGCTACTACTCCACCACCGACGGCAAGCTGCTCTCCATGCCGTTCAACTCGTCGACCCCCGTGCTCTACCGCAACAAGGAGTTGATGCAGAAGGCCGGGCTCGATCCGGAGAAGCCGCCGACCACCTGGCCGGAGCTGGGCGAAATGGCCAAGAAGGCGGTCGCGGCCGGCGCCAAGTGCGGGTTCACGCCGCAGTGGCAGACCTGGACGATGATCGAGAATTTCGGCGCCTATCACAACCTGCCGTTCGCCACCAAGCAGAACGGCTTCGGCGGCATCGACATCGAGCTCAAGTTCAACGACGCCGCCCGCGTCAAGCACATCCAGACGCTGGCCGACTGGAGCAAGGACAAAACCTTCGTCTACGGCGGCCGCGAGGGCCGCTCGACGGCGCTGTTCAACGCCGGCGACTGCGTCTTCCACATCGCCTCCTCGGCCTCGGCCGCCGCGATCGAGCGGGCGCTCGGCAAGGACAAGGTCGGCATCGCCATGATGCCCTACTACCCCGACGTGATCGCCAAGCCGCAGAATTCGATCATCGGCGGCGCCACCCTGTGGGTGCTGCAGGGCAAGCCCAAGGAGGAGTACAAGGGGGTCGCCAAGTTCATGACCTTCCTGTCGAGCGGGCCGGTGCAGGCCAAGTGGCACCAGCAGACGGGCTACGTGCCTGTCACCCTGGCCGCCGCCGAGATCACCGAGAAGGCCGGCTTCTACAAGACCAATCCAGGCCGCGACATCGCCGTCAAGCAGCTCACGCTCAACCCGCCGACCGACAACTCCAAGGGTCTGCGCATCGGCAATTTCGTCCAGATCCGCGACATCGTCGACGGCGAGCTCGAGGCAGTGTGGTCGGGCAAGAAGGACGCCAAGGCCGCGCTCGACGACGCGGTCAAGGCGGGCAACGAGCAGCTCCGTCGCTTCGAGGCCGCCAACAAGTAACAAGCCTGCACGACCTCCCCCGCCACGCGGCGGGGGAGGCCCAGTGGAGGCCCTGTGGGCGGGGCGGAGCGATAGCGGGGAAATGGAAAAGCGCGTCACCTTCAACGAGCGGTGGCTGCCCTACCTTCTGGTGGCGCCGCAGATGGCGATCACGCTGGTGTTCTTCTTCTGGCCGTCGGGCCAGGCGATGTACCAGTCGGTGCTGCTGGAGGACGCGTTCGGCGGCAACACCAAGTTCGTCTTCCTCGACAACTTCATTCATCTCTTCAACGACCGGGATTACTACGCATCGGCTCGCGTCACCTTGGTGTTCAGCATCCTGGTGACGGTGATCGGTCTGTCGCTGTCGTTGCTGCTGGCGGTGATGGCCGATCGCGTCATCCGCGGCGCCACCGGCTACAAGACGTTCCTGATCTGGCCCTACGCCGTGGCGCCCGCAGTCGCCGGTGTGCTGTTCGGCTTCCTCTTCAACCCATCCATCGGCATCGTCGCCTGGCTGCTCAAGGGGGTAGGCATAGAGTTCAACTACGTCATCGACGGCAACCAGGCGCTCCTCCTGGTCGTCATCGCTTCGGTGTGGAACCAGCTCAGCTACAATTTCCTGTTCTTCCTGGCCGGCCTGCAGTCGATCCCCAAGTCCCTGATCGAGGCGGCGGCGATCGACGGCGCCGGTCCGGGCCGGCGTTTCTGGGACGTGATCTTCCCACTGCTCTCGCCGACCGGCTTCTTCCTGCTGGTGGTCAACATCATCTACGCCTTCTTCGGCACCTTCGGCGTCGTCGATTCGCTGACCAAAGGTGGCCCCGCCAAGGCGACGGAGATCCTGGTGTTCAAGGTCTACAACGACGGCTTCCGCGGTCAGGACCTCGGCGGCTCGTCGGCGCAGTCGGTGATCCTTATGGCGATCGTCATTCTGCTGACCGTCGTGCAGTTCCGCTTCATCGAACGTCGGGTGCACTACTGATGGTCGAGAATCGTCCCTATCTCACGGCGCTCAGCCACCTCGTCGTTTTCATCGGCGTGCTCGTCATCGCCTTCCCGGTGTGGATGACCTTCGTCGCCTCGACGCACGACCAGCAGACCATGCTGCGCGCGCCGGTGCCACTGCTGCCCGGCACGCACCTGGTCGACAACTACTCGCGCGTACTGTTCGAGGGGTTCGGCCGCGGCTTCGGCGGTGCGCCGGTCTGGCTGATGCTGACCAACAGCCTGATCATGGCGCTGGGCGTCGCCATCGGCAAGATCGCCATCTCGATCATTTCCGCCTTCGCCATCGTCTACTTCCGCTTCCCCTTCCGCATGTGGTTCTTCTGGGCGATCTTCATCACCCTGATGCTGCCGGTCGAGGTGCGCATCGTGCCGACTTACGGCGTCGTGGCCAGCCTCGACATGCTGAACTCGTACTCCGGCCTCATCGTCCCGCTGATCGCCTCGGCGACTGCCACCTTCCTGTTCCGCCAGTTCTTCATGAGCGTGCCCGACGAGCTCACCGAGGCTGCCCGCGTGGACGGTGCCTCGCCGATGCGCTTCTTCTGGGACATCCTGCTGCCGATGAGCCGCACCACGATCGCCGCGTTGTTCGTCATCCAGTTCATCTATGGCTGGAACCAGTATCTCTGGCCGCTGCTGATCACCACCAAGGAGAGCTTCTACACCACGGTCATGGCGGTCTCGCGCCAGGCCAATGTCGTGGACTCAGTGCCGAGCTGGAACCTGCTGATGGCCATGGCGATGCTCGCCATGCTGCCCCCAGTCCTGATCGTCGTCTTCATGCAGCGCCAGTTCGTGCGCGGTCTCGTCGAAACGGAGAAGTAGCCGATGGCGCAAGTCCACCTGCGCGGCGTCAGGAAGACCTACGACAACAAGGTCGAGGTGATCCACGGCATCGACATGGAGATCGAGGACGGCGAGTTGATCGTCATCGTCGGCCCCTCAGGTTGCGGCAAGTCGACTTTGCTTCGCATGGTGGCTGGACTGGAGAAGATCACAGGCGGCGAGATCGCCATCGGCGAGCGCGTGGTCAACCAGCTCGAGCCCAAGGACCGCGACATCGCCATGGTGTTCCAGAACTACGCGCTCTATCCGCACATGAGCGTCTACCAGAACATGGCCTACGGCCTGAAGATTCGAGGCATGCCCAAGGCCGAAATCGAGCGGCGCGTGCAGAAGGCGGCCAAGACGCTCGAGCTCGGGGCGCTGCTGCAGCGCACGCCGCGCCAGCTTTCGGGCGGCCAGCGTCAGCGCGTCGCCATGGGGCGCGCCATCGTACGCGAACCCGCCGTATTCCTGTTCGACGAGCCGCTCTCCAATCTCGACGCCAAGCTGCGCGTGCAGATGCGGCTCGAGATCAAGCGCCTGCAGCGCGAGCTCGCCGTCACCTCGATCTACGTCACCCACGACCAGGTCGAGGCCATGACGCTCGCCGATCGGCTGATCGTGATGAACGCCGGCATCGCCGACCAGATCGGCACGCCGATGGACGTCTACGAGCGGCCGGCGTCTGTCTTCGTCGCGGGCTTCATCGGCTCGCCGTCGATGAACTTCCTCGCCGGCCGCGTCGCCGGCGGCCGGACGGGCGTCGAGCTGGCGGGTGCGGCCGCCGCGCAAGTCGTGTTGCCGATCGCCCAACCCACCTCGGCCCAGCCGGGAACGTCCGTCGCCGTCGGCATGCGGCCCGAGCACCTGCGCCCGGCCGCGGACGGACCGCTCGAGTTCGAGATCGAGCTGGCCGAGCCGCTCGGCGCCGACACGCTGCTGCACGGCCGTTTCGGCGAGGCACGCGAACTGGTGACGGTGCGTCAACCCGGCCACGTCCTCGCCCGGCCGGGCGAACGCCGACGCTTCGAGGCGGATGCGGCTCATCTGCATCTCTTCGATTCCCAGACCGGCAAGCGCATCGCCGAAGCCTGATTGCGCCTCAACGATGCGGCTGACGACGATAGTGGTCGGCCAGCACGTCGTTGCCGAAGTCGGCCGCGAGATCGCGCCAGATCGAGTGGATGTGATTGGTGCCGTTCTGCGTGTTGTCGTGCTCGATCAGCGTTGCCGGCCCGTGGACGCGGAAGTAGTGCGCCTCGCCGGGCGACAGCGAGCCCGCCCAGGCGAAGCGGAAGCGGGCGAACTCCTGCTCCAGGACGCGTCTCTTCTGTGCAGCGGCGAGGTCGGGTGCCAGCGCACCGAGGAAGCGGTCGAGCAGGGCATCGACCAGGTTGCGGCTGACGCCGTCCATCGCGCCGACTTCGAGCCCGCGCGGCCGGCCGAGGTCGCGCTCGCGCTGCGGGCTGGCCACGATCTCGCCGAACGAGCGATCGGCGATGATGGCGCCGCGCCGCGCTTCCTCGGGCAGGCCGGCCATCAGCTGGCGCGCCAGATCCTCGGCGTCGCCCAGCGCCCGCATTCCGCGATGGGGACCGCCGCGCACGGTGGCCGGATTGGCGCCGACGAAGAACGGGGTCGCCGCGACGTGTCCGGGCGCCGGCAGGGTGACGTTGATCGAGAGGTGATGGCCCTCGACGCGCCACCCCCAGGGGAAGCGCCCGGGAAGGCCGAAGATCGTCACGTAGTATCGGTCGGGATCGCGCCAGCTGCCCTGCTGCTCACGCAGGATGCTCTCGAGAACGCGCACGTCGTCGATCATGCGCAGGCCACGGTCGTTGAGCGTGCTGGCAAACAACGCGCGCGCCGCCTGTTGCTGCGCCGGGCGCATGGCGCCGAGCGGCAGGCCCTGGCGGCTGCGCGGCACGTAGTGCCAGTCCAGGCGGTTGGCGGAGTCGAAGGCGATCAGGGCTCGGCGGCGCTGGCTTTCGTCGAGGGCGGCGAGAAAGCCGTTGGCGGCCTCGGCGATGCGCCGGCCGGCGTCCTGCGCCAGCGCACCGACGGCGCCGAACGGCAGGAAGGCGGCCGCCGCCAGCACCAGCCGTCGCCGCGGCCGGTGCGGCTCGACACCATGATCGTGCCCCCGATCGGGGCCGTGCGGATGCCAACCGTCGTGCGGCACGGCGCCCGCCCGCCCGTCAGGCCGCGTTCTTGCCGTACTTCAGGCTGCAGCCATAGGCCCGCGTCGACGCTTCGCTCACCGGCTTGCCGGCCAACACTTCCTCGAGTGCCACGCGCACGTACTGCGTCGCCTTGGGAATGTCGGACGGGTTGCTCGACCGGATCGAATCGATGCCGCCCTTGTAGACCAGCCGACCCTGCGCATCGATGATGTACATGTGCGGCGTCACCGTGGCGTCGTAGGCGCGCGCGATCCTGCTTTGCGGATCGAGCAGGACCGCAGCCGGCGCGGCATTGCGGTCCCTGGTGAGCGCGTTGGCTTGCGCGGCATCGACATGGCCCTGCTCGCCCGGCGCCGAGGAGGCGACGGTCAACCACACCACGCCCCGGGCGGCAGCCTCGCGCTGCTGGTTCTGCATGTTGTTGGAGACGTAGTGCTTGCGCACGTAGGGGCAGTCGTGATTTGTCGTCTCCAGCACCACGACCTTTCCGCGCAGGTCGGCGAGCGACCAGGTCTTGCCGTTGCTGTCGGTGGCGGTGAAGAGCGGCGCCGGTTGGCCGAGATCGGCAGCGGCGAAGGCGGTGGCCGGCGCCAGCGCGAGCGCTGCCGAGCCGGCGAGAACGAGACGACGCGGCATGACGAACTTCGACATACGTGCCTCCTAACGTGATGCGGATTGCTTGGCAGTCAGGGTGGAAACGACGATCGCCTCGGTCAGGACCTGCGGCAGGATTGTCGGCCGGTCGGCGCCGGCCGACCAGTAGAGATAGAGCGGCACGCCGGCGCGGCCGTGTTCCTTGAGCATAGCGGTGATCTCGGGATCGCGGTTGGTCCAGTCGCCCTTGAGCTTGACCGTGCCGGTCTGCTCGAAGGCCCGGCGCGCGCCCGCCGTCTCGAGCGCCACGCGCTCGTTCACCAGGCAGGTGATGCACCAGGCCGCGGTGAAGTCGATGAACACCGACTGGCGCGCGGTCAGCGCCGCGTCGAGACGGGCGCGCGAATAGCGCTCCCAGCCGTCGAATGTCATGGACGAGGCCGCGCCGCCCGACGAGGAGGCCGCGGTCGCCGGGCCGTCGTCGACCTTGAGCACCGCCGCGAACGCCAGAAGCACGGCGGAAGCGGCCACACCGCGGCGCAGCCAGCTGCCGACCGTCGCCGCCCCATCGAGGCGCAGCAGCCAGGCGGCGAAGGCGATCAGCACCATGCCGCCCAGCGCGTAGAGCACGCCGTCGGCGCCGGTCTGCTGGGTCAGGACCCAGATCATCCACACCGCTGAGGCGTACATCGGAAAGGCCAGGAACTGGCGCAGCCGGTCCATCCACGGACCGGGCCGGGGCATCAGGCGATGCAGGGCAGGCGTGAGCGTCAGGGCGAGATAGGGCAGGGCGAGGCCGAGCCCCATCGCCATCATCACCGCCACGGTCTGGGGCGCGGGCTGGCTGAGCGCGAAACCGACGGCAGCCGCCATGAAGGGCACGGTGCAGGGTGTCGCCACCACGACCGCCAGCACGCCGGTGAAGAACGCGCCCGTGGTGCCGCCGCGCGACGCCAACCCGTGGCCGACGCCGGCGAAGGCGCCACGCACCTCGAAGACGCCCGACAGGTTGAGGCCGACCGCGAAGAAGAGATAGGCGATCAGCAGCGAGAAGATCGGCGACTGGAACTGGAAGCCCCAGCTGACGTCGCCCAGGCTCGCCCGCACCGCCAGCACCACAGCGGCCATGGCACCGAAGGCGACCAGCACGCCGGCCGTGTAGGCAACGCCGTCGCGCGTCAACTCGGCGCGCTTGCGTCCGGCGAGCTTGGCGAAGGAGGCCGCCTTCATCGCCAGCACCGGGAAGACGCAGGGCATCAGGTTCAGGATCAGCCCGCCCAGCAGCGCGAAGGCCAGCGCTTCGAGCAGCGACAGCGACGGCGCGGCCGCAGGCAACGCGGCCGGCACGAAGGAGGGATCGAAGCGCGCCTGCAGGTCGAACGCCTGGCGATGCTCGCCGTCGGCCGTCTTCTCGGTCAGCACCAGGGTGCCGGCGAGCGCGTGCGGCGTGCCCGCCTTGCCCTCGCCCTTGCGCAACGGGATATGGATGCCGTCGCCGTCGATGCGCGCGTTCTGTCGCGCCATGTGAGCAACCGCGCCCCATTCGGCCGGGAAGAAATAGACGCCGCGAATCGTCTCGGGCTTCAGGCCTTTGGCCTCGACGATGAGCGTCGCGTCGCCCGACTTGGCGAGGCCGAAGCGCGCCGGCCACGGGCTCTCGGTCGGCACGTTGCGGCGCGCCGCGTCAAACAAGGCACGCGTCGGCGCATCGGCTGGAATCGCCGTGCCGGCGACCGGCAGGTCGAGCGCGAACGTGCCCTGCTCGGGAATGCACACATCCTCACAGACCAACCATTCGGCCTCGGCGACGAGCTTCAGCGACGGCGTCGCCAGATCGGCCGGCGGCGTGAGGCGCACCAGCAACAGGATGTCGCCGTGGTAGCCGTAATTGATGATGCCGCCGACATCGATCACCTCGGGCGCGGGCCAGACGATCGGATCGGCCGTGACGCCCGCCGGCAGCGTCCAGCGGATCTCGGTCGGCAGGCCCGAATCGCCGGCATTCTTCCAATAGGTGTGCCATTTCGGGCGGAGGGTCTGCCGCAGGCCCACCCAGAACGGCTCGCCGGGCTTGACGGTCGCCGTCTCCGAGACCAGCTCGGCGCGGACATTGTCCGTCGTCACCACGGACTGCGCGAGGACCGGACCGCCTAGCACCAGGGCGGACAGGAGGGTGAGCAGACGCAGCATGAGGCCTAGTAAGTGACCTTCCGGCCGGCGTCTGGCAAGGCAATCCGGATCAACGCGCCGTGATAGTCTAAACACCCGGTGCGATTGGGGAATTCGATGCCGCCACGTCTGTCCGACCGCCATCTTTTTGCCACGCTCGACGAGCTCGCGCGGGTCGGCGCCATCGAGGGCAGCGGCTGCGCGCGGCTGGCGCTCAGCGACGAGGACAAGGCCGGGCGCGACCTCGTCGTCGGCTGGATGAAGGAACTCGGTCTGGCCGTCCAGATCGACGCCATCGGCAACGTGATCGGCCTGCGCGCCGGCCGCGAGAAGCTGGCGCCCGTGATGACCGGCAGTCACATCGACACGGTCCGCACCGGCGGCCGCTACGACGGCAACTACGGCGTACTCGCCGGCCTCGAGGTCGTGCGCGCCCTCAACGAGGCCGGCGTCGTCACGCGCCGGCCGATCGCCGTCGCGTTCTTCACCAACGAAGAAGGCGCGCGCTTCCAGCCCGACATGATGGGCAGCCTGGTCTATGCCGGCGGCCTCGGGCTCGACGAGGCCTATGCCGCGATCGACAAGGACGGCATCCCGGTCGGCGACGAACTGCGGCGCATCGGCTATCTCGGCTCGGCGACACCCGGCGCGCTCAGGCCGCACGCCTTCGTCGAGCTGCATATCGAGCAGGGCCCGATCCTCGACGAGGAAAAGGTGCGGATCGGCGTGGTCGAAAGCGTGCAGGGCATCTCGTGGACCGAGTACGCGGTGACCGGCGTCTCCAACCATGCTGGCACCACGCCCATGCGGTTGCGTCGCGATGCGGGCTACCTTGCCGCGTCGGTCAACCTGTTCGCGCGGAAGCTCGCCTGGGAGATGGGCGGCAACCAGGTCGCGACGGTGGGTGCGCTGTCGCTCAGGCCCAACCTGATCAACGTCGTGCCGAACAGCGCCGTCTTCGCTGTCGATCTGCGCAACACCGACGAGCAGAAGCTTCGACAAGCCGAGGCGCATGTCGCCACGCATGTGGCCGAGGTCGCGGCGGCCGAACGCGTCGAGGTCGAAAGCAGGGTGCTGGCGCGCTTCGAGCCGGTGATCTTCGACGGCGGCCTCGTCGATCGCGTCGAGCATCATGCCCGCGCCCTCGGACTCAGCACGCGCCGCATGCCGTCGGGCGCCGGCCACGACGCCCAGATGATGCAGCGTCTCTGCCCGACGGCGATGATCTTCGTGCCATCCGTGGCGGGACTGAGCCACAACGTGAAGGAGCACACCGCGCCTGCCGATCTGGCGGCGGGCGCTCAGGTGTTGCTGAACTTGCTGATCGAACTGGCCGACGGCGCGTGACGGTCCGACATCGCCCGACCTCTACAGGCGCAACAACCAAGCCTCGACGCTGCCCTTGCCCTTGACCTCGACCGGACCACGCGCCTCGAAGGCGAACTGGTCCTTGAGCTGCTCGTAGACCGAGCGGGTGACCTGGATGGCGCCGGGTACACCTCCCGATTCCATGCGGCTCGCCAGGTTCACGGTGTCGCCCCACAGGTCGTAGATGTACTTGCTCTTGCCGATGACGCCGGCGACCACCGGCCCGCTGTTGATGCCGACGCGCAACTTCATGTCGACCTTGTTCTCGAGGGCGTGCTCGCGCGCGATATGGACCATGCGAATCGCCATTCGCAGGACGCGCACGGCATGGTCGGGAACCGGATCCGGCAGGCCGCAGACGGCCATGTAGGCATCGCCCACAGTCTTGATTTTCTCGATGCCGAGTTCGTGCGCCGCCTGGTCGAACCGCGTGAACAGCCCATTGAGCAGGGCCACGACGTTCTGCGGCGGCATCTCGGAGGAAAGTTGGGTGAAGCCGACGATGTCGGCGAACAGCACACTCACGTCTGCAAAGCCGTCCGCGATGCTCTGCTCGCCCTCGCGCAGCCGGTTGGCGATGGGAGCCGGCAGCACGTTCAACAGCAGGTCTTCGACCTGGCGGCTCTTGGCCTCGATCACGGCGTCCTTGGCATTGATGTCGTCGATCATGCCGTTGAAGGCGACGCAGAGTTGGCCAACCTCGTCCTGTGTGCGCACCCGCACGTGCGCCGCCCGATCTCCGCCCGCGAAGCGCCGCACGCCCGACGTCAGGTCGCGCAGTGGGCCGAGCAGGTGGCGCGAAAGCCAGGCACCGACACCGATCACCATCAGCAGGACGATGCCGCCGATGACCGCGAGCGTGCGTTCGAGCCGATAGACCGGAGCAAATGCCTCGGACGCGTCGATCTCCGCTACCAGCGCCCATTTGACCCCCGGGATGGCCAGCGGCCCCCAGGAGGCGAGCGTGAGCTCGCCGCGCGGCCCGATCACTTCTCCGGTTCCTTCGATGCCGGCCAGCGCCGCTCGGGTGGCCTGCGTGTCGATGCGGCGCACCAGGACGGGCGATCCGTGGCGGCGAATCGCCTCGATTTCCTCCGGCGGATGGCCGGTCTCCCGCAGCTCGGCGAAGTAGGAGTCGCGGTTCTCGTAGAACAGCCGCTCGCCTGACCGAACGCGCGAATCGGGACCGACCAGATAGGTCTCGCCGGTCGCGCCGAAGCCGTCGTGCTGCCAGCGGCGATCGCCGGTGACCACGCGGTCGATCTCGGTGATCGACAGCTGGGCGACCAGAACGGCGATCACTTTCCCTTGGTCGATCACGGGTGCCGCCATGAATGCCGACGGTTCGCCGTCGGCGGGAAGATAGGGGGAGAAGTCCTCCAGGCAGCTCGCCGAGGGATCGGCCTGGGCCGAGCACTGCGCCGCGGCTGCCGCGAAGTGCGATTGTCGATAGGGGCCGGTGCGCAGTGACGTCGCGAAGTCCGGCTCCTTGGTCATGCCATAGGTGTTTCGTCCGCTGTGTGCATCGACGAGCATGAAATCGAAGAAGCCGACGGTCGTCGCGGCGCTGCGCAACAGCGGGTGGAAGACGGCGTGGAGGGCGCTGTAGGCGCTGCCGTCGCCGGCATCGTCGAGCAGGTCGCGCCGCGCCGGCGGATTGGGGTTGGCGACGATGTAATGGTACTGCAGATAGATCGCGGCCGGCCCATCGGGCAGGTAGTCCGCCGCCACCGCCGCCGTTCCCGTCAGACGGCTCACGTCCGGCAGATAGTGCGCGGCGTACCACTGCTCGACCTTCTCGCGCAGGTCGTCGTTCACACCCTTATGCTCGAGTTCCTCGAAGGCCGTCCGAAAGCCCTTGGCGGCATCGACTACCATCCGGGTGCTGGCGAGCAGGCGAAGCTCGTTGCGCACGGTGCGGAAGTAAGCTTCGACCTGGCGGGCCTTGGTATGGCGAGCCGAGGTCAGCTGCCTGAAGATGGCATCTTCCAGCGCGGCACGCGAGCTCGTGTAGCTCAGGATCGCGGTGACGGCGACGGCGACCGTGCCCAATAGCGCCAGAATCGCGAAGAGCTTCGTCCCCAGGCCCCATCGAGAAGAGGGGACCGGGTCTGTCGGTGCGGTGGCGGCCATCGAGGCCGACTATAGCCGAGTGCCGCCGGGTCGGAGAACCGCATGGAAGATCAACTCTCCCCTCGGGCTGGTGCCGATCGCCTGCCATCCCGCCGCGCGATAGAAGCCCTCCGCCCGGGTACCGGGCGACGTCGTCAGCAGGGCGGTGCGATGGCCATTCTCAAGCAGCACGTCGCACGCCTTGTCGAACAGGGCACGGCCGATGCCGCGGCGCTCATGGCCCGGAGCAACGAACAGCGCCCAGATCGAGCCGTCGCGTGTATCGGCGGCGGAGAATCCCAGGATCGTGCCGTTCTCCTCCCATACCCAGACGCCGGGACTTTGCTCGAACCACCTGTAGTCCTCGACGGTCACCTGACCGGGATCGCTCAGGACATTTTCGCTCACGCTGTTGCGAATCGCGGTGATACGCGCATGGTCCTCGGGGCGGGCGCGACGGATGGAACCGGCCATGCCACAGTGTATCGCCGCAACCGACCGAGAGAGGCAACAATGACCGAGCCGCTGGACCCGTCGCGCCGCATCGTGTTGACCGGCGCCGCCGGCGGCATCGGCACGATGATACGACCCCTGCTCGCGCCACTCTATCCGGGGCTGGTGCTCAGCGATCGAGCGCGACCAGACGGCCTGCAGCCGCACGAAACGTTCGTTCCCTGCGATCTTGCCAGGCCCGACGAGGTTGCCCGCGCGGTCGAGGGCACCCACAGCATCCTGCATTTCGGCGGCTTTTCGGTCGAGGGACCATGGGACGCGATCCTGCAATCCAACATCGTCGGCTGCTACAATCTCTTCGAGGCGGCGCGGCTGGCCGGCGTGGCGCGCATCGTCTTCGCCTCGTCGAACCACGCCGTCGGCTTCTATCCACGGGCACGCCGTATCGGACCCGACGTCACGGTGCGGCCCGACAGCCGCTATGGGGTCAGCAAAGCCTTCGGCGAGGCATTGGCCGCACTCTATGCCGACAAGCACGGCCTCGTCGTGACCTGCCTCAGGATCGGCAACGTGGGGCCGAGGCCGATCGACAGGCGACGCCTCTCCATCTGGATATCGCCCGAGGATCTGGTCCAGCTTCTGCGCATCGGCCTCGAGCATCCCGACATCCGCTACGACATCCTCTACGGCGCCTCCGACAACGAAGCCTCGTGGTGGGACAATGCGCGCGCCTATCAGCTCGGCTACAGGCCGACCGGCCGCGGCGAGGAGCATCGCGCCCATGCCGAGGCCGAGCAGGCGAAAGTCGGGCCCGACCCGGTCGGCGATGTCTTTCAGGGCGGGGCCTTCTGCTCGATGGAGTTCACCAACGACGTTGAGCGGGCCGGGCCGTCGCGGCCATAATCGACGCCGTAGAGGTGACGATGTCCCGAGTACTGACGGTCGGCGCGGCCCAGATGGGCCCCATTCAACGCAACCACACGCGGCGCGACGTGGTCGAGCGGCTGATCGCGCATCTGCGCGAGGCCCGCCGCATGGGGTGCGACTTGGTCGTGTTCCCGGAGCTGACGCTGACCACGTTCTTCCCGCGCTGGTGGATGACCGACCAGGCCGAAATCGATTCCTTCTTCGAGCGCGAGATGCCCTCCAACGAAACGGCGCCGCTCTTCACCGAGGCGAAGCGGCTCGGACTCGGTTTCTGCCTGGGCTATGCCGAGCTCGCCAGCGAGGATGGCCGGATGCGGCGGTTCAACACCTCGATCCTGGTCGAGCGCGACGGCCGCATCGTCGGCAAGTACCGCAAGGTCCATCTGCCCGGCCATGCCGAGCACGAGCCGGCGCGGCCCTTCCAGCATCTCGAGAAGCGCTATTTCGAGGTCGGCAATCTCGGTTTCCCGGTCGCCAAGGCGTTCGGCGGCAACATGGGCATGTGCATCTGCAACGATCGGCGCTGGCCCGAGACCTACCGGGTCATGGGTCTGCAGAACGTCGAGATGGTCATGCTGGGCTACAACACGCCGCTGCACAACGCGCCGTCGCCCGACCACGACCAGCACTCGTGGTTCCACAACCAACTCTCCATGCAGGCCGGTGCCTACCAGAACGGCACCTGGGTGGTCGGCGTCGCCAAGGGAGGCACCGAGGAAGGCGTGCCGTCGCTGGCCGACAGCATGATCGTGGCGCCCTCCGGCAAGGTGGTGGCGCGCGCCCATTCCGACGACGACGAACTCATCGTACATCGCTGCGACCTCGATGCCGGGCAGAGCTACAAGCGCACGACCTTCAACTTCGCCGTCCATCGCCAGCCGGACCAGTACCGGCTGATCGTCGAGCGCAAGGGCGCGATCGATCCGTCCTAGGGCCCGCTGAAGGTTCCGTAGCTCTGGTCGGGCGTGCCGCGGAACAGCGACATGTGCGTGTGGGTGGCGACGAAAGACTCGCCGACCTTCCGGCGACCCAGCACGACCGTGGTGCGGCCCGGCCGATCGAATGGATCGCCGTTGGGATGGAAGCCGTCGGACTGCCATACCGCCATGCCGACGGCGGTCAGGCGGTCGGCCGAAACGATGGCCTCGACCTTCGACAGATCGTAGCGGAAGTTGCGGATGGTGCCCCACACGTTGCGCCACTGCTTCTGCTCGGCGAGTTCGCGGCCGATCATGAAGTCGGTGAAGGTGCCGAAGGCGATCATGTCGTCGGCGAAGATCGGCCGTGCGCCCTCGTAGTCGACGGCGCGGCAGTGCCGGGAGAGCGCGTCGAACCAGGTTCGCACGGCGGCGAGGTCGTCGGGATGAATGGGATCGCGCAGCTTCATGGTCGCTCCTAGAGTCCATAGCGCTGCCAGTGCAGCCGCTCCTCCACCGCCGCCAGCGCCGCCGGACCGACCGATTCGATCGAGGCGCCGAGACCGAGGCGTGAGAGCAGACGGCGGCGCGGCGCGATCACCGGCAGCCGCACCCTTGGCCCGTAGCGTGCCTGCAGGGTGGCACGGATCTCGCCGACGCCGTCGACCAGCCCAAGCTCCACGCCGCGGCGGCCGGTCCAGAACTCGCCAGTGAACAGCAACGCCGCGTCGGCCTTGAGCCGATCGCCGCGGCGCTGGCGCACCCACTCCTTGAAGCCCTCGTGGATTTCCGACTGCAGCCGCTCCAGCCGCTCGACGTCGTCGGGGTTCTCCGGCCGGAAGGGATCGAGCATGGACTTGCGTTCGCCCGACGTGTGCACGCGACGCTCGACGCCGAGTCGCGCCAACGCGTCGGGGAAGCCGAAACCTGCCGAGATCACGCCGATGGAGCCGACGATCGACGCGGCATCGACCAGGATCTCGTCGGCGGCGCAGGCGAGCCAGTAGCCGCCCGACGCCGCGACATCCTCGACGAAGGCGATTACCGGCAGATTCTTCTCGACTGCCAGCAGACGAATGCGCTGGGCGATCAGGGACGACTGCACCGGCGAGCCGCCGGGGGAGTTGAGGACGAGCGCGACCGCCCGGGCGCCGCGCAGGGCGAAGGCGCGCTGCAACAGCGGGGCGACCGTCTCGATCGACAGGCCGCGCGGCCCGAGCAGGCCCGACGAGGCGATCACGCCCGACAGGCGCACGACCGGCACCAGCGGCGTGCGCGCGAAGCGATCCTTCAACCAACCCAGCATGGCTTGCACTGTCGCGGTCGGACGTTCAGAAGGCAAGCGGCGCGGCGTGACGCAGGATCGCCTCGGCTTCGTCGGTGTAGCCGCCTCCCGCTCGATGCAGGACGAGAGGCGGCGAATCGTGCCGTCGCGCGGCGGTGGCCCTCCGGGCGCGCACCAGGACGCGGTTGGCGGGCGGCAGCTTCTTCGCCGCGACGTCGCGCCAGCCCAGCCGGTCGAGCCGTTCGACGATCTCGCACAGGCGGTCGGCGCGATGGATCAGGACCAGCGTGCCGTTCTCAGCGAGCGCCGAAACCGCGACCTTGAGCCAGCGGGCGAGATCGACGCTCGATTCGACGGTGGCGAGCGCCTTCACGGGATCGGGCGAGGGATCGGCGACCGCCGCCGCGAGGTACGGCGGGTTCGTCGCCACATGGTCGAACAAGCCGAGACTGCCGGGCAGCGGCCGGGCGAGATCGTGAACGATCGTTCGCACGCGCTCCTGCATCGCGTTCAAAGCGGCGTTGCGCTCGGCAAGCTCGGTGAGCGCCGGTTGGAGTTCGATGCCGACAATCCGGCATCCCGGTACGCGAGCAGCGAGGCACAATCCGACGGCGCCGACACCGGCGCCCAGGTCGAGCACGCGCTCGCGGGCCCGGGCGTCGACGGCGGCGGCCAACAGAAGCGCGTCGACGGCGACCCGATACCCGCGCTGTGGCTGCAAAAGCCTGAGCCGACCACCCAGCAACGCATCTTCGGTCGGGCTCGTTTCCGTGCTAGGGACGGCAGACATAGAACGACACCTCAAGTCGCAACAAGCAAACTGGATGGGGATCCGCTTCCGATCATGGCCACCGTCGTCTCCCTGGAAGACAAGCGCAAGACCCCTGGGCTCGAGCCGTTGCTCGCCTTGTGCGCCGAGGACATGGCGCGGGTCGATCGCGAGATCCTCCTGCGCATGCGTTCGCCGGTGTCGTTGATCCCGGAACTCGCCAATCACCTGGTCGGCGCCGGCGGCAAGCGCATGCGGCCGTTGATGACGGTGGCCGCGGCGCGCCTGTGCGGACACAATTCCGCCGACGACCGGCACATCAAGCTCGCGACCTGCGTCGAATTCATCCATTCGGCGACGCTGCTGCACGACGATGTGGTCGATGTCAGCGCGCTGCGCCGCGGCCGGCCGACCGCCAACACGGTGTGGGGCGACAAGGCGTCGGTGCTGGTCGGCGACTTCCTGTTCACGCGCGCTTTCGAGCTGATGGTCGAGGTCGGCTCGCTCGGCATCCTCGGCGTGCTGTCGCGCGCGTCCTCGACGATCGCCGAGGGGGAGGTGTTGCAGCTCGTCACCCAGCGCGACATCAGCACGCCCGAGGCGACCTATCTCGAGGTCATCAAGGCCAAGACCGCGCGCCTCTTCGCCGCCGCCGCCGAGGTCGGCGCCATGGTCGCGGGTCGAGGCGGCGCCGAGCGGGTGGCTCTCGAGAGCTTCGGCATGAATCTCGGCATCGCCTTTCAGCTGGTCGACGATGCGCTCGACTATGCCGGCCGCGAGGCCAAGCTCGGCAAGACCGTCGGCGACGATTTCAGCGAGGGCAAGATCACCCTGCCGGTCATCCTCGCCTTCCTGCGCGGCGGTGTGGTCGATCGCGAGTTCTGGAAGCGCACGATGCAGGCGCTCGACCAGAAACCCGGCGATCTCGAGCACGCCCAGACACTGATCGAGCGCCACGACGCGATCGCCGACACCTTCGAGCGGGCACGGCACTACGGCGCCATGGCGCGCGACGCGCTCGGCCTGTTCGGCGACAGTCCGCTGAAGGCGGCGCTGCTCGAGGCCGTCGACTTCGCCATCGACCGCGCGCATTGAGCGATGGCGACCAAACACGTCCTGGCCATCGATCAGGGCACGACCAGCACGCGCGCCATCGTTTTCGACAGATCCGGGCGGCCCGTCGCCTCGGCGCAGAAGGAACTGCCGCAGATCTTTCCCAAACCGGGCTGGGTCGAGCACGATCCGGAGGAGATCTGGCGGGCGACCGTCGAGGTGTGCCGCGGTGCGTTGGCCGACGCCAAGCTCGATGCCCGGGCGATCGCCGGCATCGGCATCACCAACCAGCGCGAGACCACGGTGGTGTGGGATCGCGCCACCGGAAGACCGGTCCACAACGCCATCGTGTGGCAGGACCGGCGCACCGCCGACCGCTGCGCCGAGCTGCGCCAGGCGGGCCACGAGAAGGCGATCGGCGAGCGCACCGGCCTGCTGCTCGACCCTTACTTCGCCGGAACCAAGATCGCCTGGATCCTCGATCACGTGGCCGGCAGCCGCGCGGCGGCGGAGAAGGGCGCCCTGGCTGCCGGTACCATCGAGAGCTTCCTGCTGTGGCGGCTGACCGGCGGCAAGGTGCATGCCAGCGACGCCACCAACGCCAGCCGCACCCTGCTGCTCGACATCCGCAAGGGCGCCTGGGACGGCGAGCTCGCGACCCTGCTCGGCGTGCCGCCATCGATGCTGCCCACCGTCGTCGATTGCGCCGGCGAGCTCGGCGTGACGACCGCCGATATCCTCGGCGCGCCAGTGCCGGTGCTCGGCATGGCGGGCGACCAGCAGGCCGCGACCATCGGCCAGGCCTGCGTGAAGCCCGGCATGATCAAGGCGACTTACGGCACGGGTTGCTTCGCGCTGCTCAACACGGGCACGCTTGCCGTGCATTCGCGCAGCCGGCTCCTGACCACCATCGCCTACCAGCTCGCCGGCCAGCGGACCTATGCCCTGGAAGGCAGCATCTTCATCGCCGGCGCGGCCGTGCAATGGCTGCGCGACGGGTTGCGCCTGATCGCCAAGTCGTCGGAGGTCGAAGCACTCGCGCGCTCCGCCAAGCCGGACCACGGCGTCTACATGGTGCCGGCTTTCGTCGGTCTCGGTGCGCCCTATTGGGATGCCGAGGCGCGCGGTGCGATCCTCGGCCTGACGCGCGACTCGGGACCGGGCGAGATCGCCGCCGCCACCCTCGATTCGGTGTGCTACCAGACGCGCGACCTGGTCGAGGCGATGCGCGGCGACGGCGCGCAGATCGACGAGTTGCGCGTGGACGGCGGCATGGTGGTGAACGACGCCCTGATGCAGCGCCTGGCCGATACGGCCGGCGCGCCCGTCGAGCGGCCGAAAGTCACCGAGACGACGGCGCTGGGGGCGGCCTTCCTCGCCGGCCTGCAGGCCGGCCTGTGGCCCTCGCTCGACGCCCTGGCCTCGACCTGGGCGCTCGACCGCGCCTTCCGGCCGACGGAGGACGCCGCCTCGCGCGACCGCCGCTACGCCGGCTGGCAGGACGCCGTGAGAAGGGTGCGCAGTTCCTGATTGCTGCCAATGGGGGCGCCCTTTAGGTTGCGCCCCGCATGCGGACCCGCGCCAATCCCGTCTATTGCGGCATCGACACCACCGATCTCGCCCAAGCCACCCGGCTGATTCAGTCCATCGCCGGGGGCCCCAGGCCGGCGGTCGGCGGCATCAAGCTCGGGCTGGAGTTCTTTCTGGCGCATGGCGCGCCGGGCGTGCGCTATGCCTTCCCGACGCCGGTGCGAGCAACGGGCGTCGGCTTCTTCCTCGATCTCAAGCTGCACGACATCCCCAACACGGTCGCGGGCGGCATCCGTGCCGTGGTCGAGCTGGCGCCCACCTACATCACCATCCATGCGAGCGGCGGCCGCGAGATGCTGAAGGCGGCAGTAGCCGAGGCGGCGGCGCAGGCGGCCAAGCTCAACCTGCCGCGACCCAAGCTGCTCGGCGTGACTGTGCTTACATCGCTCGACCGCTCGGATCTCGAAGCGACTGGCGTCAATGCCGATCCGTCGGATCAGGTGGTGCGTCTTGCCGGCCTCGCAAGGGAGAGCGGACTCGACGGCGTGATCTGCTCGCCGCTCGAGATTGCCGCCCTGCGCAAGCAATGCGGTCCCGATTTCGTGTTGATGGTGCCGGGCATCCGCCCCGTCGGTAGCGCGGCCAACGACCAGAAGCGCGCCATGACGCCGCGGCAGGCGGTCGATCTCGGCGCCACGCATCTGGTCGTGGGACGCCCGATCTACCAGGCAGCCGATCCGCGGGTCGCGGCCGAGGCCATCGCGCGCGAAGCCGGCGTCAACGACCTATGACGGTCGAAGTCAAAATCTGCGGGTTGTCGACGCCTGAAACGGTCGATGCCGCCGTCGAGGCGGGCGCCGACTACGTTGGCTTCGTTTCCTACCCCCCGTCGCCGCGCCATATCTCGGCGGACACCTTGAAGGCGCTGGGCAAGCGCGTGCCAAAACTCGTGGTCCGCGTCGGCCTGTTTGTCGATCCCGACGACGCACTGCTCGCCGAGCGCGTCGGCACCGGCGCGCTTGACATGCTGCAACTTCATGGCTCCGAAACGCCCGAGCGTGTCGCTGACATCAAGGCACGTACCCGCTTGCTGGTGATGAAGGTGATCAAGGTCGGCAAGGCGTCGGATGTGGAGCAGGGCATCAAGCGCTATGCCCGCGTGGTCGACCTCCTGATGTTCGACACGGACGGGGGCACGCTGCCCGGCGGCAACGCCAGGAGCTTCGACTGGAGGGTCCTGTCCGGCCGCAACGTGCCTGTCCCGTGGATGCTGGCCGGCGGTCTCACGCCCGACAACGTCGCCGAGGCCGTGCGTGTCACCGACGCACCCATCGTCGACGTTTCCTCTGGCGTCGAGGCGACGCGCGGTGTGAAATCCGTGAAGTTGATTCGCGCCTTTCTGGCGCGCGTGGGGGAGATCGCATGAAGACCGAACAACGGCTGAAGCAACTCGGCATCGAGCTCTCGGCGCCGACCTCGCCGGTGGCCAACTACGTCAATGCCGTGCGCACCGGCAACCTGCTGTTCCTCGCCGGCAAGGGCCCCGGCCTGCCCGGCAAGCCGCTGCCGGTCGGCAAGGTCGGCCGCGATTTCACCGTCGAGCAGGCCTACCAGTGCGCCCGCGAGACCGGGCTGAGCCTGATTGCAGTGATGAAGGCGGAGCTCGGCGACCTCGATCGCGTCAAGCGTGTCGTCAAGGTGCTGGGTATGGTCAACGGCACGCCCGAGTTCGGCCAGCAGCCCGAGGTCATCAACGGCTGCTCCGATCTCTTCGTCGAGGTGTTCGGCGCGCGCGGCAAGCACGCGCGGTCGGCGGTCGGCATGGGCTCGCTGCCGCGCGGCATCCCGGTCGAGATCGAGGTCATCGTCGAGGTCGAGGATGCACCGGCGCGCAAAGCGGCTGTGACGCGGCCGACAGCGAAGGCCAAGAAGAAGTCGGCCGCGAAAAAGAAGAGGTAGGGCTTTTGACCGCGCCCCGCCGGGACTGCTAAGTCCGGCCGATGGCAGCCTCACCCAACACCTTCCGCAGCGGACCCGACGAGCGCGGGCATTTCGGCATATTCGGCGGCCGCTACGTCGCCGAGACCCTGATGCCGCTGATCCTCGAGCTGGAGAAGGCCTACAGCGAGGCCAAGGCCGATCCGCAGTTCCAGGGCGAGCTGAAGTATCTCTTGACGCAGTATGCCGGCAGGCCGAGCCCGCTCTACTACGCCGAGCGCTTCACCCGCCGTCTCGGAGGCGCCAAAGTCTATTTCAAGCGCGAGGAGCTGAACCACACCGGCAGCCACAAGATCAACAACGTGCTCGGCCAGGTGCTGCTCGCCAAGCGCATGGGCAAGACGAGGGTCATCGCCGAGACGGGCGCCGGCCAGCACGGCGTGGCGACAGCGACGGCTTGCGCGCTGTTCGATATTCCCTGCGTGGTGTTCATGGGCGCGGTCGACGTCGCCCGGCAGGCGCCGAACGTGGCGCGCATGAACATGCTGGGCGCCGAGGTCCGGCCGGTGAAGGCCGGCGCGGCAACGCTCAAGGACGCGATGAACGAGGCGCTGCGCGACTGGGTCGCGACCTGCGAGACGACCTTCTACTGCATCGGCACCGTCGCCGGGCCGCATCCCTATCCGGCGATGGTGCGCGACTTCCAGTGCATCATCGGCGAGGAGGTGCGCCGGCAGATGATGGAGATGGAAGGCCGGCTTCCGGACACGCTGGTGGCCTGCATCGGCGGCGGCTCGAACGCCATGGGCCTGTTCCATCCCTTCCTCGACGACAAGGCGGTGCGCATCGTCGGTGTCGAGGCGGCCGGCAGGGGGCTCGACACGGACGAGCACGCCGCGTCGCTCACCGGCGGCCAGCCCGGCGTGCTGCACGGTAATCGTACCTACCTGCTGCAGGACGACGAGGGCCAGATCAAGGAGGCGCATTCGATCTCCGCCGGCCTCGACTATCCGGGCATCGGGCCGGAGCATTCGTGGCTGAAGGAACAGGGCCGCGTCGAATACGTCTCGGCGACCGACGATGAGGCGGTCGCGGCGTTCCAGCTCCTGTGCAGGCTCGAGGGCATCATTCCGGCGCTCGAATCGTCGCACGCGCTCGCCCATACCATCAGGCTCGCCCCGACCTTGCCCAAGGACAATCTCCTGGTGGTCAACCTCTCGGGACGCGGCGACAAGGATGTGCCGCAGATCGCCGAGCGCCTGGGCATGAAGGCCTGAACATGAGCCGCATCACCAAGCGCTTCGCCGATCTCAAGGCCGACAAGCGCGCCGGGCTGGTGGCCTACATCACCGCCGGCGACCCCAACGTCGAGGTCAGCTACCAGATCCTCAAGGGATTGCCAGCGGCCGGCGCCGACCTGATCGAGCTCGGCATGCCCTTCACCGATCCGATGGCCGACGGTCCGTCGGTCCAGCTCGCCGGCCAGCGCGCGCTCAAGGCCGGCATCAAGGTCGACGCGACCTTCGACATGGTTCGGCGCTTCCGCAAGGACACCGGCGACAACGATACGCCGATCCTGTTGATGGGCTACTTCAACCTGCTCTATCGCCGCGGCGTCGAGCGTTTCTGCAAGGAGGCGGCGGCGGCTGGTGTCGACGGATTCATCCTGGTCGATCTGCCGCCGGAAGAAGCCGACGAACTCAAGCCGCACGCATCGCGCGTCGGACTGGACACCGTGCTGCTGACCGCGCCGACGACCGACGACAAGCGCCTGCCGGCCGTCCTGAAATACGCCTCGGGCTTCGTCTATTTCGTGTCGGTGCTCGGCGTCACCGGCACCAAGTCGGCGACCGAGGAGGCGGTGCGCACGCATGTCGAGCGCATCAAGCGTCACACGAAGCTGCCGGTGAGCGTCGGCTTCGGCATCAAGACGCCCGATCAGGCAGCGGCCGTGGCGCGCCACGCCGACGCCGCCGTCGTCGGTTCCGCCATCGTCGATCGCGTCAAGGCCGGCCTCGACGAGCACGGGCGCGCCAAGCCGGATCTCGTTCCGGGCGTGCTGGCCTACGTCAAGGCGCTCGCCGACGGCGTGCGTGGCGTGCGCAAGGCATAGTCGTGCAGCAATAAGTTTCTGTGACATCGTCGGGCTGTCGCCGCGCGTTCCTTGCGCATCGGCAACGCCGCCCCCATCTGCGCGTTACCAACGTCGCAGGGAGTACGGGATGCCGGCACCATCCGACGAGCGGATACAGAAGATTCACGCCAAGTTCAGCGCGGCCCTCGATCTCCTCGACGAGGAGCGGCGGCAGCCGGATCGCTGGGAAGAGGAATCGCTCTTTTATGCGCTGGCAGCACTCGCCTGCGGGCTCCACCTGGTCGCCGATGTCGAACTCGAAGTGTTCGCACGCCTGCCGCAGGAACGCTCGAAGCATGCCGCGGCCGCCCTCGAGCAAAAGCCGGCCCGCTTCGACAAGGCCGCCTTGCGCGCCATCCATCGCCGCCTGATGGAGCTTGGCGCGTCGCCGGTGTTCGAGATGCTGCCGACCGCCGACCAGCTCGAGGCGCTAGGCCGGGCCCGCCTCTTCGTCCTCGAACAGCAGGTCGGCGACGAACGGGTTGGTCTTGCGCTCCCAGCCGAAGGTCGAGGTCTGGCCATGGCCCGGCACGAACTGGACGTCGTCGCCCAGCGGCCATAGCCGGCCGCGGATCGACCCCAGCAACTGATCGTGGTTGCCGCGCGGAAAGTCCGTGCGGCCGATCGAGCCCCGGAACAGAACGTCACCCACGAAGGCGATCTTCGACGGCTTGTGCACGAACACGACGTGGCCCGGCGTATGGCCGGGACAATGTACGACCTCGAAGACGAGGTTGCCGAGCGTCACCGCGTCGCCGTTCTCCAGCCAGCGGTCCGGTACGAACGGCTTGTAGAGCGGGAAGCCGTACTTGCGACCCGAGTCGGGCAGGCCCTCGATGAGGAAGAGGTCGTCGCGGTGCGGTCCCTCGATCTTGACGCCATAGTGCTCGGCCATCGTGCCCGCCGCCGAGGCATGGTCGACATGGCCGTGGGTGAGCAGGACCTTGGTCACCTTGATGCCTTGCTCGGCGATCGCCTCTTTCAGCAAGTCGAAGTCGCCGCCCGGATCGACCGCGGTGCCCTCCATGGTGTCGGTGCACCAGACGATCGAGCAATTCTGCTGGAACGGCGTGACGGGGGCGATCATGACCTTGAGCATGTTTCCGATCTAATGCCTCCCGCGGCCACGCGGAAGGGCGTATGCTGTCTTCCGGCCAATGAAACGTCGTCTTCTGTCGCTTGTCCTGGCTCTCGTGAGCCTCGCCGGTCCCGCCGCGGCGCAGATTGCCGCCGTCGCCTCGCCGTCGGGGCCGGTGATGACGGGGCCCTACATCGTGGTCGACGCCGCCACCGGCGAGACCTTGTTGCAACGCGACGCTGGCGCGGCCTGGTATCCGGCCTCGCTCACCAAGATGATGACGATCTTCCTGCTGTTCGAGGAGCTGAAGGCGGGACGGCTCACTTTGTCCTCGCCGGTCCCGTTCTCGCAGAACGCGGCGAAGGTGTCGCCGTCCAAGCTGGGTGTCGCCCCCGGCAATGCGATCACCGTGGAGCAGGCGGTGCAGGCACTGGTCGCGCGTTCGGCCAACGACGTGGCGGTCGCCGTCGCCGAACTATTGGGCGGTTCGGAGGCGGTCTTTGCTCAGCGAATGACGCAGACCGCACGCCGCCTCGGCATGACCGCCACGGAGTTCCGAAATCCCCACGGCTTGCCCGACCCCGCCCAGGTCAGCACGCCGCGCGACCTCGCGCTGCTGGCGCTGGCGCTGGTGCGCGAGTTCCCGCAGTACTACGGCTACTTCCACACCCAGGAGTTCATGTTCGGCAAGCAGCGCATCGGGCCGGGCGTGAAATTCCTCGAGCTCTACTCGCCCTATGCCGACGGCCTCAAGACCGGTTTCATCTGCTCCTCCGGCTTCAACATCATGGCGAGCGCCGTGCGCGATGGTCGCCGCCTCATTGCCGGTTCCTTCGGCTTCCGTCGCGGCGACCTGCGCGACGAGTTCATGGTGCGGCTGTTCGACGAGGCGTTCCTTCTCAAGACCGGTGGCAACAGGCCGAAACTCTGGCAGCTCCAGAACGAGGGCGGGCCGCCGCCTTTCGTCATTCCCTACGGCGAGTGCGGCACCATCCGCTACGACATGCCGGGCGACGCCGCCTGGCTCGGCACCTTCGCCGACTGGCGCACCGCCAAGCGGGTGTTCGACCAGGGTCAAGCCGAGCTGTCGTCGCTCGGCTTCAGCCATCTCGGCAAGGAGTGGATTCTTCCCGTCACCGGCGAGAAAGTGAAGAAGCAGGCGGCCATCGTCGCCGACCTTCAGCCCGAGGCGGCTCAGCAACTGTGCGCCGTCTACCAGGCGAAGCGGCAGTTCTGCCAGGTCCGCAAGGCCCAGGATATGAGGGCGCCATTCGCGGGCTTTTGGCGCTGATACGCCGGGCGAGGTGCGCCGGCTTGGCCTGACCGGTGGTTCGTGCGATACCGCGGCCATGAACTGGCTGACCAATTTCGTCCGCCCCAAGCTCCGGGCGCTGGTCGCGCGCAAGGAGGCGCCGGATAATCTCTGGCTCAAATGCCCCAAGTGCGAGCAGATGCTGTTCATGCGCGACTGGGAGGCCAACCAGGAAGTCTGCACCCATTGCGGCCATCACATGCGGCAGAGGCCGATCAAGCGCTTCCCGCACCTGTTTGACGACGGCAAGTACGAGCTCCATCCGCTGCCCAAGGTGGTCGCCGATCCGTTGAAGTTCCGTCACACCAAGCGCTACGATACGCAGCTCAAGGAAGCGCAGGGCAAGAACGACGGCTCGACCGAGGCGCTGGTCGTGGCGAGCGGCCTCATGGGCAACCGGCACACCGTCGTCGCCGCGCTGGATTTCACCTTCATGGGCGGGTCGATGGGCACCGCGGTGGGCGAGGGGCTCGTCATGGCGGCCGAGCTCGCCGTCGCGCGCAAGGCGCCGCTGATCGCCTTCTCCGCATCGGGCGGCGCGCGCATGCAGGAAGGCATCCTGTCGCTGATGCAACTCACGCGCACCACCATCGCGGTGCGCAAGGTCAAGGCGGCGGGTCTGCCTTATGTCGTCGTGCTGACCGATCCGACGACTGGCGGTGTCTCGGCCTCCTTCGCCATGCTGGGCGACGTCCATCTCGCCGAACCCGACGCCATCATCGGCTTTGCCGGGCCGCGCGTGATCCAGGACACGATCCGCCAGGAGCTGCCGGCGGGCTTCCAGCGGTCGGAATATCTGCTGGAGCACGGCATGATCGATGCCGTCGTCCATCGTCACAAGTTGCGCGAGACGCTGATCCGCATCGTGTCGCTGCTCATGGACCCGCTGGTGGCCGAGAGCCGCGACCTGGCCGTCGCCGGTCGCTGAAACAGCCATGATCGATCCCCTCCTGGAGCGCGTCATGCGGCTCCATCCGCGGTCGATCGATCTCGGTCTGGACCGCATCGAGCGCGTGCTCGCCGCCCTCGGGTCGCCTGAGAGGAAACTGCCGCCGACCGTTCATGTCGCCGGCACCAACGGCAAGGGATCGCTGGTCGCTTATTTGCGGGCGATGGCCGAGGCGGCCGGCTATCGCGTCCATGTCTACACCTCGCCCCATCTGGTGCGCTTCAACGAGCGCATTCGCGTGGCCGGCCGGCTGATCGGGGACGACGAGCTCGGAGACGTCATCACCGAGTGCGAGGTCGCCAACGGCGAGCAGCCCATCACCTTCTTCGAGATCACCACCGCCGCCGCCTATCTGGCGTTCGCGCGCGTGCCCGCCGACCTGGCGGTGATCGAGGTCGGCATGGGCGGCCGCTACGACGCCACCAACGTTATCGCGCCTGCGTTGTCGGCGATCACGCCCATCGGCTACGACCATACGGGTTTCCTGGGAGACACGCTCGAAGGCATCGCTGGAGAGAAGGCCGGCATTCTGAAGCGAGCGACGCCGGCTGTGACAGGCCGGCAGCGCGAGACGCCGGCTGCCGTTATCGCCGCCGAAGCGGCGCGGCTCGGCGCGCCGCTCTTCCGCATGGGCCGCGAATGGCAGATGACGCCGCAGGTGGGCGGGTTCCGATACGAAAGCGACCTGCTGGCGCTCGATCTGCCGGCGCCGGCGCTGGCGGGCCCGCACCAGCTCGACAATGCGGCGACGGCGGTCGCCTGCATCGAACGGCTGCGGGCCGCCCGCTTCGACATCGGCGATGCCGCGGTCCGCCAGGGGCTGGCCACCGTCGAGTGGCCGGCGCGCCTGCAGCGCCTGACGCGCGGGCCGCTGGTCGAGGCGCTCCCGCCGGGCTGCGAGCTGTGGCTCGACGGCGGGCACAACGAGGATTGCGGCCTGGCGCTCGCGCGGATGGCGGCCGATTGGGCAAAGGAGCCGGCGCCGCTGCCGCTCTACCTGGTCTTCGCCATGATGACGACCAAGGATGCGTCGGGCTTCCTGCGCCCGTTGGCACGGCACGCAAGGGCGGCTCGTGCGGTGCCGTTCCCCGAGGGACACAGCGCCTTCACGCCGCAGGAGGCCTGCGCCAAGGCCGACGAAGTCGGCCTCGACTGCGCTCCCGCCAACGACATCGGCGCGGCGCTGGAAGACCTCCTGGTCAGCCAGCCCGCGCCGATGCGTATCCTGATCTGCGGGTCGCTCTACCTCGCCGGCGCGGTGCTTGCGCGCAACGGCTGAGGCGTCAGCTCACGACGGTGTTGATCCAGCTCACCAGCTTCTGCTTGGGCTCGGCGCCGATCTTGGTGGCCGCCACCTGGCCGTTCTTGAACAGCAGCAAGGTCGGGATCGAGCGCACGCCGTAGCGGGTCGGCGACATCGGGTTTTCGTCGATATTGACCTTCACTACCTTCAGCTTGCCGTCCATCTCCTTGGAGATGTCCTCGAGCGAGGGGCCGATCATTTTGCAGGGGCCGCACCACTCGGCCCAGAAGTCGACGAGGACGGGGACGTCGGACTTGAGAACTTCCTGCTCGAAGGAAGCATCGGTTGCCTTCACGGTCATTCAGGTTCTCCCAAAAACACTACAGGCCGGTCGATCGACCGGCGCCGCCCTGCGCCGAAAGCTAGGAACCGGCCTCGTCCGAGTCAAGGTGCGGCGGCATAAGGCATTGACATATCTAGTGTTTTTCCGTCGATCTCCATGAGCGACGGGACGATCGTCCACAACAGGAAGGCCCGTACCGTTCGGTTCGGATAGAGGCCGGCAAGAAGCGTCCGATAGAGCGCGAGCTGTCGTCGATAAACGAGGGGAACCTCGGCGACCGACGCCGCCGGCGGCCGGTTGGTCTTGAAGTCGACGATCAGGATCTCGCGTTGGGTGACCGCCAGCCGGTCGACCTGACCGCTCACGGTGAAGGTGCCGCGCGCGGTTTGCAGCGTGCCGATCAATGGTACCTCGGCGCGCGAAGCCGGGCCGAACAAGGCCGCATGCTGCGGCGCCTCCGTGACCGCCAGGGCTTCCGCGGCCCACTGTTCGACCTCGCCGTCGGCCAGCCCGTGCGCCGGACGGCCGAGAAAGCGTCGGGCCGCTGCCGCGCGCTCGGGGGCCGCGATGTCGGGCAGCCGGTGCAGCAGCTCGTGCAGCAGCCGGCCGCGCTGCCAGCGTCGTGTATCGCCCGCTGCGAACGGGCTGAAGGCGCGGGACGCAGCGACGGCTTCATCGGGCAAAGGCTGGGAAGGCGCCAGCGGCGTCGGCGGGTCGGGTTCCGCCGGAGCGGGCACCGTCACCCACGGTGGCATGTCGACGGCCTGCGCGATCGCGAGTTCCTCCTGGTCCGGCACCTCGATCCGCCCCTCGTTGGTCAGCTCGAAGCCGTCGCCTGCCCAGGCATCGGCGCCGAGATAGGTCGCGAAGTCGAAGGTTCGCGCTCGCGCGCTATTGCGTCCGCCGTCGGCTTCCCCCGCGCTGGCCGCCAGCCCCTGGGCGATGCGCTCGTACCAGCAGCCACGATCCGGCGGGCGCGTTCCGACCCATCCGCCGACATAGAGGCGGTCCTCGGCGCGGGTCATGGCGACATAAAGCAAGCGGTTCTGCTCCTCCATCGCCCGATCCTTCGCCTGGGCGCGCCAGGCGCGGGCCGCCTCGTTGGCGTCCTCCGCGCGCGGCAGCCACAGCCGCGTCTTGCCGTCGCCGGCGGGCAGGAGGCGCTCGAGGTCGCCCGGTACGCGGGTCGTGTCGGGCAGATAGACGATCGGCGCCTGCAGGCCCTTCGAGGCGTGGACCGTCAGGATGCGGACCTCCCGACGCCGGTTCTGCTCGAGATCGCGCTTGATCTCGCCACCGCCGCTCTCGAACCAGCGCAGGAAGCCTTGCAGCGAGCCGGGCTCGTCGTGCTGGTATTGCAGTGCGCGCGCCAGCAATTCGTCGATCGGGTCCGATGCCTCGCGGCCGAGGCGCAGCAGCAGGCGCTCTCGACCGCGCTCTGGGCCGAGCACCTGGGCGAAGAAGTCGAACGGCGTGACGAAATCGGCGCGCGCCAGCCATGCCGCCAGTCGGGCATGGGCCTCGGCGAAGGCAGGCTCGCCGGCACGCTCGCGCAGCGCGCGCCACAACCGCCCCGGGCGTCGCCAGGCGAGCTCGAACAGCCGGTCCTCGTCGAGCCCGACCAGTGGCGACTTCAGGAGGCAAGCGAGGTTGAGGTCGTCCTGCGGCAGCAGCACGAAGCGGGCCAGCGCCAGCAGGTCCTGAATCGCCAGCTCCTCGATGAGGTCGAGCCGGTCGACGCCCGCCACCTCGAGCTGCTCGCGTTTGAGCGCACGCACCAGCGCGTTGACGAAGGCGTTGCGCCGCCGGACCAGCACCATGAAGTGGCCCTCGTGCAGCTTCTCGCCGCGTCGCGCCCGCCGTTCGCGGCCGATCAGGCTCTTGGCGTGTGCCGCGACCAGCCGCGCCAGCCGCTCGTGCGGCAGCTTCAGGGATGTGCGCTCGGCCGACAGGTCGGAGGTGTCGACTTCCTCCTTGTCCGACTGAACGAGCGGCCAGAGCTCGACCCGCCCCGGCTCCTCCTTGCGGCTTGCGAGGTGGACGATCGGGCCGGACGAGACGACCCCGCGTGCCGCCTCGTTCTGGGCGAAAACCCAGTCAACGGCGTCGAGAACCGCCGGCGTCGAGCGGAACGAAACAGTGAGGTCGACCGGTTGAAAGTGCTTGCGGGCGTCGTGGCTGCGCTCGTGGAACCAGTCGCGCATCTCGGCGAGCTTGCGCGGATCGGCGCGCTGGAAGCCGAAGATCGACTGCTTGGTGTCGCCGACGGCGAAAACGGTGCGGTTGCGGTCGACCGCGCCCTCGCCGGTGAAGAACTCCTCGGTGAGCCGGCGGATCACCTCCCATTGGTCGGGGTTGGTATCCTGCGCCTCGTCGACCAGCACGTGGTCGATGCCTCCGTCGAGCTTGAAGAGCACCCAGGCGGCACTGTCGGCACCCTCCAGCAGGTGCCGCGTGGCGACGATCAGGTCGTCGTAGTCGAGCGTCGCGCGCCGGCGCTTGGCGTTGGCATAGCGCCGGGCGATGTCGAGGCCGAGGCGCAGCAGGCCGACGGTGAGCTCGACGAGGGCGATGCCGCGCAGGCACTGCTGACGCTCGGCTTCGTCGGCGAGCACGTCCTCGATGTTCGGCATGGCCTTCGTGGCCGCCTTGGTCGCGAGCCTCGCGCGCAGCTCGCCCTTGTCGGTGAAGAAGACGGCGCGATAGTCGTCGCCCTCCTCGCCGGTCTCGAGCCGGCGGGCGATCGCCTCGCCGCGCGGCGGATCGGTCTTGCCGCCGGCCGCGATCAGCGCCCGTGCCGCGGCGCGCATCGACGCCTCGTCGAATGTCGGCACGACGTCGCAGCGCAGCCCCTGGGCGAGGCGCCGGCGCAGGGCGGCCAACCCGTCCTCGCCGCCGATCTCGGCCATGAGCCAGGCCCGCTCGCCGAGCAGCCTCGTCATCAACTCCTGGAACTCGGCGATGGAGATGCGGCCGGCCACCGCGGCCAGCGCTGCGGCGAGCGCGGCCGGAGCATCGGGACGGCTCAATGCTTCGACCTGTTCGTCCTGGGCGTGGCGCAGCAGCTTGGCCGCCTCGCCCTCGTCGAGCACCTCGAAGCCCGGCGCGACGGCGGCCTCGAGCGGAAAGCGCTTGAGCAGCGCCTGGCAAAAGGCGTGGATGGTGAGGATGTTGATGCCGCCCGGCGCATCGAGCACGCGCGCGAAGAGCCGGCGCGCCAGCACGCGCTCCGCGGCCTCGGGTGGCCGGTCGATCAGTGCCTCGATCTGCTCGTCGAGCATGGTCGGCTCGGCCATCGCCCAGCGGCCGAGCTGGAGGGCGAGGCGATTGCGCATCTCCGCCGCCGCCGCCTTGGTGAAGGTGAGGCAAAGGATGCGTTCGGGCGGAACACCGGCCAGCAGGAGGCGCGTCACCCGGTCGGTCAAGACCTTGGTCTTGCCGGTGCCGGCATTGGCCTCGACCCAGGCAGAGTGCGCGGGCGACGTGGCGCTGCGCTGGGCGTCGCTGGCGAGGGACAGCAGGTCGAGGACCTCGCTCATTCCTCGCCTCCGCCCGCGGTCGACCACTCCGCGACACGCTCGAGATGGGCGTAGTCGTTGAAGTGGGGAGTGAATTGCGGCCACGGCAGCGCGGCATAGGGCGTCCGCGGATCGCCGAAATGGGCCACCATCCGGGCCACCAGCGCCAGCATCTCGGGCACCAGCCGGTCGCTGTCCTTGATCTCCTTCTGCTGGCCGCCCTCGCCGAGGCCGTTGGCCTGCCAGTATGAGAGATGCACGGCGCGCGCCTTGCCCTCGATGTCGGCGAAGCCGCCGCGCTCGGCCATCGCCGCTTCGAGCAACAGCTGCGGCGCGAACAGCGCTTCGAGCTCACGCGGCGAGGGCACTCTTCCGGTCTTGTAGTCGATGACCTCCCAGCCACCCGGTTCGATTTCGTCGATGCGATCGGCGATGGCCTCGATGGTGAGCGAACCGACCTGCAACGATCCCCGCGTCTCGCTCGCGAGCAGCCGCGTGCCGGCGGCGCGCCGCGCGCGCTCGGCGCCGATGAACCAGCTGGCCAGGCGCTGGAAGCGCGGCCACCAGAAGGCACGCTCGGCCGGGGCCGTCAGCACCCCGGCGAGGTGCCGCTCGCCCAGGCGCTCGAAGCGCTCGAGCGCGTCGACCGGTAATGCGCCGGACGAGTGCGCCTTCAGGAACTCGTCGAGCGCCTTGTGAAGGGCCGATCCACGATCGGCGGCGCCGAGCTCGGCCTCCAGCGGATCGAGCGCCTCCAGGCGCAGGATGCGGCGCGCGTATAGGCCGTAGGGATCGCGCCGCCATTGCTCGACGCTCGACACCGAAAGCCGTGTTGGCCGGGCCTCGACGGGCGGCCGGGGCTCGGGACGCAACCACGGTTCATAGCGGCCGGCATCGTCGATCTTCTCGGCCCAGGCGAAGTAGGTGCGCCGGCCGCGCTGGATGTACTCGGGCGCGACGCCGGCCGCCGGGTCGTAACCGAACAAGGCGTCGAGACGCGCCAGCCAGCGCGACGGCACGGTCGGTGCGCCGCCTTCACGCTCGGCGCGCGTCAGCAGCACGCGCTCGGCGGCGAGTGCGGCGGCGAAGTCGTGCGCCGACTGGCCGATGCGCCGCTCCGGCTGAGGCAGGCCGAGCGCGGCGCGCATCGGCCGGTTGATCCATGGCCCCGTGTCGACCGACGGCGGCCAGGTCCCCTCGTTCAGGCCGCCCAGGATCAGGAGGTCGGCGCGCTGCAGGCGGGCTTCGAGCGGTCCCCAGATGGCGAGCCGCGGATGACGGCCGTAAGCGGGGCGCAGGGTGCGGCCGTCGAGCAGCACCGTCAGCAGCGCCGGCCATTCGCCCGGCCGCACGTCGGCCGCCGATCGCCAGGCCGCGGCCAGTTCCGCCAGCGCGTCGGCCAGCTCTTCGCCGGCCTCGCCCGACCACAACGTGTCGGCCGGTGCCAGCCGCTCGGCGGCTGCAACGGTCTCCCGCAGCAGGGTCTCGACCGGCGACGTCGTCGTCATCAGTTCCGCGAGCGGCGCGGTCGCTTCGGCGAGACGGTCGAGCATCGCGACGATCTCCGGTTCCTGCGCAGCCTTGCGGCGCAGGACGTCGAGGCCGGCCTGCGGCTTCAGTCCGCGCAGGTGCCTGCGGTCGAGGCGGCGCGCCGCGGCGAGCAGGAAGGCGCGCTCGAAGCCCAGGGTGCAGAGCGGGTGCTTGAGGAGCGACAGCAGGTCGACCGGTGCGAAGCCCGAATCGAGCGCCGCCAGCAGCGCGCGCAGCAGCGTCGCGGACGGCGCGTCGGCGAGCGGCCGGCCGGCCGAATCGTCGATCTCGATGTTCCAGCGCCGCAGCTCGGCGGCGACTCGGCGCGCGAGATCGCGGTCGGGCGTGACGAGGGCGGCGGTGCGCCGGCCGGTCTCGAGGGCCTCGCGCAGCGCCAGCGCGATCACGACGGCCTCCTGGTGCGGATGGGCGCAATCCACGCGCGTGACGTGCTCGAGTGCGGCGGCCTCGGGTTTCGACCACGAATCGCTCGTCGCCGCAGGCCGCATCAACTCGGTGATGAGATGGCGCCGCGCCGCGTCGCCGGGGCCGCCCGGCCATTCGGCTACCCCGCTGCGCTCCGCGCCGAGCGCCGCCAGCAACTCGCGCAGGCCGAATTGCGGATGCGAGGGTTCGAGCGCGCGCCAGCTCTCTTCGTCCATGGCGCGGTCGAGCCCCGGCAGGACGACGCAGCCGGCGGGCAGGCCGGCGACGACGCCCAGCAGTTCGCGCGTCGCCGGCTGCGAACCGGTCGAACCGGCGGCGATCACCGGGCCCGCCGGCGGGCTGGCCCGCCAGCGCTCGGCCTGCGCGCGGATCGATCGCGTGCGCCGCTCGAGCGCGTCGACCTGGCCGCGCTCAGCCAGCACGCGGGGCCAGTGCTCGCCGACGATGGCGAGGAACTCCAGCGTGCGCTGCCAGTGACGGGCGAAGTTGCCCTCGACCAGCGTCTCGAGCCTGTCGAACGGCACGCCGTCGATGGCGAGCTCGTCGAGCAGGCGCGCGAGCTCGCGCGCGAGCTTCAGCGCTTGCGCCGCCGTCCGGGCGGCCGGCTGGCCCTGGTCGTCCCGGAAGCGGGCAACGAGCGCGGCGAGCAGCGCCTCGCGCTCGGCGGGCGCGATGGCCGGCGGCAAGTCGACGGCCTCGCCCTCGCCCGGCAGGTCGCTCCATTCGTCCTCGTCGACGTCGCCCAGCGGCACCATGCGCGGCAGGATCGCGGGCTTGCCGCCCGAGGCGCGGAGGAAGGCTTCGCGGAGCGCACGCACCGAGCGGCGCGTCGGTACCAGGATCAGCATGTCGGCAAGGGCGAGCGGCTCGGCGCCGTGCTCGGCCAGCAGGCCGCGCGCCAGCTCGTCGGCGAAGCGCCGGTCGAGGCCGATCGTGTAGATGCCCCTCACGGCAATTCCCGCTCGGCCTCGGCCAGCGCCCGCGGCGTGCCGACATGGAACCACTTTCCGTCGTGCACGAGGCCGTAGAGATGGCCGGCAGCCTGGGCCCGGTGCCATAGCCGGACCAGCGAGAACGGGCCGTCGGGCGCGTTGTAGAGCAGGCGGCGGTCGCACACCGAGACGCTGGCGAACAGATAGGGCGCCGCCGCCGCGCCACCGCGATGGCGGGCGCGGCCGTCGGAATCGAGGAAATAGTCGCCGTGGTCGGTCGGCTCGCGACCGATCGCCCGATCGAGCGGATGGAGCAGCAGCAGCGCGTCCATGATGCGAGGGTCCCACATCGCCTCGAGGCGGCGCAGCATCGGAATGGCGCCATCGGTCCACAGCCCATCGCCGTTCAGCACGAAGAACGGCCCGTCACCCAGCAGCGGCAGGGCGTTCTTCAGGCTGCCGCCGGTCTCCAGCAGGCGGTCCTCGCGCACGACATGCGCGCGTCCACCGACATGGCTCGCGATCTGCTCGCCGAGATGGTGCACGTTGATCACCAGGTTGCGCACGCCATGCTCCGCCAGGCGATCCATGGCGCGGTCGAGCATCGACCGGCCGGCGACGGGAATGAGCGGCTTGGGCGTGGTGTCGGTCAAGGGCCGCATGCGCTCGCCGCGGCCGGCCGCCAGGATCATCGCCGAGCGAATCACGGGACCCATCACTCGGCGCCGATGCGCCGCCACTCGGGCGGCAGCACACGGTCGACCCAGTCGCGCAACGGCGCCAGCGCCTCGTGCCGCAGGTGCCGTTCGAACATGCGCCAGACGCGCGGCAGGTGTCGCAGGTACTCGGGCTTGCCGTCGCGTTCCAGCAACCGCACGAAGAGGCCGATGATGCGGGCGTGCCGCTGCGCCGCCATCAGCGCGAAGCCGGTGCGGAAGTCGGCCGAATCGAGGCCGGTGGCGGCGATGTAACGGTCGATGCACGCGGCTTGCACGTCGGGCAACACGTCGCGACGCGCATCCTCGACCAGCGAGACGAGATCGTACGACGGATGGCCCTGCTGGGCGTCCTGGAAGTCGAGCAGGCCACAGGCGCGCACGCCCGGCCGCTCGGGCAGCCACAGGAGGTTGTCCTTGTGGTAGTCGCGCAGCAGCAGCGCCTCTTCGGTCGTGGGCAGTTGGGCGAAGCACGCGCGCCAGGCATCGCGATAGGCCGCGACTTCGTCATCCGGCGCCGGACGGCCCGACGCGGCCGGCAGGTACCATTCGGGCAGCAGGATCGCCGCCTCGACCAGCGCCTCTCCGGCGTAGCTCCCGAGCCCGGGCAGCAGGCCGTGGTCCGGTGCCTGGTAGAGCGTCACCAGCACGTCGGTGGCGCGCAGATAGAGCTCCCGTTCGTCGCCGCCCCGCGCCAGAACGCGCGCGAAGGTGTCGTCGCCCAGGTCCTCGAGCAGCAGGAAGCCGTTGCCCAGATCCTCGGCATAGATCTCCGGCGCGCTGAGGCCGAGCGCGAGCAGGTGCCGGCCGACGCGCACGAAGGGTTCGACGGGTTCGTGCGCCGCGGGCGAGTCCATGACCACGACGGTGCCGCCGGCACGGGTCAGCCGGAAATATTTCCGGAACGAGGCATCGCCCGCCAGCAGGCGCTCCTCAGCGTCAGCCCAGCCGGAGCGCCTCACGAACTCGGCGCGCAGCACCGCCCGCTCAGACATCGATCGACGCCCGACGTCCATCGCCCTCGATCTCCAGGCTCACGTGCTTGTGCGGCGGCAGCAGCGCGCCCAGCCGCTCCGGCCATTCGATCAGAACGATGCCATCGGCCCGCGCCTCTTCCCAGCCGAGCTCGAAGACCTGCTCGGGCGCCTCGAGGCGGTAGAGGTCGAAATGCCAGAACGCGCCGCGCCGTGTGTCGTAGACCTCGACCAGGGTGAAGGTCGGGCTCGGCACGACCAGCGCCGGATCGCCCGCGGCGGCGCGCAGGATGGCGCGGGCGAGCGTCGTCTTGCCGGCGCCCAGCCCGCCGCGCAGCGCGAGGACATCGCGCGGCCGCAGCCGTTCGGCGAGTTCAGCACCCAGCCGCTCGGTCGCGGCCTCGTCGGGCAGAAACAGTGAAGTCGGCACCGGGTCTCCGATGCCGACTTCTATCACGACGACGCTGTGGGTCGATCAGTAGCGATACTGCTCGGCCTTGAAGGGGCCCGCCTCGGGTACGCCGATATATTTCGCCTGGTCGGCGCGCAGCTTGGTCAGCCGGGCGCCGACCTTCTCTAGGTGCAGCGCCGCCACCTTCTCGTCGAGCGTCTTGGGCAGGGTGTAGACCTTCTTCTCGTACTTGCCCGGGTTGGTCCAGATTTCGACCTGGGCCAAGGTCTGGTTGGAGAACGAGGCCGACATCACGAAGCTCGGATGGCCGGTGGCGTTGCCGAGATTGACGAGCCGGCCCTCGGACAGAACGATGATGCGCTTGCCGTCGGGGAACTCGATCTCGTCGACCTGCGGCTTGACGTGATGCCACTTGAAGTTCCGCAAGCTGGCGATCTGGATCTCGCTGTCGAAGTGGCCGATGTTGCAGACCACCGCGCGATGCTTCATCGCCTTCATGTGGTCGAGCGTGATGACATCGACGTTGCCGGTGGCGGTGACGAAGATGTCGGCCTTGGGCGCCGCGTCTTCCATGGTCACGACCTCGTAGCCCTCCATCGCCGCCTGCAGGGCGCAGATCGGATCGACCTCGGAGACCATGACGCGGCAGCCGGCCTGGCGCAGCGAGGCGGCCGAGCCTTTGCCGACGTCGCCGAAGCCCGCGACCATGGCGACCTTGCCGGCCATCATTACGTCGGTGCCGCGGCGGATGCCGTCGACCAGCGACTCGCGGCAGCCGTAGAGATTGTCGAACTTCGACTTGGTGACCGAGTCGTTGACGTTGATGGCGGGCCACAGCAGCCGGCCTTCCTTCTCCATCTGGTAGAGACGGTGCACGCCCGTGGTCGTCTCCTCGGTCACGCCCTTGATGCTGGCACCGAGCTTGGCGTACCAGCCGGGCTTTTCCTTGTTGGTCCTGGCGATCGCCTTGTAGAGGACCTCTTCCTCCTCGTTGGTCGGCTTGGCGATCAGCGACGGATCCTTCTCGGCGCGCATGCCGAGATGGACCAGCAGGGTGGCGTCGCCGCCGTCGTCGAGGATCATGTTCGGCGTGCCGCCGTCGCCCCATTCGAAAATCTTGTGGGTGTAGTCCCAGTACTCCTCGAGGCTCTCGCCCTTGACCGCGAACACCGGCGTGCCCGACTTGGCGATCGCCGCCGCGGCGTGATCCTGGGTCGAGTAGATGTTGCACGAGGCCCAGCGCACGTCGGCGCCCAGCGCCTTCAGGGTCTCGATCAGTACCGCCGTCTGGATGGTCATGTGCAGCGAGCCCGCGACGCGCGCGCCCTTCAACGGCTTCTTCGGGCCGAACTCCTTGCGGATCGCCATCAGGCCGGGCATCTCGGTCTCGGCCATGTCGATTTCCTTGCGGCCCCAGTCGGCCAGCCCGATATCCTTGACGACGTAATCCTGAGCCATTGAGGGCGCTCCTAGCGGGAAAGGTGCGGCGTGGAATATGGCCGTGTCTTATCAGCGCCCTCGCGCCGCCTCAACGCGTCCCATGCGCATATAAGCAAGAATTTATGGCGATATGCCCGGCGCTTTATCCCGTCGCTACGGCGGGCGACGAGCATCACCGCGCTCGAGGGCGAGCGTAACCGTCGCTTTGATCTTCTCGGTTGCCGGCTGCTCAGGAGAATGCTGGGAGAACGGGCATACGCATCACCTCCAAGGCGAAGCTACCAACCGGCGTTTCAACGGGTATCCGATCCTTTGAATAGTTGGGGAAGAAACGAGAAGCTGGAAGAGTCCCTTCGCATCGAGATGACTCAGATTGGTCTCGAGGGATTGATCGACAGATATCAGTTCCAGTGCACCGCCGATCCCCGGCAGGCCTCGTGCCCTGGTTGCCGTGTCTGTGACCGTACGATCCCCGTCAGGTACTATCGCATCAGTATCTTCCCCACCCTTGGAGGTCCGTGCGAGCAAGACGGCGACATCCGTATTCGAGCCTATGTCGGCCCCGGACCAACGGTGAACGCCATGACTTACTGGCGGAAATAGCCCGCCGCTCTGAGCCTCCGCCCGCAGAGACGACGCGGCGCTAGTCCTCCCCGAACTTCCCCTCGACCAGCGCCGACAGCGCGGCCATCGCCTCGGCGGCCTGGCGGCCCGCACAGGCGAGTTCGATCTGGCTGCCGATGCCGGCGGCCAGCATCATCAGGCCCATGATGGACAGGCCGGACACCTCCTGGCCTTTGAAGCCGACGCGGCTGGTGGCATCGAACTGCCCGGCGGTGCGCACGAACTTGGCGGCGGCGCGGGCATGCAGGCCGCGCCTGTTGGTGATGGTCAAGCGGCGGCGAATGGTTCCGACGGCGGCGTCGGCGGCCTCGCTCATGAAGCTTCCCTGGCGAGGAGACGCGAGGCGACGGTGATGTATTTTCGGCCCGCCTCCTGCGCGATGCGCACCGCCTCGGCGATCGGCCGGTTGCGCACGCCGGCCAGCTTCACCAGCATCGGCAGATTGACGCCGGCCAGCACCTCGACGCGCGCGTGATCGATGATCGAGATGGCGAGGTTGGACGGCGTGCCGCCGAACATGTCGGTCAGCAGGATCACGCCGTCGCCGCTGTCGCAGGCGCGGGCGCGCTCCAGGATCTCGGCCCGCCGCTTTTCCATGTCGTCTTCGGCGCCGATGCAGACGGCGGACACGCATTGCTGCGGGCCCACCACGTGTTCCAGCGCGGCCAGGAATTCGCGCGCCAGGTTGCCGTGCGTCACCAGTACGATACCGATCATTCTTCCACGCCCGTCTTGTTCCCCACCGTCGGCCCGCCCCGGACGTCGACGTCGCGATGCGTGAGAGTGACCGAGCGTCCGGCCGCGCGCAACCATGCCGCCAGCGCCTCGGCGACCGCCACCGAGCGGTGCCGGCCGCCCGTGCAGCCGACGGCGATGGTCAAATAGGACTTGCCCTCCGTGTCGAATCGCGGCAGCAGCGGCGTCAGCAACCCGCGCAGCCCGTCGAGGAAGGGACGATAGTCGGGATCCGACTCGATGAACGCGACGACCTCCGGATCGGCGCCCGTCATCGGCTTGAGCGGCGGCACGTAGTGCGGGTTCTTGAGGAAGCGCACGTCGAACACGAGGTCGGCCTCGCGCGGCAGGCCGCGCCGGAAGGAGAACGACGTCACGGCGATGCGCGTGCGCGGATGGTCGCCCAGCGCGAAATGGCCGGCGAGCAGCTGCTTGAGCTGGTGCGGCGTCAGGGTCGAGGTGTCGATCACGACATCGGCCGAGTCGCGCAGCCATTCGATCCGCTTGCGCTCGTCGACGATGGCGTCGACCACCGGCCGGTCGGGTGCCAGCGGGTGCGGCCGGCGCGATTCGGTGTAGCGCCGGCGCAACGTCTCTGTGTCGCAGTCGAGGTAGAGCAGCCGCGGCACGAGATCGGTGCGCAGGCGCAGCTCGCGCAGGCGGCGCAGCAGGTCCTGCGCGTCGAAGCCGTAGGTGCGCGTGTCGACGCCGAAGGCGAGAGGAGCGGCCATTTCGCCCGGGCTGCCCGCGGTCGACCGCATCAGGTCGCCGAGCAGCGGCAGCGGCACGTTGTCGACGGCGACGTAGCCCAAATCCTCGAGGGCGTGGAGCGCCGTGATCCGGCCGGCGCCGGACAGGCCGGTGACCAGGACGAAAGGGCGCCGGGTCTCAGCGATCTTGGTCGAAGGGCTCGTCGTCGGGCTGTCGGGCATGGCGACAACGGCGATCATGCGCGGGCGGTTCGGGCCAGCGCAAGGCGCAACTTGGCGGCGGCGGAGGCCTCGAAGGGAGCGAGCGCCAGGACCGGCAGGTCGACGCCCAGCAATGCCTCGTGGCGGGCCTCGGGAAGCCGATCGATACGATCCGCCGGGACCAGGTCGACGAGCAGGCCCACCGCCGCCCGGGACAGCAGCTTCATCCGGCCGAGGCGCACGATCCCCAGGCCCCGCACCTCGATCATGCCGGCCAGCGCCGCTGGCGGGGTGGCGATCAGGCCGCGTCCCTTGCGCGCCACGTGCGTCTGGTCGTCGGCCACCAGCCGGCCGCCCGCCTCGAGCGCACGCAAGGCCAGGTCCGACTTGCCGGATCCCGACGGTCCGCGCAGCAGGGCGGCTCGCCACGATCCGCCGGTGGACTTGAAGGCCACGGTGGTCGCGTGGATGAACATGGTGCCGCGCCTATTTCCGGTTGGCCGAGGGAATGCGGATGGTGAAACGCGCGCCCAGCACGCGGCCGTCGGCGGCGCGGCGGTTGGAGGCGGCGATCGAGCCGCCATAGGTCTCCATGATCTGCCGGCAGATCGACAATCCCAGCCCCGAATGCCGGCCGAAATGCTCGGTCGGCCGCTCGGAATAGAAGCGCTGGAAGATCGATTCGAGATTCTCCTCGGGAATGCCGGGGCCCTCGTCGTCGATGGTGACCACGAAGGGGCCGTTGCGCGGCTCGCGCATGAGCTCGATGACGATGCGCGAGTCGGGCGGGCTGAAGGACAGGGCGTTCTCGATCACGTTGCGGAACACCTGCCCGTAGCGGCCGTCGTGGCCGTGCGCGGTGAAGGGCGGGTTGGCGGCGATGCGCAGGTCGACGTCGACTGCCGCCCGCTGCGCCTCGGTCCGCACGTAGTGCCGGATCATGTCGTCGAGCAGCGCCTTCAGGTCGACCGGCTTTACCTCGCCGCGCATCAGTTCGGCGTCGAGCCGCGAGGCGTCGGAAATGTCGGAGATCAGCCGGTTCAGCCGGTTGATGTCGTCGATGACGATGGCCATCAGGCGGGCGCGGCGTTCCGGCTCGAGATCGGGACGGGCGGCGACCTCGATCGCCGAGCGCAGCGAGGTCAGCGGATTCTTGAGCTCGTGCGCCACGTCGGCGGCGAAGCTCTCGATGGCGTTGATGCGCTGCCACAGCGCCTCGGTCATCGAGCGCAGGGCGTCGTTGAGATCGCCGATCTCGTCGCCGCGCTTGCCGAGATCGGGAATCGTCGGCCGGCTCGCGCGCGCCAGCCGCACGTCGTCGGCGGCGCGTGCCAACCGCACGATCGGCTGGGTGATGGTTCCCGCGAGATAAAGCGAGAGCAGCACGGTGATGCCGAGTGCCGCCACGGCGATGGTCAGCATGTCGTAGCGCACCTCGCGCAGCGACGCGGCGATGGCGCGGTTGTCGCGCGTCAGCATCAGCGAACCCAGCACCTGCTTGTAGCGCTGAACGGGCACGGCGGCGCTGAGCAGCAGCCTGCCATCGCCCGCCACGCGGACGGCCGAGGCGTTGAAGCCGCGCAACGCGCTCGCCGCCTCGGGGAAGTCACGGATCGTGGGCACCGGGCGCTCGACATACTCGGAGTAGCGTTCGTGGCGGGACAGCTGGTGGCCGATCCAGTCGCTGATGCGATCGATCAGCGGGCGCGGTTCGTCGACCGGCTCCTCGGGTGGCGGCAGCGGGGCGCTGTGAATGCGCCCGGCCTCGGTCAGGACCGCCGAGTCGCCGAGCAGCTCGCCGGTCTCGCTGAACAGGCGTGCCCGCACGCCGGTCGGCCGGACGAGGCGCGTCAGGAGCTGGCGCGCCGCCTCGGCATCGAGGCGGTTGACGGTGGTCTCGCCGCCGACCACGGCGACCTCGCCGATGCCGGCGGCCACCATCTCGCCCTGCACCGACAGCGAGGCGAGCTCGGCATCGATCAGCTCCTCCTCGTAGTCGCTGAGATAGACCGCGCCGAGCGCCAACAGCGCGACCGGCACGATATTGAGCAGCAGGATGCGCCGGGTGAGCGGGGAATGGCGGCGATTGGGGCTGCGGCGGCGGCGCAGCAGCGACGGCGACTCGGCCCGCTCCGCCGCGGTCTCGGCCCGTCGGCGCGCGCCGGGCCACAGGCCGCGGATCGCGGATTTGAGGGGCGACGTCGCCGCGGTCGGAGTGTCTGCCGGAGTCTCCCGCCTAGGCGTCGCGGTATCTGTATCCAATGCCATAGAGCGTTTCGATCTGCTCGAACTCGCCGTCGACCTCGCGGAACTTGCGGCGCACGCGCTTGATGTGGCTGTCGATCGTGCGGTCGTCGACGTAGATCGTCTCGCCGTAGGCGGCATCCATCAACTGGTCGCGGTTCTTGACGTGGCCGGGCCGCTCCGCGAGCGATTTCAGCAACAGGAACTCGGTGACCGTGAGATGCACTTCCTTGCCCTTCCACGTGCACTGGTGCCGGCTCGGATCGAGCACCAGCTCGCCGCGCACGATCCGCTCCGTTCCGCCCTCGCCCTTGGCGCCGCCGCCGTCGGTCCGTCGCAGCACGGCGCGGATGCGCTCGAGCAGGAGTCGCTGCGAGAACGGCTTGCGGATGAAGTCGTCGGCGCCCATGCGCAGGCCCAGCACCTCGTCGATCTCCTCGTCCTTGGACGTCAGGAAGATCACCGGGAAGGTCTGGGTCTTGCGAATCCGGTTGAGCAGTTCCATGCCGTCCATGCGCGGCATCTTGATGTCGAAGATCGCCAGGTCGGGCGGTGCCTGGTTGAGGCCTTCGAGCGCGGAGGCGCCGTCGGGGTAGGATTTGACCTGGAACCCTTCGGCTTCGAGCAGCATCGACACGGAGGTCAAAATGTTGCGATCGTCGTCGACGAGGGCGATGTTCTTGCGCACGGCGTGACTTCTCCTGGCGGCCTGGTCCATAATGTTACCACAGACCGGGCGGTTGCTGCCGCCCGCCCGATCTGCCACCGATAACGTGCGAATTGCGGCTTTTTTGATCCCACCATGACGGATGACACATCCCGGGCGGTGCGCGACCTGCTTCGCGGGCTCGATCGCGCGGCCCTTGCGACGGCCTTGCCGACCGGTGCCGAGGGTGAGCCCGCCTGGCCCTACGCTTCGCTCGTCCTGGTGGCGGTGGATCACGATCTGTCGCCTCTCCTGTTGCTCAGCGACCTGGCCGAGCACAGCAAGGCGATCGCGGCCGATGCGCGGGTGTCTCTGCTGTTCGACGGCACCGCTGGCCTCGATCAGCCGCTGACCGGCGCGCGCGCCTCGGTGCTGGGGCGTGCCGCGCCGGTCGACGACGAACGTCTCACGCGACGATTCCTGGCGCGGCATCCCGATGCGGCCATGTATGCGGGCTTCAAGGATTTCCACCTCTATCGCGTCGTGCCGGAGCGCGTTCATCTTGTCGCCGGCTTCGGCAGGATCAAATGGCTCGATGCGACGGAGCTTCTGGCGGTGCCGCCGCTGCCCGAGTTGATGGAGAGCGAGGCCGGCATCGTCGCCCACATGAACGACGATCACGGCGATGCCGTCCAGCTCTATGCCGGCAAGCTGCTCGGCCTGCCGGGCAGCGACTGGAGGATGACGGGGGTCGATGCCGAGGGTATCGACCTGCGCCGCGCCGGCCGGGTGGCCCGCCTGCCGTTCGAGAGCCCGCTCGCGGCGGCAGGGCAGGCCCGTCAGGCCTTGATCGCGCTGGTCGCCAAGGCACGCGCCGCGTGATTCCGCGTCGCGGCATGCTGTTCGCGACTGCGAAAGTCGATCCACACTATTCCGCCCTTCGCCCTTGCCGCCCGGCGGCGGGCAACCTAAAGGGCGACGTGACGTTCAGGGCAACTCGGAGGGGCTTCGGCGCGCCGGGAATTGCCCAGGGAAGCAGGGAGAAGCGCTAGTGGCACAGACGGGCTTCGTCGTACCGAAAGTTGGCCTCGATGCACTCGGGTTGAAGAATCTCGAGAAGGTGAACTGGAACCTCTCCGTGCCGGCGCTTTACGAGGAAGCCGTCCGGCGCCGCGAGGGTGCGGTCGCCGACGGCGGGGCCTTCGTGGTGCGCACCGGCGTGCACACCGGCCGTTCACCCAACGACAAATTCTTCGTCGAGGACACGGGCACCAGGAGCCGCATCGACTGGGGCAAGACCAACAAGCCGATCTCGCCCGAACGCTATCGCGCCCTCTATAACCGGATGATGGCCTACGCCCAGCGCCGCGAGCTGTTCGCACGCGACTGCTGGGCCGGCGCCGACCCCGCCCATCGCATCGGCGTGCGCGTCGTGACTGAGACGGCGTGGCACAATCTCTTCGCCCGCAACATGTTCCTGCGGCCGCGCGCCGAGGAGCTTGAAGGGTTCAAACCCGATTTCACCATTCTCAACCTGCCCGGCTTCCAGGCCGATCCAGCGCTCGACGGCACCGCCTCGGATTGCGCCATCCTGGTGAATTTCAGCGAACGTGTCGTGGCGATCTGCGGCACCTGGTACGCCGGCGAGATCAAGAAATCGGTGTTCACCATCCTGAACTACCTGCTGCCCGACAAGAACGTGCTGCCGATGCACGCCTCGGCCAATATCGGATCGAAGGGCGACGTGGCGATCTTCTTCGGCCTGAGCGGCACCGGCAAGACGACGTTGTCGGCCGATCCGTCACGTACCCTGATCGGCGACGACGAGCATGGCTGGGCGGAGAACAGCCTCTTCAACTTCGAGGGCGGCTGCTATGCGAAGGTGATCAAGCTCAGCCGCGAGGCCGAGCCCGAGATCTACGCGACGACCGGCCGCTTCGGCACGGTGCTCGAGAACGTGGTGCACGATGCGCACACCGGCGCGCTCGATCTCGACGACGGCCGCTTCACCGAGAACACGCGCGCCTGCTATCCGCTGGACTTCATCCCGAACACGCTGGAAAGCGGCATCGCCGGCACGCCCGAGAACATCGTGATGCTGACCGCCGACGCCTTCGGCGTTCTGCCGCCGATCTCGCGGCTCAGCCCTGAGCAGGCGATGTATCACTTCCTCTCAGGCTACACGGCGCGCGTTGCCGGTACCGAAAAGGGCGTGACCGAACCGCAGGCGACCTTCTCGACCTGCTTCGGCGCGCCGTTCATGCCGCGTCATCCCACGGTCTACGCCAAGATGCTGGGCGAGAAGATGGCCCGCCAGAACGTCAAGTGCTGGCTGGTCAACACCGGCTGGTCTGGCGGCGGCTTCGGCGTCGGCCAGCGCATGTCGATCCGCCACACGCGGGCCATGGTGCGGGCGGCGCTCGACGGCACGCTGGCGTCGGTCGCCGCCACGCCGGATCCCCATTTCGGCATGCTGGTGCCGAGCGCCTGCCCGGACGTGCCGGGCGACGTGCTCAACCCCAAGAACACCTGGAAGGACAAGAAGGCCTACGACAGCGCGGCGCGCGACGTTGCCAAGCGCTTCGAAAGCAACTTCCAGCAGTTCGAGAGCCACGTCGACGGCAAGGTCAAGCAGGCGGCGATCCGCGCCGCCGCCTGATCCCTAGCGCGCGACGACGAGGACGACCGACTTCTCGTAGTCTTACACCAAGCTTTGCAGCGAACGGCCGCCGATGCGGCCGCGTGTCGCGATGTCGGCCAAAAGAGGCACCGCCTTGTCGACCTTGGCGACGAAGTTGACGTTCTGCGGAAGCAGCACGTCGAACTGGATGAAGTTGGGGTCGTCGGAGAGGCCTGACAGCGCATTCACCCGCCCGAAAGTGGCCTTCTGGGCGTTGCCTTACAGCGTGATCAGCGGATAGCCGAGAGTGAACACTTCATCGGCACGCACGACGGTGCTGGACGAGCCGATCGGCAGGGCGGCGAACCGGCCTTCGATCTTCAGCAGCGCCAGATCGTGCGCGGGGTCGTTGTGCACGGACTGCGCGGTGTGTTCGATCCCGCCGATCGGTACGGAGATTCTGGTCGACCCGTCGACGACGTGATGGTTGGTCATCAGGTAGCCGTCCGATGTGACGAAGAAGCCGGTGTCGACGGAGAATCCCTTCTCCTTGCGCACCTGGCGCGGCCGGTAGATCGGCAGATCGGGCTTCGACGCGGCTTCCTCCCGATGCTGGCCGAGCTTCGCCATGACCTCCTGTTCGGACATGCCGAAAGCGAACTCGAACCTGACGCCGCGATTGTCGTCGCCCTCGCCATGGCCCGACGTGCAGCTCGTCGCCGTCCAGTCGGCCAGCAGGTAACGGCCGTCGTCGCAGCGCAGCCGGGCGATGCCCTTCTGGCCGGCGCAGGTCGGCAGGAAATAGTTGCTGGCCGGGATGAAGAGCACCCTCGACGCGCCGCGGCAGCGCAGGCCGGTGTTCTTGCCTCATGCGTCGATGAAGCTCTCGCCCGACATCAGATCGGCGTTGACCGTGCCGAGGAACACTTCATTGTAGTCGCTGAACTTTCCCACCACCGGGTAGGTTGCCGTGCATCCGATCAATGCGGCGCCCACGATTGCCATCGAGATTGTGGTCCGACGAATCATTTCCCGCCCCATCCTCGCGGCAGGAACAATCCCACGGATGGCAAAAAATATCAATGATACACGCGTTAGTTGCTGTTTGGCTGATCGGCGCCGAGGGACATGGCTGAGTCCAAGGCCACTTTAGCGGCGGTCGCGAACGGCGAGCGGCGGCGGTGGCGGATGCCGCTGATCGTGGCGCTCGCCTTCGCCTTCGTCTCGCTGGCGCTGATCTCGGGCATCGCCTACATCGCCGTTCTGACGGGTGCCACGGGAACCGCTGAGCGCCTGCTGGTCGACCGTGCGCAGCGCGTTGTCGATGCCCAGGTGTCGCTGCTGCGCAATCGGCTCGACCCGGTGACCGAACAGCTCGAGTTCGTGGCCGCGCTGGTCGCCGCCGGACGCATCGACATCGTGCAGCCGGTGGCGGTGCGCGAGGCGCTGGCGGTGCTGATGACCAAGGTGCCGGGCGTCTCGGCCGTCGCCTTTGGCACACTCGACCTCCAGTTGCACCGCGCGCGGCGCGAGCCCGACGGCATGGTCATCCGCGACACGATCTCGCTCGCCGAGCAGCAGCGCGGGCTGGAGCGGTTCCGCGAGATGCAGACCGCGCACAGCACCTTCTGGGGCGCGTTGTTCTGGAGCGAGGCGCTGAAGCAGCCCGTGCTCAACGTGCGCACCCCGGTACGGCGTATCGACGACGCCTTCATCGGCGCCCTGATCGCCACCGTCGCCGTCGGCGATCTGTCCTATCTGATCGCCGACCGCACCCAGGCCGGCGGCGGCAACTACTTCATCCTGGTCGATCACGACCATGTGCTCGCCCATCGACATCTGATCGACCCGCGCGGCCTCGGCCTGTCCGAGGCCAAGCCGTTGCCGACCATCGCCGAGATCGGCGATCCGGTACTCGCGCACTTCTTCGGCAAGCCGGTGCGCAGCCCGCAAATCGACCGGACACTCGGCGAGCTCGGCCATGTCGTCGAGATCGACGGCAAGCGCTGGGTGTTCGTCTACCGCCGGGTGCTGCGCTTCGGCCCCGACCCGTGGCTGGTCGGCCAGTACTTTCCGTTCGAGGACGCCACCGCCGAGCTCGACCGTCTGACGAACGGCGCCATCGTCGGCGCCGTCACGCTCGCCGTCGCCGTCCTGCTGGCCCTGGTCATGGGCCTTCGCATGGCGACCGCGATCCGCACCATCACCACTGCCGCCGAGTCGATCCAGCGCCTGGAGTTCGAGCAACCCTTCCACAAGCACTCGCTGCTGCGCGAGATCGACGACGCCGCCCGCAGTCTCGACAAGGCGCGCGGTGCGCTCAAGTGGTTCGGCGCCTACGTACCGCGCCGTCTCGTCTTCCGGCTGATGGAGCTCGGCGAGGAGGCGATCGTCTCGCGGCGCCGCCAGGTCACGGTGATGTTCACCGACATCGTCGAGTTCACGCCCCAAGCCGAGGACCTGCCCGAGCAGGAGACGGCGGAGCTGCTCAACCAGCACTTCGCGCTGGTCGGCACCTGCATCGAGAACGAGCACGGCGTGATCGACAAGTATATCGGCGACGCGGTCATGGCGGTATGGGGCGGCCTGCAGCGCATGGAGGACCATGCCGATCGCGCGATCCGCACCGCGTTGGCCATCGCCCGGGCCGTTCACGACGACAACGAGCGTCGCCGCGCCGCCGGGCGGCCGCCGGTCCGCATGCGCATCGGCCTGCATTCCGGTCCGGTCGTGGTCGGCAACATCGGCGCGCCGGGCCGCGTCAACTTCACCGTGGTCGGCGACGCGGTGAACGTCGCCCAGCGCTTCGAGCAGCTCGGCAAGGAGTTCATGAAGGAGGGCGAGGAGATCGTGGTGCTGGCGAGCGGCGCCACCGTCGCCGCGGTCAAGGACCGCGCCTCGCTCGGCATCGCCCTGCCGGCGCCCGAGCCGCGCATGGTCAAGGGCCACGATCGGCCGGTCGAGGTCTATCGGCTGGCCTGAGCGCCGGTGTATCCTGCCGCCAAGCCGCCGCGAGGAACGGGGTTGGAGGAAGCCATGTGGGTCCGCAATGCCTGGTACGTCGCCGCCTGGGCGCAGGAGATCGAGCCCGGTCGCATCCATGCCCGTACCATCATCGACCAGCCTTTGGCGCTCTACCGGACCGGCGGCGGCGAGGTGGTGGCGCTCGAGGATCGTTGCCCACACCGCTTCGCGCCGCTCTCGATGGGCCGGCTCGAGGGCGATGCGCTGCGCTGCATGTATCACGGCCTGAAGTTCGCGCCCGACGGCAGTTGCATCGAGATCCCGGGCCAGAAGCTGATCCCCAACTCGGCCTGCGTGCGGCGCTATCCGGTCGAGCTGCGCGGCAGCTGGGTCTGGGTGTGGATGGGCGACGCGTCGCTCGCCGATCCGGCGGCCATCGCGTCGTCGCTGGCGCTCGACGATCCGGCGTGGCGCCTGCTGGCGAGCCATCTCGACTACGACGCGAACTATCTGCTGATCGACGACAATCTGCTCGACCTCTCGCACCTCTCCTTCGCGCACGAGAAGACCTTGGGCATGGACATGCCGCAATGGGCCGAGCTGCGCCCGCGCATCGTGCCGCTCGAGCGCGGCCTCCGGATGCAGCGCTGGCACACCGACCATCCGCCGCGCGGCTTCATGAAGAAGAAGCTCGGCGAGCGCGCCGACGTCTGGACGACCTACGATTTCCTCTTCCCTGGCCTGTTCCTGCAGCGCACCACCTTCTGGCCGGCCGGCACGGCGGCGCGCAGCGGCGGCGGAGAGCCGGCCGGCGAGCCGCTGTTCCATCGCGTCGACGAGCAGGCCGTCACGCCCGTCTCGGCCCGCACCTCGCGCTACTTCTACGCCGCTGGCGCCCGCCGCCAGGACATCGACGCGGACAAGCTCGAGCGGCTGTTCGCCGTCACCGCGGCGGCGTTCGGCGAGGACAAGGCGCTGATCGAGGCGCAGCAGAAGCTGATCGACCTCGATCCCGGTCGGCGCATGCTGCCGACCAGCCTCGATGCCGGGCCGACCCGGTTCCGCAAGTTGGTCGATACGTTGCTGGCGGGCGACGGCGCGCCGCCGACCTCCGCCGTCAGGTCAGCTTCACCATGACGTGCCGGGCGTAGGCCGGCCGGCTCGCCAGCCGCTCGTACCACGCCTTCACGTTCCCGAGCGTGGGCCGCGCCATGTCGAGCGCGTACCAGCGATGCACGAAGCAGCCGACCGGAATGTCGCCCACGGTGAAGTGCTGGCCGGCGACGTACTTGCGGCCCTCGAGCCAGCCGTCGAGCCGGGCGAACAGCTTGCCGGCGTCCTCGGCTGCCTTCTTGATGGCCGCCATGTCGCGCTTCTCCGGCGGCGTGCGGACGAGGCCCCAGAAGGCGATGCGCATCGGCTCGGAGATGGTCGAGAGCTGCCAGTCCATCCAGCGGTCGGCCTCGCTGCGCTCGCCCGGATCGGTCGGCCACAGGGTGCCCGAGGCGTAGCGCGCCGCGAGGTAGCGCACCGCCGAGTTGCTCTCCCAGACGATGCGCCCGCCGTCGTCGATGGTCGGCACGACTCCGTTGGGGTTCATCTTCAGGTACCAGGGCTCGTTGTTGCCGCCGAACTGGAGGCCGACATCGACGCGCTCGTAGGCGACACCGCACTCGTCGGCCGCCCACAGCACCTTCATCACGTTGATCGAGTTCGATCGGCCCCAGATCTTCATGTCCTCCGTCTCCTCCGTGGTCTCAATGCGCCGCCGCCCAGTTGTCGCCGACGCCGGTGTCGACCACCAGCGGCACGGAGAGCGTGGCGGCGCTTTCCATCACCGTGCGTGCCACGTCCCTGGTCCCGTCGATCTCCCTGTCCGGCACTTCGAACAGCAGCTCGTCGTGCACCTGCAGCAGCATCCTGGCCCTGAGGCCGGCGTCCGAGAGCGCGCCGGGCAGGCGGATCATGGCGCGCTTGATGATGTCGGCGGCGCCGCCCTGCAGCGGGGCGTTGATCGCCGCGCGCTCGGCGAAGGCGCGCATGCCCTGGCTCTTGTCGGAGATGAAGCGCAGGTGGATCTTGCGTCCGAACGGCGTCGTCACGTAGCCGTGCTTGCGCGCGTAGTCCTTGGTGCGCTCCATGTAGTCGCGAATGCCGGGATAGCGCTGAAAGTACCTGGCGATGTAGTCGCGCGCCTCGGGCTGGCCGATGCCGAGCTGGTTGGCGAGGCCGAATGCCGAGATGCCGTAGATGATGCCGAAATTGATCGCCTTGGCGCGCCGGCGCATCAGCGGGTCCATGCCCTTGACCGGCACGCCGAACATCTCGCTCGCGGTGATGGCGTGGATGTCGTCGCCGCGCTCGAAGGCGGCCTTGAGCTGCGGGATGTCGGCGACGTGGGCCAGCAGGCGGAGCTCGATCTGCGAATAGTCGGCCGACAGCAGCTTGTGGCCCTTCTCGGCGATGAAGGCCTCGCGGATCTTGCGGCCCTCCTCGGTGCGCACCGGGATGTTCTGCAGGTTGGGGTCGGTCGAGGCGAGCCGGCCCGTCGCCGCGCCCGTCATGTGATAGGAGGTGTGCACGCGGCCCGTCCTGGCGTCGAGCTCGCGCACCAGCGCGTCGGTGTAGGTGCCCTTGAGCTTGGCGAGCTGGCGGTGCTCCAGGATCTTGACCGGCAGCGGATGGCCTGAACCGGCCAGCTCCTCCAGCACCGAGGCGTCGGTCGACCAGGCGCCGGTCTTGCTGCGCTTGCCGCCCGGCAGCTTCTGCTCGTCGAACAGGATCTCGCCGAGCTGCTTGGGCGAGCCGACGTTGAACTCGCGGCCGGCGATCTTGTGGATCTCGCCCTCGAGCTCGCCCAGCCGCTTCTCGAAGTCGGCGCTGAGCCTGCGCAGCGCCGGCGCGTCGACCTTGATGCCCGCCGTCTCCATGTCGAGCAGCACCGGGATCAGCGGCCGCTCGATGGTCTCGTACATCGTCACCATGCGCTCGCGCACCAGCCGGGGCTTGAGCTGCGCCCACAGCTGCAGGGTCACGTCGGCGTCCTCGGCGGCGTAGTCGCGCGCGCGCTCGATCGGCACGCGATCGAAGCTCACCTGCTTGGCGCCGCTGCCGGCGACGTCGGAGAACTTGATGGTCTTCTGCCCGAGATGGCGCTCGGCGAGCTCGTCCATGCCGTGATTGTGACGGCCCGCGTCGAGCACGAAAGAGAGCAGCATCGTGTCGTCGACCGGGCCGACCTCGATGCCGTAGCGGCGCAGCACGCCGATGTCGTACTTGATGTTCTGGCCGACCTTCAGCACCGCCGGATCCTCGAGCAGCGGCTTCAGCTTCCCGATCGCCTTGGCGAGCGGCAGCTGACCGGGCAGCAGCTTTCCGTCGCCGCCGCCCGACGCACCGCCGTCGAGATCGAGGCTGGCCTGCGCCTCGCCGCCGGGCTCGCGATGGGCGAGCGGCAGGTAGGCCGCGCGCCGCCGCGTCGAATTGACGTTGCCCCACGGGCCCTCGAGCAGCGACAGCGAGACGCCGACCAGGCCGGCGTTGTTCGAATCGAGCGCATCGGTCTCGCAGTCGAAGCCGACGACGCCCGCCTTGGTCGCCTCGGCGACCCATTCGTCCAGGGCTTTCTCGTCACCGATCAGCTCGTAGTCGTCGGGCGTGAAGGGGCGGTTGGATTTCGGTCGTGCGACCGGCGCGGCGACGGCAGGCGCCGCGGCCGCGACGGGGGAGGGGACGGCTGGCGCGGGCGCGACCGGCGCCGTCGCCTCGCCGAGCTCGCCCTTGTAGCGCTGCAGCAGGCTCTTGAAGCCCTGCTGCTCGAGCCAGGGCAGCAGCACGTTGGGGTCGGGCTTGCGCTTGTCGAAGGCGTCGGGATCGGTGGCGACCGGCACGTCGTCCTTTAGGGTCACCAGCTGTTTGGAGATGCGGATCAGCGCGGCGTTCTGTTCCAGCGATTCGCGGCGCTTGGGCTGCTTGATCTCGGACGTGCGCCCGAGCAGCGTCTCGAGGTCGCCGTACTCGTTGATGAGCTGCGCCGCCGTCTTGACGCCGATGCCCGGCGCCCCCGGCACGTTGTCGGTCGAATCGCCGGCCAGCGCCTGCACGTCGACCACCTTGTCGGGCGTGACGCCGAACTTCTCCATCACCGCCTCGGGCCCGAGCTTGATCTTCTTGATCGGGTCCATCAGCTCGACGCCGGGGCGCACGAGCTGCATCAGGTCCTTGTCGGAGGAGACGATGGTGCAGGTGCCGCCCACCTCGAGCGCCAGCCGCGCATAGGTGGCGATCAGGTCGTCCGCCTCGTAGCCGTCGGATTCGCAGACCGTGACGTTGAACGCCCGGGCCGCCTCGCGGATCAGCGGGAACTGCGGGATCAGGTCCTCCGGCGGCGGCGGCCGGTTGGCCTTGTACTTGTTGTAGATCTTGTTGCGGAACGTGACCTCGCCGGCGTCGAGGATCATGGCGATGTGGTCGACCTCGGGATTGTCCAGGAGGTCGGCCACCAGCATGCGGCAGAAGCCGAACACGGCATTGATCGGCGTGCCGTCGGGCCGCGTCATCGGCGGCAGGGCGTGATAGGCGCGGAACAGGTAGCCCGAGCCGTCGACCAGATAGAGATGACGGATCGGCTTGTTGTCGCCGTCGGCCGGCCGGCCTGTCGCCGCCGCCTTCGGGGGAGCCTTGGATTTCGCCACTGCCTTCGCCATGGCCAAGGTCTAGCACGGGCCAAAGGGCCGCAGCGAGGCGGCTTGCCGCCACTTGCCCACCGCGCTAAAGCCCCCGCTGTCATAGGGGAGTAGCCGGCCTCGTTTCCCGAGGTGGATACGTCAACAGACTTGGTCCCGTGGGGCCATGGCGTGTCCGGCAAGAGCGATCCGCGGGCGGACCGCGAGCCTGGCGAGACCTTTGGCTTGCTTGGCGCCTTCACCTGCGGGATCGGGCGGCGCGAGCGGCCATTGGTATGTGCCCGGTCCCGCCGTGACGTTGCGATGGAAGTCTTTGCCGTTTCCGCGGGTCTGGTGGCCGTCGCCGAGATCGGCGACAAGACCCAGTTGCTCGCACTGCTGTTGGCCGCGCGCTATCGGCGGCCCGGCGCGGTGATCCTCGGCATCCTGGTCGCCACGCTCGCCAACCATGCGCTGGCCGCCTGGGCCGGCGCCGCCGCCGCCGCTTGGCTCGGTCCGGCGGCCCTGCGCTGGATCCTGGTCGGTTCCTTCCTCGCCATGGCCGCCTGGTGCCTCGTTCCCGACAAGCCGGAGCAGGGGTCGCGCGCCGTCGACCGCGCCGGCGCCTTCCTCGCCACGACCCTCGCCTTCTTCCTGGTCGAGATCGGCGACAAGACCCAGCTCGCCACCGTGGCGCTCGCCGCCCGCTTCGAGGCGCTGCTCGCCGTCACGCTCGGCACGACGGCGGGCATGATGCTGGCCAACGTGCCGGCGGTGCTGTTCGGCGAGGCGCTGACCCGCCGCGTGAGGCTCGGCGTGGTGCGCATCCTGTCGGCCGTTTCGTTCCTCGGTCTCGCCATCCTGGGGCTGATCGCGACCTGACCCGATCCTCACTACACTCGGCGCAACGATTCGAGCGGGGAGGACACGGTGACCGCCGCCGGACAGAGCATCGAGACGCGCGATTCCTGGCGGGCCGCCTGGATGACGCTCGGGCTGCTCTCGATCTCCTTCGGCACGCCGCTCCTGATCGTGGTCGGCATGAAGCCGATCCAGGAGGGGCTCGGCACCGAGCGCGCCACCATCGCGCTCGCGGGCTCGCTCGCCTGGATCGGCACCGGCGCCGGCGGCATCCTCATGGGCTGGCTGGCCGACCGCATCGGCCTGCGCGCCACCGTCGCGACCGGCGCCTGCATGATCGCGGTCGGACTGGCGCTCGCCTCGAGCGGGTCGCTCTGGGCGCTCTATGTCGGCTTCGGCCTGATGGCGGGGTTCCTCGGCAGCGGCGGCGTCTATCCACCGCTGCTGGTCTATGTCAGCCGCTGGTTCGACCGGCGGCGCGGCACGGCGATCGCCTTGATTTCCTCGGGCCAGTATCTCGCCGGCGTCACCTGGCCCGCCGTCTTCGAACGCGGCATGGCGCTGCTCGGCTGGCAGACCGTGCTGCTGGCCTACGGCGTGCTCGTCGCCGTGGTCCTGCTGCCCGGCACCCTGCTGCTGCGGCCGCCTCCCGGCCCGCCGCCGGCGGCGCAACGCGCCGCCGAGGCCTCGACCGCCGCCGGCCGGCGCGTCGCCGGATTGCGGCCCAACGCGGCGCAGGCGCTGCTCTGCGTGGCGGGCTTCTGCTGCTGCATCCCCATGTCGGTGCCGCAGGCGCATCTCGTCGCCTTCTGCACCGACATCGGCATCAGCCCGACGCGCAGCGCCACCATGCTGTCGGTCATGCTGGCCTGCGCCTTCCTCGCGCGCCAGGCCTGGGGTGCGCTGGCCGACCGCATCGGCGGCTTGCGCACCATCCTCGCCGGCTCGTCCTGCCAGATCGTCGCCATCGCGCTCTTCCTCACGACGCAGGACGAGGCGGGCCTGTTCGCCGTCTCCGCCGTCTTCGGCCTCGGCTTCGCCGGCATCATCCCGGCCTATTCGGTGGCGATCCGCGATCTCTTCCCGCCGTCCGAAGCCTCGTGGCGCATGCCGCTCACGCTGTTCACCGCCATGAGCGGCATGGCCTTCGGCGGCTGGTTCGCCGGCGCGCTCTACGATTCCTTCGGCTTCTACGCGCCGGCCTTCGCCATCGGCATCGCCTTCAACCTGCTGAACCTCGCCCTCATCGGCTTCCTGGTGTTCCGCACCGGCGGCTGGCGGCGCGCGCCGGCGTGGTCGGCTGTGGCGTGACGTTCAGCTTGGCATATATTCCCAGCGTATGCCCGAAACACCTAAGTAACGCTCTCCGAAGAACCACCGCAGACGCTTGCAGGACCGAGGCTTGTCTCGATTTGAGGTGGTTGCACCCGAGGCCGATCGAGAACTGCCCCGATCGCTGGCCAAGCGGCTTGCCGAGAAGGGACCGGACTCCTCGCTCATCCGCACGGCCGCCCGGCATGGCCCGACTGTCAGGGAATTACTGTCTCGATACAAACTAGCCGCCAGTTATTGCTGCTGCTGTTCCTGCTGGCCCCAGCCCCTCTTCTCGGCGTCGAAGAAGGTGGCGCAGACCTTGCGGATGGTGGTCACGCCGCTTCTTCCAATTCGAGCCGGACTCGTTTGCCGACCGCGTGGGCCGTCCTTACGAGACTAGCCAGCGATATCTGATCGTTCGCCGGATCGAGAATTCGGTCGAGTTGCGATCGACTCGTCTTCAGCCGCTTGGCCAGCGCCGCCTTCGACACCTTCCGAGCCTTCATGGCCTGCTGAAGCTGCCATGCCGTGACCCGCTTGATGGCCTTGGCCGTCGCTGCCTCGAGCTGGCCCTCCTCCTCGAGGAAGGACTCGAAGGTGGAACCGTGATGGGGATTGGGCTTGTTTCGCTTGCGTTTCATCCTTCCGACTCCAGGTATCGGGTGCGGTTGGCGCGTGCCAAGGCCATGTCGGCCGCCGGCAATTTCTGCGTCTTCTTGATGAAACCGTGCGACAACACCAATGATCCCCGACGACTGACGAAAAAGATCACTCGCGCAATCCGTCGACTTGGCAGCCGGGTTCGGACTTCATGGAGTCCGTCGCCGAGCGACCGAACCAGCGGCATTCCCAACGGCCAACCGAATTCCACGGCTCTGATGTCGTCGCCGATAGCTTTGCGATCCTCCGGCGGAAGACCACGCAGCCACTCCCGGACCGGTTCGCGCCCGCCGGCGGTTCGAAAGAAGACCGCGGGCACTCTCTTCAGCGACGGCACTTCGGTGTTGTGTACCGTAAGTGGTACGTGAAGTCAAGGCTCCGCTACTGCTGTTGCTGTTCCTGCTGGCCCCAGCCCTTTTTCTCGGCGTCGAAGAAGGAGGCGAAGACCTTGCGGATGGTGCTTTCGCCGATGTCGCGGGTGATGAAGACGACGCGGCTCTTGCGGTCGTCGCCCTCGGGCCAGGCCTCGAGCGTGGCCGGCGGATGGAAGACGTGCTGCACGCCGTGGATCACGACCGGCTTGTCGGTGTCCTTGACGTTCAGGATGCCCTTCATGCGCAGCAGGTCGGGGCCGCGATAGGTCACCAACGCGTCGAACGCCGCCGCCACCGTCGACCAGCTCATCGGCTCGTCGAAGGTCATGCAGAAGGCGCGGATGCGGTCGTCGTGGCGGTTGGGGTTGTGCGGATCCTGCTCGTCGTGGCTGTGGGTGTGGTCGTGACCATGATCGTGCCCATGCCCATGCCCGTGATGGTGGTGATGGCCACCGTGCCCGTAGGCCTCCTCGTGCAGCCAGCGCTTGACGTCGGCCGTCTTGGTCTCGGGATTGTAGAGCCCGGCGTTGAGGATCTCGTTGGGGTCGATCTCGCCGCTCGAGACGGTGTGGAAGGGTGCGCCCGGATTGAGATGGGCGAGGCGGTGCTTCAGGTCGGCGAGCTTCGGCGCCTCGGCGATGTCGACCTTGGTCAGCAGCAGCCGGTCGGCCACCGCGGCCTGCTTGACCGCCTCCTCGTGGTTGTCGAGCGTGCTCGCGCCGTTCACGCCGTCGATCGTCGTCACCACGCCGTCGAGCCGGTAGCGCGAGGCGAGCAGGGGATCGGTCATCAAGGTGTGCAGGATGGGCGCCGGATCGGCCAGCCCCGTGGTCTCCACCACCATGCGCTTGAACGGCGTCACCTCTCCCTTGGCGCGCTTGAGGAACAGCTCGCTCATGGTGCGCACCAGGTCGCCGCGCACCGTGCAGCACAGGCAGCCCGAGTTCAGCGTCACCATGCCGTCCTCGTTCGACTTCTCGACCAGCAGGTGGTCGAGCCCGATCTCGCCGAACTCGTTGATGATGACGGCGGTGTCGGAAAGCTCCGGCCGGCGCAACAATTTGTTGAGCAGGGTGGTCTTGCCGCTTCCCAGGAAGCCCGTCAGCACGGTGACGGGAATGCGTTCTTCGGCGGCGGTCTGGGTACTCATGATCGGTCTGCCCTTTCGTTGCCCTCCCCCTCCACCCCCATCGCACCCGAGGGGGCACCTCCCCCGGCGGACCGGGGAGGCAGGGAGGGGGTCACCCCCAGAACGGCTCGATCTTCCCGAACTTCTGCCAGGCCCGCTCCAGCTTGCGCCGGCGGCGCTTGTCGCCGGAGGCCGCCTGTTTGGCAAGCCGGCGCAAGCCCCGCGCGATGTCCTCGGTCGGGCGGGCAGCGGCCTCGAGGTCGGCGATCATGCGATGCGCCACCTCGCGGTCGTTCAGGGTGCCGAGCGCGCCCTGCAGGCGCGTGGTCGCCTGTATATAGGCCTTCGCCGGCCGGGAGGGAAAGGCGGGCCGCAGGAAGTCGGCGGCATAGCGCAGCTTCTTGATGGCGATGCGCAGCCGGTGCAGGCGTTCCGGATCGAACGACTGGAGCTTCCGCCCGCGCCGCAGCACCCGTCGGTGCCGCTCGGCGAGCGCCTGGCGCGCGAACGCGTCGAGCCGCCCCGTCGCGGCGGGCGCCGGCATGTCGACGAAGGCGGCGAGCTGGCTGACGAAGAGATCGAAGCGCGGACTGGCCAGCGCGTCGCGCGACCGCTGCAGGTGGCTGCGGGCGAGGCGGTTGGCGACGCGCCGCACCGTCACCGGCAGGTCGGCCGCGGTCTCCGTCAGGAAGACATGGAGGTCGCGCGACGGCGCGCATTCGCCGGCGAGCCACTTGGCCTCGCGGGCCAGCACGCGCATCTCCTCCCGCGCCTCCGTCGCGGCGACGGCGTCGCGGAACAGCGCCGTCGCCGCGCGCAGCCGGCGCAGCGCGACTCGGGTCTGATGGACTCCCTCGGCGCGGCGGCTCGCCATCACGACACGACGGTGCTTCAGCAGGTCGTCGTGACAGGCGGCGAGGACGCGGCGCAGCGCCCGCTCGGGCGCCGTCGCCGGGCCGAGCGGCCCGAAGGCGGCGGCGCGTTTCAGCGGCTGGTCCATGGCACGTCGAACGGTAGTCGGCGGGCGTCGACGGGCAACCGCAATCGGCGGCAATCTGATGAAGGTTTTATTGCAGTTCGCGCGGACCGTGCGTGGGCGAACGATCGGCACCGTGCGCGGCTTCCGCTTCGCCGACGCCGGATTTCGCTTCCCGGCCCGAGCCTTAGCGGCCGTTTCCGGTGGCGGCCGGCAAGCCGCTTGCCCTAGAGTTTGGACATGACCATCGATTCCGCTGCCTTCAAAAAGGGCATGCGCCATCTGGCGGCCAGCGTGACCCTGATCACGACCCGGCACCACGACCTGCGCGGTGGCCTGACCGCGACGGCGGTCTGTTCGGTGTCGGCCGAACCACCGCAGCTCCTCATCTGCGTCAACAAGACGGCCAGCGCCCACGATCCGATCGGCGAGGCCGGCTTCTTCTGCGTCAACATCCTCTGCCCGACGCATCGCAAGATCGCCGAGCGCTTCGCCGGCATGGACGGGGTCGAGGGCGACGATCGCTTTCGCGACATGGGCGACTGGGCGACGCTGACGACGGGCGCGCCCGTACTCAAGGGTTGTCCGGTGTCGTTCGACTGCCGCCTGGTCACGCAGCTCTCGGCCGGCACGCACACGATATATATAGGCGAGATCGTCGACATGGCGCTCGATCCCGCGGCCTGCGCGCTGCTCTACGCCGATGGCGCCTTCGTGCATGGCGATGCCCTGCGAAAGGCCGCCGAAGCAGCCCTGGCGCAGTAGCGCCGGCCCGCCGAACCCACTATGGTCCGCGCCGCCTGACACCGGAGCCTGCTGGGGCGTAGCCAAGTGGTAAGGCAGTGGATTTTGATTCCACCATTCCCAGGTTCGAATCCTGGCGCCCCAGCCAGTATTTGTCCGCTCGAAGAGAGTCAGATTCGCCCGTGACGCCGGAATCGGGGGGTCGAATCGCCTTCCGATGCAGATGCCATCGGCATCGGACGGAATCCATCGACCCGATTAGGTCCTCAAGGGCGCGTCGAGCTAAAATGCGCCCATGAGCACCAAGACCACTTCCGGCCGCGAGGGCCGCGCGGGATTTCCCGTATCGACGTTCTGCTTCGCCAATCGTCCGCCGACCCGTCCTCCCGACCCGTGACAGGAGGTTTCCGCAGTTCCCGCAGTTTGCGCAACGCATTCCGGCGGAGAGCAGGCACACCACCCTGAGGGCATCTCGGGCGGGTGCCCGCGACGTCGATTGTCCGGCGACACCCCACCGGAGGTTTGCGAGGTTTCCGAGGTTTCCGAGATCGATTTCCGCGATTTCCGCGATTTCCGCGACGGGGGTCGGGGTAGTGGTCCGAGGCGAAGCGAGGCGCAGTCGTCCCGTCAGGACGATTCCGCCCGGCTGCGCAGCGTGTTCAGCAGGTCCATGGGCAGGGGGAAGACGATGGTCGAGCTCTTCTCGCCGGCGATGTTGGCCAAGGTGCCGAGATAGCGCAGCTGCATGGATTCCGGCCGCGCCGCCATGATGGCGCCGGCCTGCACCAGCTTCTCCGCCGCCTGCAGCTCGCCCTCGGCGTCGATGATCTTGGCGCGGCGCAGGCGCTCGGCCTCGGCCTGGCGGGCGATCGCGCGCACCATCTTCTCGTCGAGGTCGATGTGCTTCAGCTCGACGTTCGAGACCTTGATGCCCCAGGCGTCGGTCTGCGCGTCGAGGATGCGCTGGACGTCGGTGTTGAGCTGTTCGCGCTCGGCCAGCATCTGGTCGAGCTCGTGCTGGCCGACCACCGAGCGCAGCGTCGTCTGGGCGAGCTCGCTGGTCGCCTGGTTGAAGGCCTCGACCTGGATGATCGCCCTCTCCGGATCCATGACGCGGAAATAGACCACGGCATTGACCCTCACCGAGACGTTGTCGCGCGAGATCACGTCCTGCGGCGGCACGTCGAGCACGCGGGTGCGCAGGTCGACACGCTCCATGGTCTGCACGGCCGGGATGACGAAGATCAGGCCGGGGCCCCTCACACCCTGCAGGCGGCCGAGCGTGAAGACGACGCCGCGTTCGTACTCGCGCAGGATGCGGATCGACATCGCCACGACGGCGACGATGGCGAGCACCGGCAGCAGCCAGGCGACCAACTCGAGATTGGGCATGTTCAGCCTCCGTGGGCGATGGATGATACTTGCAGGGTGAGCCCTTCGCGGGCGCCGACCTTGATGCGCGCGCCGGGTGCCAGCGCCTGCGGCGAGCGCGCGGCCCAGGTCTCGCCGTGCACGCGTACGCGGCCCCTGGCGCCGCTCCAGTCGATCACTTCGCCCTCGAGGCCGATCATCTCCTCGGCGCCGGTGCGCACGCGCTGTCGCCGCGCGCGCAGGGCCATGCCGAGAACGCCGACGATCATCAGGGCGTTGGTCGCCGCGGCGCCGATCAGCACCGGCCAGCCAAGGCCGAAGTCGATGCCGCTGTCGGCCGGGTCGAACAGGAAGAAGCCGCCGGCCAGGAAGGCGACGATGCCGCCGATGCCGAGCACGCCGATGCCCGGCGTCATCGCCTCGGCGACCAGCATGGCGAGGCCGGCGACGAGCAGCGCGACGCCGGCGAAGTTGAGCGGCATCACCGACAGCGCCATCAGGCCGACGATCAGGCAGATCGCGCCGACGATGCCGGGCCCGGCGAGGCCCGGGGTCCAGAACTCGAAGATGATGCCGTAGATGCCGATCATCAGCAGGATGAAGGCGATGTTGGGATCGGTGACGACCGCCAGCAGCTTGACCTTCCAGCTCGGCTCCACCTGGATCAGGCGCGCGTGGCGGGTCTGCAGCGTGCGTTCGCCGTCGCCCGCGCGGACCTGCCGCCCGTCGAGCTTGTCGAGCAGGTCGGGCACGCTCACCGCCACCAGGTCGACCACCTTCTCGCGCTCGGCATCCTCGGCGGTGAGGGTCGCGGCGTCGCGCACCGCCTTCTCGGCCCAGTCGGCGTTGCGGCCGCGCAGCTGGGCGAGGCTGCGGATATAGGCGATGGCGTCGTTCAGTACCTTGCGTTCCATCGCCGAGGCCTGGTCCTTGGCCGGCGACTTGTCGTCGCCCGGCCGTTGCGGCGCGGGCGCCGGAGTCCCCGGGGCGCCCATGGCGACCGGCGTCGCCGCCCCCAGATGGGTACCCGGCGCCATGGCGGCGATATGGGCGGCGTAGGCCATGTAGGTGCCGGCGCTGGCGGCCCGCGCGCCGCTCGGGCCGATGAAGATGGCGACCGGGATCGGCGAGGCGAGGATGCGCTGGATGATGTCGCGGGTGGCGTTGACCAGGCCGCCCGGCGTGTCGAGCCGCAGCACCAGCAGGCCCGCCTTCTCCTTCTCGGCCCGCGCGAAGCCCTCGTCGATCAGGTGCGCGGTGCCGACGCCGATGGCGCCCTTGACGTCGAGCACGACGACGGGTGGCGGGTCGCCGCGGCCGGTTTGCGCCCACGGGCGGGCGACCAGTACGATCGAACTCAGGAGCAGGAGAAGCACGCCGACGCGTCGGAAGCCCATGGTTGTCCTCCGCCATCGCCTCATCGGGAGCGATATCCGATGGTACGGGGTCGGACGGTGCTGCGGCAACCGGTTTGGGGGTAGGCTCGGCGCATGCGCGAAACGGACCTCCCTCTCGTCGGACTGGCGATCGCGCTCGGCATCGGCCTGCTGATCGGCGCCGATCGCGAGCGCCGCAAGGGCGAGGGGACGAATCGCGCGGCGGCGGGCCTGCGCACCTTCGCCGTCGCCTCGCTCGCCGGGGCGGTGAGCTTCCATGCCGGCGGCGAGATCCTGCTCGCCACCGTGACGGCGGGCACGATCGCCTTCGCCGCGCTGTCCTACTGGCGCAGCCGCGCCGACGATCCCGGCCTCACCACCGAGATCGCCCTGGTGCTGACCACCTTGCTGGGCGCGCTCGCCATGGCCGAGCCGATGCTTGCCGCCGGGGTCGGCGTGCTCGTGGCGGGCCTGCTCCATGCGCGCGGGCCGCTGCACGGCTTCGTGCGCTCCGTGCTGTCGGAGGCCGACCTGCGCGATGCGCTGATCTTCGCCGGCGCGACGCTGATCGTGCTGCCGTTGCTGCCCGACCGCCAGATGGGACCGTTCGAGGCGATCAACCCGCATCGGCTCTGGCTGATCGTGATCCTGGTGATGACGGTCAGCACCGTGGGTTACGTCATGACCCGCATCGTCGGTGCACGCTACGGCCTGCCGCTGGCCGGCCTCGCGTCGGGTTTCGTCTCCTCGGTCGCCACCATCGCGGCGATGGGTGCGCGGGCCGAGAAGGCGCCGGAGCTGTTGCGGCCGGCGGCGGCCGGCGCCGTGCTGTCGACGGTCGCGACCATCCTGCAGATGGTCGTGGTGCTGGCGGCGACCAGCATCGCCGCTCTCGAGGCGCTGGCCCTGCCGCTGGCCTGCGCCGGCGCGGCGGCGGTGCTGTACGGCGCCGGCTTCACGCTGTGGGCACTGCGCGCGCCGCCGGCGGCGGACGAGCGGACGGGTCGCGCCTTCAGCCTGCACAGCGCGCTCGCCTTCGGCGCGCTGCTGGGCGCCATCGTGCTGGCCTCGGCCGCGTTCGGGGAATGGTTCGGCTCGGCCGGCCTGCTCGTCGCCGCGGCGGTCGGCGGGTTGGCCGACGCCCATGCCACCGCCGTGTCGGTCGCCAGCCTGGTGGCCGCCGACCGGTTGGCGCCGGAGGCCGGCGTCGTGCCGATCCTGGTGGCGCTCACCGCCAATACGCTGGCCAAGCTGCTGGTCGCGGTGCGCGGTGGCCGCCGCTTCGCGCTCGCCGTCGTGCCCGGCATCGTGCTGGTCGTCGCGATGGCGTGGCTGGGCGCGCTGCCGTGAGTTCAGCCGCGCCTCATGGCGATCTCGCGCGTGCGCCAGGCCTGTGCGAGGCGCGTCGCGCGATCGTCGAACAGATCGGCACCGCCGTTTCCCGCCAGCACCTTCTCTTCCAGCGCGGCGTGCGGCTCTATACGGCCATCGGCGAGCAGATGCTCGACGTCAATGCCGCGCTCGGCGAGCCGGCGCGCCACCAGCACCGTGCGATGGCAGGCGAGCGGCTCCTTCTCGGCACACATCAGGCAGACCGTGCGTTCCTGCGCCTGCGCGGCCAGCCGGTCGAGCGCGTCGCGGAAGTCCGGGCGCGCGGCCAGCGCGTCGTAGTCGCCGCCGTCCGTCGGCTTGCCGCCGAGTGCGGCGCCTTCGTGGACATAGTCGATGCCGGCCCCGCGCAGCGACATCGCCAGCCGCTCGCGGCCGAATTGCGGGAAGCGCCGTGAATACGGCGTCGAACGCACGTCGACCAGCAGCTCGACGCCGGCGGCCTCCAGGAGCCCGACGAAGCGATCGATCGGGTGGTTGGAATGGCCGACGGTGCGGATCGTCCTCATGGCACGAGCCCCTTGACCTGATCGATGAAGGCGAGCGTGGCGGCCGAGCGCTCGTCTGCGCGGCAGGCGAGGTTGAGCGGCACCTCGATCGCCGGGCTGCCGCGCAATGGACGGTAGACGACACCCTCGAGCGGCAGGCGGCTGAGCGAGGCCGGCACGATGGTGATGCCGAGACCGGCGGCGACCAGGTTGAGGGTCGACACGATGCGCGGCGCCTCCTGGCCGACATGCGGGCTGAAGCCCGCCTCTGCGCAGGCCGCGACGATGACGTCGTAGAGGCCGCGCCCGTCCGGCCGTCTATAGAGGATCAGGGTCTCCTCGGCGAGGTCGCGCAGGGTGAGGCGAGGGCGCCGGGCGAGGCGGTGCCGCGCCGGCAGGGCCGCCACCATCACCTCGCGCAACAGCGCGTGAACGGCGATGCCCTGGGGATCGACGAGGCCGGAGCGGATGAAGGCGATGTCGAGCCGCTCGGCGCCGAGCCCGCTCACCAGCTCCCCCGAGCTGCTCTCCTCCAGCACGAACGATACGTCCGGTCGGCGCGTGCGAAATTCCCGGATCGCGCGCGCGACGAGCGGGTGGAAGGGCGCCGACGTGGTGAAACCCACGGCGATGCGGCCAGTCTCGCCGCGCGCGGTGCGGCGCGCCCGTACCTTGGCCTGCTCGGCCTGCGCCAGCACCGCCTCGGCGTCGGCGAAGAAGGCGCGGCCGGCATCGGTCAGGCCGACGCCGCGCGCATGGCGCACCAGCAACGCGGCGCCGATCTCCTGTTCGAGCGCCTTGATCTGCTGGGAAAGCGGCGGCTGCTGGATGCGCAGCTTCTCCGCCGCGCGCGTGACATGGCCTTCGCGGGCGACGGCGACGAAGTAGCGGAGATGGCGGAGTTCCATTAGATATTTATAGAGTATTGAAATGACATTAATCATATATTTGAAGACTGGGTAAGCCACGGCCTACCGTTTCCCCATGACGGCGTTGATGGCGGCTTCCCTTTCCGTGCTGATGGTGGGCACGGCCTTCCTCTCGGGAATCTTCGGCATGGCGGGCGGCATGGTGCTGATCGGCGTGCTGCTGGTCGTGCTGCCGGTGCCGGTCGCCATGGTGCTGCACGCCGTCACCCAGATGGCGTCGAACGGCTGGCGCGCGATCCTGTGGTATCGCCACATCCAGTGGCACTGCACGCTCTTCTACTTTGCCGGCTGTGCGCTGGCGGTCGGGCTGTGGTCGCTCACGCTCTACGTGCCCGACAAGGCGGTCGCGCTCCTCATGCTCGGCCTCTCGCCCTTCGTGCTGCGTGCCGTGCCCGAGCGGCTGTTGCCGGCGACGCTGGGGCCGGCCCAGCTCGTGGGCGGCGGCTTCGCCTGCATGATGCTGATGCTGCTGACCGGCGTGACCGGACCGCTGATCGACCAGATCTTCCTGCGCTCGAAGATGGGACGGCGCGAGATCGTCGCCACCAAGGCGTCGTGCCAGGTGTTCGGTCACGGCTTCAAGCTTCTCTACTTCGGCGCGCTGATCGATCAGGCGGGAACGGTCGAGGGATGGATGCTGTTGCTGGCCGTCGCCTCGTCGATGCTGGGCGCGACGCTCGGCAAGACCATCCTCGAGAGGCTGTCCGACCAGCAGTTCCGCACCTGGGCGAACCGGCTGATCACCGTTCTGGCGACCTACTACGTCGGTTACGGCCTGGTTCTGCTTGCCGGGGTCGCCTGATCAGAGCAGCTGGCGTGCGGCGAGCTGCTTGAACAGGCCGCCCTTGGCAAGCAGTTCGGCGTACGAGCCGTGCTCGACAACGCGGCCTTCGTCGACGACGTAGATGATGTCGGCGGAGACCACCGTCGACAGGCGCTGGGCGATCACGAACTGCGTGCACTTTAGTTCGCGCAGGTTCTCCACCACCTTGCGCTGCGCCACGTTGTCCAGCGCACTGGTGGCTTCGTCGAGAATGAGCACATGCGGGTTGCGCATCACGGCGCGGGCGATCAGCAGGCGCTGACGCTGGCCGCCGGAGAACGTGACCCCGCCGTCGCCGATGTTGGTGTGCAGCCCCATGGGCAGGGCCTTCACGACGTCGTCGAGGGCGGCGATGCGCAGGGCCTCCATCACCTCGTCCTGGCTGTACGGCAGGCCGGCCGACACGTTGTCGTAGATCGATCCGGCGAGCAGGCGTCCGTTCTGCAGCACCACGCCGAGATGACGGCGCAGGTCCTGTGGGTCGATCAGGCGGATGTCGGTACCGTCAATGTAGATATCGCCCGACTCCGGCACTTCGAAGCCCAGCAGCAGCCGGACCAGCGAACTCTTGCCGGCTCCCGAGGGGCCGACGACTGCGACGAAGGAACCTGCCGGCACCCGCAGGGACAGGCCGCGCAAGACGAGCGGCATCATCGGCCCGTAGCGGAAGCGCACGTCGCGCAGCTCGATCTCGCCCGCCAGCCTGACGATGCGTCCACTGCGACCGGTCGGCTCCTCCTCGGCCTCGAGGATAGGCTGCACGCGCTTGTAGTAGGGCTGCAACATGACCAGCATCAGCGCGGCCCGTGTCATGCTCATGACGGCGGCGACGAACTGGCCGAGCGCCACGTTGAAGCTCACAAAGTCGGCCGTCGACATGAGCCGGACATGCGCCTCGGGTTTGCTGACCTGATGGAAGAAGGAGAAGAGCTCGCCGCTGTGGACGCCGAGCAGCACGAGCACGGCGCCCGTCAGCAACGGACCGAAGGCAGAGCGTAGGACGGTCAGCCGATTATTGAGCTGGCGCTGGTGCAGGCTGACTGCGACGCTGTCACGGTAGACGCCGAGCCACTGCAGAAAGGCCTGCCGTTCGGCGCCGGCGACGCGCAGCTTGGCGATCGACGCCAGGAGCTGCAGCACCGTGCCCTGCAGCTTGCCGGTGAACTCGAGCGACTGGAGATTGTAGTGCAGTACGCGCCGCCCGACGAGATAGGCGACCGCGACGAACAGGACGGAGAAGACCGACACCAGCAGCGCCAGGCGCCATTCGTAGTAGATCATCAGCGCCAGGCTGAAGAGCATGCTCATGCCGGCCGAAGCGAAGGTCGTCGACGACTGGCTGATCAGCTTGCGCATGGCGTTGATGCCGTCGGCCCGGTTGGCGAGATCGCCGGCGGTGAAGTTGCGGAAGAACGGGGCCTTGAGATTGAGCAGCTTGATCCAGACCGCCGCCTGGACGCGATTGTCGGCCAGCGTCTCCAGCCTCAGCGTGGCCAGCGACTGCACGATGAAGGACGAAGTCATGCCGATGGCGAGCAGGAACAACAGACTCATGATGACCACGGCTTGGCCGCGTTCCGCGTCGGGGACGATCGGATCCATCAGCCAACCGGTGGCGATCGGCGTCACCAGCGAGAACAGGCCGGCAAGGAACAATGTGAGGCCGACCGTGACGACATCGCCCTTTCCGCGCTGCAGGCCAAACCGGAGGATGCGCCAGGCGGTGAGCTTCTCGTCGTGAAACGGCGCATAGAAGGAAAACGCCGTCGAGTTGACCTCCGCGGCGATCGCCTTGGACAGCCGGCGCGCCCGGCCGCCGGCATGCAGGACGTAGCGCTTGCCGGCCGGCACGATGGCGCAAGGGGCGCCGTTGCTTCGCAAGGTCACGAGCAAGGGGCCTGCGTCATGCTCCCACCAGTCGCCCACCAGTTCGACAACGCGGAATTGAAGGCGGTTGTCCTGGGCGACCTGCTCCACGGCGGCAGTCAGGGTGCCGCCATACTCGCTGTCGGCGCGTAGCGAGAGCTCGCCGACACCCAGCGCGCGCATGACCCGCTCCGCCGCCGCCGCCACCGTGTCGACCTGGTCCTCGCGCTCGCTTCCGGCCTGGACGCCGATCAGGTCGATCATGCTCTCGAGGCCGTGGTCGAAGTCGCGCTCCGCGCGGCGCTCGGCGGCTGCCAGGTCGAGCGCGCGATCCGCGAGGGCCTGTCGACGCCGGGCGATGGCTGCTGCGAGCGCGGCGGCGGCCTCGCGATCGCAGGTCTCCTCGAAACTCTGCCAGCCATCGAGGCCCTTCGGCTCGACACCCCGCATCTGCGCGAGAATCTGCCGCCAGCCGAGCCACGCCTGGCCGAGCGCATCGGAGGCGTCGTCTCGCGACACAAGCCCGAGAACGGCCGACCGCGTCGTCTCCACGATCTCGGCTTCGCCGGTGGGCACGCCCAGCAAGCGTGCCGCTTCCGGCATGACGAAGGAATCGACCAGACCGCCGGCAGACACCGAGAGGATCGCCGTCCGCCCGTGCTCGTCGACGAGGAAAATGTCCACCGAACCGGACAAGACGAGCCACACGCGACCGCGGGTAGTCACGTCGAGCACGTCGTTTCCGTTGACGAGCCGTCGCGCCGCGATGAGGTCGAGCGCCTTCGCCAAGGGCAAGGCGGGTGCGGACCACCCTTTCTCGAGCACGGCATCGACCGCCTTCTCGTCGCCGGCCAGGGTTTCGATCAGACTCATGCCGCGCTCACCAGCTTGGCGTAGGCACCGTTGATCGCCATCAGCTCCTCGTGGCGGCCGCGCTCGACGATGACGCCGTTCTGCAGGACGAGGATCTGGTCGCAGTCGCGGATCGTGCTGAGACGCTGAGCCACGATCAGGCACGTCAGGCCGCGACGGCGGATGTTCTGGTCGATCTGCACTTCCGTCAAGGGATCGAGCGCCGCCGTGGCTTCGTCGAGCACCAGGATCGCTGGGTTCTGGGCGAGCGCGCGCGCGATCTCCAGACGCTGGCGCTGGCCGCCGCTGAAGTTCGCGCCGGCCTCGATCACCGGCCCGGCGTAGCCGCCCGGCCGGGCGAGAATGGTGTCGTGGATGCAGGCATCCTTGGCGGCGTTGGCAACAGCGGCCGGTCCGATCGAGCGGTTGAAAAGCGTGATGTTGTCGTGGATCGAACCCTCGAACAGGCGGATGTCCTGGTCGACCCAGGCGATCGTGGAGGTGAAGGCGCGTCGCGGCACTTCGGCGAGCGGCCGGCCATCGTACAGGACCTGGCCGGAGGTCGGCGGAAAAAGGCCGAGCATCAGGCGCACCAACGTCGATTTGCCGCTGCCGCTGCCGCCGACCAACGCGACGCGCTGGCCGGGTTCGATCCGGACATTGATATCGCGTAGCACTGGAGGATCGAACGGCGCGTAGGTGAATCTGACATCCTTGAGTTCGATGGCGCCCGTGAGTTCGGGAGAAGAATCCGGCGCCGCCGGCTGGCCATCGAGCAAGGGGTCGGTCTTGGCAGCAAGCACGTCCTGGAGTCGCGTCAGATGACCCTTGGCCTCCTGGAGCTGCGGATTGAGGCCGACAATCTGCTGCAGCGGCTCCGTGAAGTTGCCGAGCAGCATTTGGAATGCGACCAGGCCGCCGATCGTGAGCTCGCCATCCATGATGAGCAGGGCGCCATAGCCCAGTACGACAGCGCTGGTCAGATGGCCGAGGAAGGTCGGTGTCGCGCTCAGCCACTGAGAGGCACGGCCCAGCGTCTGGAACTGGTTGACATTGCGCGCCTGATAGCCCGACCAGATCCGGAAGAAGTCGGACTCCGTTCCCATGGCTTTTATGGTCTCGATCGACTGCAGGCCGGCCATCGATGCCGCTGCTATCTTGGAGTTCGTCGTGAGCAACATCAGGCTGCCGTCCTTGAGACGGCGGCGCAGCGCGGTGGTCATCACGATGTTGCCGACCGAAAGCAGAACAGCGGCGATCGTGAGCGGCAAGCAATAGAACGCCATGACGACGGCGTAGAGCACGACCATGGCCGCCTGCGCGGCGGCGCTGGGCAACGGTCCGGCCATCAACACCGCGAGCTGGTTTGCCGAGTAGACGCGGCTGACGATGTCGCCGTTCTGCCGTTGCGTGAAGAACAACATCGGCAGGTGGAGGATATGCCACAGGAACCGCGAGCCGATGATGGCGGCGAGCTTCATCTGCAGCCGCATCAGCACGCGCTGCTGCAGCCAGGTGACGAGGCCGCCCATCAGGATGGCGAACAGCAGTCCGACGACGATCGGGAAAAGCCAGGTATCGAAGCCGCGGATCAGCACCTCGTCGACGAACACCTTGACCAATGCCGGCATCATGATCGCCGGCACCGTGAGCATCAGCGTCGTCACCGCCATGACGATCAATGCCGATTGCGAACCGGCGGTCCATCCGAACAGGGTGCGCAGCAACCCTTGCGGCTGTCCGCCGGGTTTGAAGTCGGGACCGGGCTTGAACTGAAGGACGATACCCGAATAGTGCTCGGCGAACTCCTCGCGGTTGACGGTCCGTCGACCCGACACCGGATCGTTGATGCGAATGCCGCGGCCCATCGGGCCGTCGACGACGATGAAGTGGTTGTTGGACCAGAAGGCGATGAAGGGGGTTTCGATGGAATCGATGGCGTCGACGTCGACCTGCATGCCTGAGGCCTCGAGGCCGTAGCGCCGGCCGGCCTGCACGATCGAGCTCGCCCGCGCGCCGTCGCGCGACACACCGCAGGCCTGGCGCAGCTCGTCGAGCGGCACGAAGCGCCGGTAGTATCCCAGAATCATGGCGAGCGATGCCGCGCCGCACTCCGCCGCCTCCATCTGGAGCACGGTCGGCGTCGAGACTGCCCGGCGCCGCCGTTGACGCGGCGCCGACGCGGCGAACTCGTCGGTCACAGGTGAGTCCATGTCTCCGCGATAGGCAGGATCAGGCTGATGGGTCGCACCCGGTCGACGACGATGCGCGACGCTGCGGTCACGCCGGGCGTGACTGCGGTCGGCGGGCTGGTCAGCGATGTCCAGGCAAGACCATCGGCCGTGTCTGGGCTGCGGTCGAGCGAGATCAACACTTCGATCGGCGCTCCTCCAATCATCATCATCGCAACCAGCGCGGGATCGCCCAGGACGGCCTGCAGGCCTTCACGCGACATCGGCAGCGCGCTCACCTTGGCGACCTGACCCCGGATCGAGCCGTAGATGCGCTCGTCGATCGATGACGGGCTCACCTGGACGGGCATGCCGACCTCGACGCGCTTTCCTTGATCGATCGGCAAATAGGCGTGCACGATCAACGGGGCCTGTCCGGAGCCCGACTCGATGACGAGCAGTTTCATACCGCTCGCCACCGTTTGGTTCATTTGCACCGTGAGTTCACTTACCGTTCCGTTGACCGGACTGCGGATCTGGGAGCCGACGTCAAACTGGACCTGCAGATCCTTGAGGCGGGACTCGGCGTCGATCACCTGCATGCGCATCTGGGCAAGGCTGCGTGCGACTTGGTCCTCGAATTCGATTTGCTGCGTCTTCTGGGTCGATATCCTGTCGGTCATTTCGCGAATCGACTGCCTCATGCTGTTCAGTCGATCGAAGGCCTGCTGCACCTGCTCGCGGGTGGCGAGGCCGCGCTGAAGCTGCGTGACGTAATCGTTATAGAGCTTCTCCAGCATGGTCCGACTCTTGTCGGATTCGGCGAGGCTGGCATTGAGCGAGCGGATCTCCTGGTCGAGATCCTGCTGGCGCCGTTTGACATCGCTGGCGGAGGTCGCCTGATAGCGGGTCCACTCGTCCTGCTGCGCCTTGAGGGCAATGGCCGCCTGATCGCGTCGCTCCTCGATCTCGTCGAGCTTGACGCTCACCAATACCTGGCCGAGCTCCACGACTTGGCCGGTCTTGACGTGAATTTTGGTCACGGTGCCGCCGGCACGGGCGACGACGTTGGCCACCGCGCTTTCGTCGAGGAGGATGACGCCGGGCCCCTTGGCGTGGAAATCGAGCCGCCCGAGAAAGCCCCAGATGATGACGCCGAGCATGCAAAGCGAAAGGCCGCCCAGCAGGATCCAGGTCGACCGCGAAGTCAGCCGGATGGCGTCATTCAAATGCTCCGGATCGCGAATTGTCCGTCCGTCGGTCGGACTCTTGGTCTCGACATTCGCCATGGCACCCCCAAGATGCTCGAGCATGCGCGGCCAAAGCAATCAAGTGAGAGCCTAGCATGCGAGTATTCTATGCCGCCGCCAACAAGGGTTCGTTCCGCCGGTCGAAGTATCCACCCGGGAAGGCGGTTGGCGCCGGCATCGGAACATGAGGATACCACAGCGCCAAGCCAACCAAACGCTGGTCCATGCGCAACAGCAACTTGGCGTCGAGCAGATCGCCGATGGCCGTGTCGATCTCTTTGGCGCCGAAGCCTGCCTTCGAAATGCTGGCGCAGATGCGCGCTTCCGGCATGCCTTCGTCGGCGGCAAGCATGACCTCTCGATGCGCGCCGGCGAGTTGATGGTGAGGGGCGATCGCAAGCGCCCGGGTGTCGTTAACCAATAGCGAACTGCCTGCATGCCGCATCGAGAGCATCGGCAGATGAGGCGCATACCAGGCCTTCAGCCAGCCATCGAGCCCCTTGGCCACCGCATGCAAGCCGGGTCGCCGCGTGGGGTCGCGTCCGGCGAGGTGGCCGCCCGCGTCGGTCTGCGGAGAATCCTCGAAATAGTAGACTTGGTCGTCCAGCTCCGACTCGCTCAGCGGATAGACATAGCGGTAGGGCTGCGCGGCACGAAGTTTCAGCCCGTATTTCTGCGGGTTCTGATGATAGGGGCTGTATCTTTGGTATCGCAATCGGACCGCGCGGCCAGGCTGCAGGTGATGCAGGTGCCCGAGCCACGGAGCCATCTCGGCGTACCATTCGTCGCTCTCGCCCGGGAATCCCCACAGCACGCTCCAGCTCACCCTGACGCCGTTCTGGCGGCACCACTTGAGAAGCTGGACATTGTGTGCCGCCGTGACGCCCTTGCCCATCAATTTGAGCACTCGCGTATCCAGGCTCTCGATGCCGGGTTGGATCCACCGTACTCCCGCAGCCGCGAGCTTCTCGACCTCGTGGCGCTTGAGGTTCGCCTTCACTTCGAAGAAGACGTTGAGCTTGTCAGTCATCGCGGCGAGCTCGGGCAGAGTCTTGTCGACGTAGTCGAGCGCCAGGATGTTGTCGACGGCCTCGATTCGCCGCGAGCCATAGCGTCGCGACATCTCGATCATCTCGCCCGCAGCCTTCTCCGCCGGCTTCTGGCGAAAGCTCATTTGGCCGCCGTTGAGGCCGCAGAAAGTGCAGTGACTGCGCTCGCCCCACCAGCAGCCCCGCGAAAACTCCATGGGCAGACCCGGCCAGATACGGTCGGCAAACAGCGACTCTCGCAGCTCGGCAAAGTAATCCGAAAAATCCGGCAGCGGCAGATCCCGCATGTCCTCCATGACGGCACGAGGCACGAAGTCGCCCGTCGTGGTCGACGGATAGCCGGCAGCGCGGTGCGGCGGCCCGAAGACGCCGAACGGCAACGCATCGAGGGGAATGTCGCGGCCGCGCGCCAGAATGTCCCGTACCAGGGTCGTGACCAGCCCGTCGGCCTCGCCGGACACGACGTAGTCGACCCAGGGAAAACGCGCGTGCGTGGCACGTCCCATGACGGTCTCGCAGTTGGCTCCTCCCATCATCGTGACTACATGCGGAGCGCGTTCGCGCAGGCGCCGCAGGAGCGCCAGTGAAGGCACGTGCTGGCTGAAAGTCGAGCTGCAGCCGACGACGCGCGGTCGATGCACCAGGATCTTGTCGATCGTCCAGTCGACGAACTCGATCATGCGCGCGCGCAGCTTCTTGAAAGTCGCGCGCAGTTCGTCCGCGCGGTCGCTGTACATCGGATTGCGCCGAAAGTACTCGTTCAGGAACAGATCCGCGTCTGGCCTGAAGTCGGGAAAAGCCACGGCGCCGAACAACCAGTCGACGACGCCCTCCTCGGGCAGAGCGCTCTCCAGCACGTGATAGTCGGCAATACCGACATACTCGAGGAACCACATATTGGAGTGAATGACTCTCGACTGCAGTCCGTCGCGAGTGAGCAGCGCCTTCAGCAGCCCGAGCGCGAGGGATGGCCGTTCGACCGCGGTAAGCGGCATGTTGACCAGCACGACGGGAGTTGCGACCGGCACCCCGTCCGTCCGCGGTGGAGCTTCGTCTCGTCCCGTCGCCTCAGGCTGGTTGGACATGCGGGATGCTCATGCGCTCGACCGCCTGCCGCTGGGCTTCGGCGCGCATCTCGAGCCCCTCGTTGCGCTGGCCGGCGAAGCGATCATCGAGATCCTCCTCGATCACGCCGGCTTCGAAGAGTTGGTCGAGCAGGTCCGCAACGGCGAGAACCTCGCTGCCGTCGGTCGCCGCCCGAGCGATCAATTCGGGCGCCGTCAGCGAACCACCAGCGATCAACTCGCCCACCGACTGTCGCGCCGCGAGGTCGCGGATACGGTGCTCGACGCGCCGCGACCGAAGCTTGAACTGGCCTTCGCCGGGCTCGTAGACGAGGTCGGCGCGGAAGCGAACTGGCTGGTCGGCCGGCAGGCACGGTTGCATGTGCTCGTCGATGATGCTTTCAACGCCGGCGCGGAACTCCTCGATGGTCTTGAAGGAACGCTCGGCAACAATGCGGTACCCGAGCGGCCATCGCTTGCTGCCGGGCACCGGCGTGACCAGCTGGATGCGTCCGCGCATCATGCTGACCAGGAATCCCGAGACGCAGGCGATCGTCGTGTGGTCGACCTCGAGCAAGGAGATCTTGTCGTCCTTGCCCGACGCTCGCAGCGTTGCCTTGCGGTCGCGCGCCCGGCCGGCGTCGGCCTTCGCCGTGAAGGAGTCCTTGCTCTGCATCACCAACTCGACGCCCATCAGCTCTTCGGGCGAGAAGGTGGCGTGAATCTGGTTGAGTTGCCTGGTGGTCAGGACCGAGAAACGGTTGGTCACCGTACGGTACTTGTCGAACAGCGCCAGAACACGGCGAGTCAAGTCGAGGTTCTTGAGTGGCGCCGCGGTGGTGGTCTGCGGCAACGCCCCGGTGACCTGGTAGTAGTCGACGAGAAAGCGGTCGTAGTCGGGATTGTCGCACGGATCGGTCGCCCAGTAGCAGAACCCCGTGCGTGCCGCCTGGCCGAACAATTCATGGGCAACGCCCACGACGCCGCGCCACAACTCGGCGTGTTCTTGGCTGTATGCGTAGTGGCCCTTGAAACGGTCGGCCGACAGCCCGCAGAACCAGCAGCCGACCGTGCAGCCTTCGCTCAGCTCGAACGCGATCACAGGATGGGTGACCGATCCGGCAGAACCACCCAACTCACTGTTGCAGCGCAGGATCTGGCGCTGGCGCCAGGCGTGGAAGCGCGGGTTGACGGTCGACATGTCGCCTTCATCGCGCAGCAGGTCGCGATGCTTGATCATCTCGGCCATGTATTCGTCCCACGCCGTCGCCAGCGGCCATGGCGCGCTTTCCGGGGAATTGCGGTACTTGAGATGCGTCCCGCGCCACAGCGGCAGGCCTTGCATCGGGTCGATCTCGATGCCATAGCGCTCGGCGACGATTTGGGGATCGTCGCGATGCTCGGCGAGCGCGGCGCGGAAATCCTTGTCGGCTACCAGCCGCTCCATGAAACGCTTGATGTGCGCCAGAGTGCGCATTTGCTCTGGCGTGCGCCGGTCGAAGATGTTGCGATAGTGCTCAGTCGCCTTGGAAACCATGGTCTCACCTGAACGACGCTCGTGACCCTGCTCGGGATACGACAACTACGGGGTGTAGGCTGTTGGAGTATCGATCAGCGCGCAACAGAAACGGTGCGCCCGGCATTTGCCGCCGAGCGCTCCCGACTCTGTCCCGACGACGTACCGGCAGCCCGAAGCATACCTCTCCGTTGAGCACCATGCCGTCGGCGCGGTGCCCATCGGAGTCTCAGAACCGTGGGACAACTCTCAGATCAGGACGGCTGCGACCACGACGACCGCTTCGGCGGCAGCGGCGACATCGGCTGCAGCCTCGGCGACCTGCACCGCGGTCGTCGCGACTTCGGCTGCTTCGACGGCCGTGGTGGCGACCGCAGTCGTCTGCACCGTGGTCGTGCTGGTGGCGCCGCCGCCAGCGATTGCGTCGAGCTGCTTGTCGCTCAGCGGCTTCGGGCTCTTCGATTGCGCGAACGCCTTGGCTTCGTCGAGGGTGAAACTGTATCCCATCTGGCCCGCCAGAGCGACCACAGCCGCAAGGCCGGTAGCCTTGGGCTGAACCTTTGCGCGGAGATCGGGCTTGGACGCGAGGTCCTTGGAGAAACGAGCGACTTCGGCCATAGACATTGGGTGCCCCCTTCTGACTACTCCCCGTGAGTTCGCTATGTTGCAGAGTCACGCGTGGTCGTCAATCCATCTCACGACGACTGCATCGAGATATGCATGAAGGCAGCCTGCCTGCGCCAAACGACGGACCACGGCGCTGATCGCGTCAGTGACAACGGCGTCATCACGCACCGTGAGTGCCACACCTGACGCTCAACTCGTCGATTCGACATCGCGATGCTCGTGATGCGGCGTCGCCACGCCCGGTCAGGCGACCATCGTAACGACAGCGCTGTTCGCCTGACTCACCACCTGTGTTTGCGTGTAGTCCAGCACCGTAATGACGACCGTCTGGTTGCTGGTGCCGCCGGTCACCGCGGAAACGACCGCTTGCGAGGAGGCTTGGTTGCCTTGACCGCCGGCAATCACCTCGAGCTGATCGTCCGTCAGCTCCCGCTTGGCGGCGCCGCGAATGACTTGCTTCAGCTCGTCCATCGAGAAGCTGTAACCATTGGCTTTTCCGAGTTCCACGAGGGACGCCAATCCAGCGGCGCTCGTCTTGACCTTCTCGGCAAGCTCCTTGTTGCTTGTGAGATCCTTGGCGAAACGTTGTGCATCAACCACCGACATGATGATGTCTCCCGTTGCAGAAGCCCCCCGGCACGAATTCTTGAGAAGTGCGCTGATGGCTGTCAAACGAAGTCGAACACCGTCCAGTCTGCTGTGCACAAATGCACAGTCGAACGAGGGCGACGGTCGCCATCGCTGCGGACGCGCTGAGAACTGACACCGTTCGTCAATGGTGAATTTATAGCGGAATGTCCGGGCCTGGTGTCTGCGCGGCTGAAGTCGCAGCGACGCTGAGACTTTCCGTGCGCCGCGCAGGGTCGTTGCGCGGGTCATTCGCGGGCCGACGCATCCTACCGTTGGCTCAGAGGCGGGCGTCGGTGAATATGGGTTGAAATGGCGACAACGGTACCCGAAGGATTTCGCGAGCTCACCGAAGTGAGCGGCTTCACTGCAAGCAACGGGCCGTGGTTCGAGAAGGTCGACGGAAATCGTGTCATTCGCGGCTTTCGACCGGGCGCGCAGCATGCGAACACGCTCGGCATCGTCCATGGCGGCATGCTCGCGGCCTTCCTCGATTCGGCGATGGGCACCGCGGTGTTTCACGCGCTCCGGCGGCGAGCCGTGACGTTGAGGTTGACGCTCGACTATCTCGGCTCAGGCCGCATCGGTGACTGGCTGCAGGCTGAGGGTTGGGTCGTTGGTCACGATGAGCACGTGGTGCAAGTGCGTGGTCGACTCTACGGACGGCGCCACGAGGTGCTGGCCGGATTGGGCACCTTCGCCCTGCTCAGCCGCCAGCGCGGTTAGGCGACCAGCGCGACCGCGCTCGCCACCGCTTGCGCCCGCCCGGTTCTTCTCGGCCATCTCCTCGTCCACGCTCTCGACAAAGCCGAGATTGATCGTGTGGCGCTCTCGGATGTGCGGCCTTAGGCTCTACATCATGCTCGACGACGATCCACCAGAAGGCTTCCAGCGCATCGACTTCGACCGCGGCCGACCCGATGCGACTTTCAACTCCCATGTCGGCAATCTCTACGCCCGGCGCGGCGAAAAGGGCTCGCGCGACGAATTCGTCATGGGCTTTCGCGTGCGGAGCCACATGTGCAACCCGGCAGGGGGATTGCACGGCGGCATGATGATGACGGTGGCCGACCTCGTCGGCACGATGGGCGGCGGCACGCTCGTCGGCTTGCGGAAGTTCCTGCCCACGGTGAGCATGACCTTCGATTTCGTCGCGCCGGCGCGGGTCGGCGACTGGGTCGAGGGCCGCGCCGAGGTGGTGCGGCAGACGCGCTCGCTACTTTTCACCAACATATATCTGAGCGTTGATGACAAAAAGATCCTGCGCGCCTCGTCGATCGCCAAGATTCCGTCGGGCGACGGGCCGCCGTTCGGCAAGGCTCGCCTAGACAGAGGTGCGAAAGTGGCTGGCGAGGGCGCGTCGTCCTGAATCGGTGAGGCGTACGGTGCGGCCGCGACGCATGCGCTCCGCCCAGCCGCGCTTGAAGAAGGTGTCGGCGAGGGCCGAACCGAGCGCGCCCGAAATGTGCGGTCGCCGCTCGCTCCAATCGAGACACTGACGTGCGAAGTGACGCGTGCCGGCGCGCTTGGCGCCGGCAAGGTCGACGCCCAATCGCTCGCAGAACAACTCTCCGGAAGTCGTGAGCTCCCAATCGCGCGTCCCTCTCGGCTCGAGATGGCCGTGCTGGGTGAGAGAATCGGTAACAGCGATGCCGACCTGGCCAGCGAGATGGTCGTAGCATGTGCGACAGAAGCGCAGGTCGGGATCGCGCCGCCACGCGGCTGACTTGGAAGCGGGTGGCGTGCGCGTTCCCGCCAGCGCCATCAGCGCTTCGATGGCATGTGCGACGTCGCCTGACGCCAGACGATAAAAGCGATTGCGGCCCTCTGCCCGTGCCGCCAGCAGATTGGCGTCAACCATGCGGGCGAGATGCCCGCTCGCGGTCTGCGCGGTGACGCCGGCGGTGTGGGCGAGGTCGGACGCGGTATGGGCGCGGCCGTCCATCAGGAGTTGCAGCATGGCGGCACGCGCCGGGTCGCCCATCAAGGCGGCGACTTGCGACAGAGCGTTCACGGTGATCATCTTTACAATCTAGGTCGCGGCCGCAGTACTCGCCACGGCCAATAGTTCGGCTTAAGCCGAAGGATCATCGCCACTTCGGGTTGGCGATGGCGATCTTGTCGGCGATCGTGGCGTCGAGATGGGACATGAGCGCGGCGTCGCGTTCGTCGCGCTTGCCGGTGCGCAGCTGGCGGGCGAGCTCGCGATTGAGTTCGTCGAGCGTACCCTCGCGGTCGAACAGCGCGACGAGTCGCGCATGCTCGCGGCGGTCGGCTTCAGGAGCGAGCCGCCATTCGCGCTCGAGAATGGCGAGCGAGTTGACGGCGACCCGCATTTGGAAGCCCAGCCGCGGTTCGGCCTTTTCGAGGGCGGGCGTGGCCTCCTCGCGCAGGAAGTCGGCGACGGCGACGAGAAGCTCCGCAGCGGTCGGGCGATCCTGCGCCATCTCAGCCTCCTCCCTTCAGGAGTTGCAGCAGGTCGACCTCGGTCTCGACGGCACGTCGTCCAATGGAGGCGAGTTCCATCGACTTCACGGCGCCACCGAGATGACGCCAAGCCTGATTATGGCAGATCACGCCCCAGCGCACCGTGCCCAGTACTTCCCACCAATGAGCGCGAACCGGATCGACCTTGGCGCCACCCGCACGCTCGTAAGCTGCCCAAAGTTCCTCGCGGCTGCCGAACCCGCCAGCTGGCCGGTCGACCGCGCCGAAACGCCAACTCTTTACGCACAGCCATCCCAGATCCTCGACGGGATCGCCGAGATGTGCGCCCTCCCAATCGAGGATCGCCGTCACGCCCGTCGCGTCGGCGAGATAGTTGCCGGTCCGATAGTCGCCATGGACAAGCACCGGCACGGCCGCGGGCGAGGGCTTGCGGCGGTCGAGCCAAGTGAGAGCAAGCTCGAATACGGGCTGGGGATGGTCGAGCAGGTCGAGCGAGCGGCGCATGCTGGCGATGTGATCGGTGGCTTCCCGACGCGGCAGTTCGGGCAAGGTACGCACGTCCGTCGCATGGATGCGGGCCAGGATCTCTCCAAGCTGCCCCGTGATCCGGCCGCGTGCCGTTGCGTATGGCCGGTCGCGCAACAGCTTGCGCGCGATGGCGGTGCCGCCGACGCGACGCATGACATAGGCGTCGCCCAGGCCGTCGTCCGGCGTGAGTTCGAACAGCACTTCGGGTGCGCGCACTCCCGCCTGGAAGGCCGCCTGAAGGACGCGAAACTCCGTCGCACGATCAATGGCCGTCGAGCGGTCGATGTCGGGCGTTCGCGCCGTCGGCGGATCACGCCTTAGAATCAGCTCGTAACGGCGGCCGTCTGCGACGGCGTCGAAGCTCCAAGTCTGGCGCGACGCTCCTCCCGACTCGCGGTGCAGACCCTCGACCGCCGCCGGCTTGCCCACGTAACGGCCGACGGCGCGTGCCAGAACCTGGGAAATCGTGCCGGCCTCGGACGCAGTGTGAACGGTCATTCACACGACTGTGGCACAGGCCCTTGCGCATGGTAAGAGGGCGACCCCGTCCCGTGGGAGACCCCAGTGTCGCAAGATTTCGCCGCCATGAACGGCCTTTATCTCGAAGACCTCAAGGTTGGCCAATCGGCCATGTTCGGCCGCACGGTGACTGACGCCGACATCGCCGCCTTCGCCGGGGTTTCAGGCGACACCAACCCGATCCACCTGCATGACGGCTTCGCGCGCGGCACCCGCTTCGGCCAGCGCATCGCGCACGGCATGCTTTGCAGCAGCTACATCTCGACTGTCATCGGCACCAGGCTACCGGGCCCTGGCGCCGTTTACATCTCCCAGACGCTGAGCTTTCTCGCGCCGGTCATCGTCGGCGACACCGTCACCGCCGTCTGCACCATCACCGCCATCGACGACAAGCGCCGGCGCGTCACTCTGAAGACACAGTGCCTCAACGGTGTGAAGGTGGTGATCGACGGCGAGGCCACGGTGCTGGTGCCGCGGCGCGACGCTGCATGATCCCGACCTTCGACGACTGGCGGCAGGTGCCGGCACAGTGGCGCGGCGGCGTGGTGGCGCTCGGCAATTTCGACGGCGTGCACAAGGGTCATCAGGCGCTGCTCGCCCGAGCGGCCGAGACGGCGCGAGCGCTCGCGGCGCCGCTCGCCGCGCTCACCTTCGAGCCGCATCCGCGGCGTTTCTTCGTGCCCGACACCGGACCGTTCCGGCTCACCCTGCTGCCAGCCAAGGTGCGGCTCCTCGGCGAGCAGAGCGTGCAGGCCGTGTTGGCCCAGCGCTTCGATGCGGCCTTCGCCGCCATTCCACCTGACTCCTTCGTCGACGACGTGCTCTCGCGCGGGCTTGGAGCGCGCCACGTCGTGTGCGGCTACGACTTCACCTTCGGTGCCCGGCGTGGCGGCAATGTCGAAATGCTGCGCGAGCGCGGCGCGGCGCAAGGCTTCGGTGTCACAGTTCTCGATCCCGTGATGCGCGAAGGCGAAATCTACTCCTCGACGCGCATCCGGGAGGCGTTGCGCGCCGGCTGGGCAAGCGAGGCGTCGGGGTTGCTCGGTCATCCCTGGGAGATCGAGGGCGTCGTCGAGGAAGGTGACAAGCGCGGTCGCACGATCGGCTTTCCCACCGCCAACGTGGCGCTAGGCGAGTACTTACGCCCGCGCTTCGGTGTCTACGCGGTGCGTGCCCTGGCCGGCGGCGCATGGCACGACGGCGTCGCCAATCTCGGCCGCCGGCCGACCTTCGGCAAGCTGCAGGAGAATTTCGAGGTTCACCTGTTCGATTTCGAGGGCGATCTTTACGGCGAGATCCTGCGTGTCGCCCTGATCGACTTCATCCGACCCGAGATGAAGTTCTCGGGTCTCGAACAGCTCAAGGCCCAGATCGCTGCCGATGGCCAGGCGGCGCGTGTCGCGCTGGCCGGTTGAGCGATGTTCGACGTCGTCACCCAGATCGAGATCGATGCGCCTCCGGAGACGGCCTGGTCCGTTCTGACGGATTTCGCCGCGGTGCCGACATGGAACGACTTCATCCGACAGATCAGAGGCGAAGTGCGCGAAGGCGCCTGGCTGGAAGTGACGGCCCGGCTGAAAGGCGCCCCGCCGATGAACTTCCGTCCCAAGGTGCGCGTGGTTCGTCCGTCGCAGGAGTTCCGCTGGCGCGGTCATTTGGTCGTGCCGACCCTGTTCAGCGGCGAACACTACTTCCTGTTCGAGCGCAACGGCAGCGGCGGGACGCTCCTCACGCACGGCGAGCATTTCGAGGGTCTGTTGGCGCGCCTGCTCAGGCCTCGCCTCGTGCCGCGCGTGGAGGCATCTTTCGACGCCTTCAACCGAGACTTCAAGGCACGCGTCGAATCTGCTCAGCGTGCCGGCGCGACATAAACAGTGGCGCCGCCGCCCAGCCGACGGTTGAACTGCGGTGCGGTCAACAGCTCTCGGGCTGGAGACTCGGGGAAGCGGCGTACGTAGAACTCCGCCCAGGCGAGATCACCGGCGCCCGGCTTGAAGGTTTCACGAGCGCGGGAATCCTCGACGACCGTACGCACTGCATCGTGAATCGAGCGCCCATTCACTTGAACGGAGTAGAGATCGACATCCTGTCGCGCGGCCAGTTCGGCAATCAGGATGAGTGGCTGCAGGCCAAGATTGTGTTCGTACAGGGAGGCCCCTTCGGCGAAGGGCCAGGTGTTGCGGGCATCGAGTCCGGCGATCGCGCCGGAGAAAGTGCGCAGGCCGAGCCGGAACAATTCGCCGTTGCGGGCGATGACGCCGATGCTCGCGGCCATGAGGCCACGCCAATATGCATTGTGGTCCTTGATCCAGCGTGCAGCAACTTCCCGCTCGTCCGGCAGCTGGGAGAGCTGATGTTCTGCGACCTGCACCAGCCATTCCGTCATGGCCAGGAGTCTGGCGTCATCACGCGCCGGGCTCGAGCGGACGACGGAGAGCGACAGCGCCGCGCTCGTTGCTGCCCACTGAACGTTGAACCACGTCTGAAGACTGTCTCGGCGCGAATAACCGAGCAACGCACCGGCCGTGGCCCAGGAATCGAGGACGTCGAGCACACACCGGGCTTCCCCGATATCGCCCGTGGCGACATATCGGGTCGCAGCCGCCGAGACCGTCTCCTCCATGGCGACGTAGGAATGGGGTGCCGCACCATTGCTTCTCGTAGGCGGCGCCGGCGTCTGGCCGGGGCAGGGTTGCAGCGCGGCAAGAGCGGCTTTCACTCTGGGACTGACCGCGTCCCTGAGTTCCGCGCGCCGTGTCGCGACGTCGATGAAGGAGGCGTTGGCGTCGCGCACGGTCTGCGCTGCTGCTTCGGTTCCGAGCACCAGCAGAACCATGAGCAGCGACAAGAATGCCTGCACATTTCGGCTCCTTGACCCCCTGCACCCCCGCCCATAGATTGCCGGCGCCATGCCTGCTGGGGGCTTCCAGGAGCGAATTACCCGCCCGGTCCGCTGATCGCGGCCGGGGTCGTCTCGTTGCTTGCGCTGTCCTCCGGGATGGCTGCTCATTCGCTCCCTTACCATCGAGTTGCTCGTGACAACCGATTACAAATCAAGCGTATTTCTACCCAAGACCAACTTTCCCATGCGTGCCGGCCTGGCCAAGAAGGAGCCGGAGCTGCTGCGGCGCTGGGCAGACATGAAGCTCTTCGACCGATTGCGCAAGGAGAGCAAGGGGCGGCCCAAATTCATCCTTCATGACGGACCGCCTTACGCCAATGGGCACCTTCATATCGGTCACGCCCTCAACAAGATTCTGAAGGATCTCGTCGCGCGCACCCAGCAGATGCTGGGCAAGGACAGCCACTATGTTCCCGGATGGGACTGCCATGGTCTCCCCATCGAGTGGAAGATCGAAGAGGAGTACCGCGCCAAGAAGCAGGACAAGGATCAGGTGCCGGTTGGTGAGTTCCGTCGCCAGTGCCGCGCCTTCGCCGATCACTGGATCGAGGTGCAACGCGAGGAGTTCAAGCGACTCGGCGTCGAGGGCGACTGGGACAACTACTATTCGACGATGGCCTACGAGTCCGAGGCCGTGATCGTCGCCGAGCTCGGCAAGTTCCTGATGAACGGCGGGCTCTACAAAGGCTCGAAGGCCGTGCTGTGGAGCGTGGTCGAGAAGACGGCACTCGCCGAGGCCGAGATCGAATATCACGATCACACCTCCGACACGGTCCATGTGCGCTTCCCGGTGCTCAGGTCCAGGGACGGCAAACTTGATGGCGCGTCGATCTTGATCTGGACCACGACTCCCTGGACCATGCCGGGCAACCGCGCCCTCGCCTTTGGGCTCGAGATCGACTACGTGCTGGTTGAGGTGGTTGAGGCAGGCGACGGCAGCCTCGCGCGCGTCGGCGAGAGAATGGTGCTTGCCAAGACGTTGATGGATAGCGTCGCGGCTGAGGCGAAGTTCACCGCCAGGATCGTCGCCGACCTCACCGCGTCCGACTTCGAAGGCCTGATCGCCGCCCATCCGTTGCGTGGCAAGGGCTACGAATTCGACGTGCGCCTGCTGTCGGCCGATTTCGTCACCGCCGATGCCGGCACTGGCTTCGTGCATATCGCGCCCGGCCACGGTGCCGACGACTTCGACCTCGGCACCGCCAATGGCGTCGAGGTGCCGGAAACCGTTGCCGAAGACGGCAGCTACTATCCGCATGTACCGCTGTTCGCCGGTCTGCAGGTCTACACTTCGGTCGGCAAGAAAGGTCCGGCCAACAAGGCCGTGACCGAGGCCCTGAAAGGCGCCGGCAAGCTGCTGGGAGCAGGCCGTATTACCCATTCATACCCCCACTCGTGGCGCTCCAAGGCGCCGGTGATCTTTCGCAATGCGCCGCAATGGTTCATCGCCATGGACAAGCCGATCCCGGAGATCGGCGGCACTCTGCGGGAGAAAGCACTCGCCGCGATCGATGCGACCCGCTTCGTGCCGCGCGCCGGCTACAATCGCCTGCGGTCGATGATCGAGGCGCGCCCCGACTGGTGCGTGTCGCGCCAGCGGGCCTGGGGCGTGCCGATCGCGGTGTTCGTCGATAATCGTACCGGCGAGCCGTTGCGCGATCCGGAGGTGATGAATCGCGTCGTCGAGGCCTTCCGACAGGAAGGCGCCGACGTCTGGTTCGAGAGTCCGCCCGAACGCTTTCTTGGCAACAAGTACAAGGCCGAGGACTTCGAGCAGGTGAAGGACATCCTCGACGTCTGGTTCGACTCGGGCTCCACGCACGCCTTCACGCTCGAGGACCGCGGCGACCTCAAGTGGCCGGCGGACCTCTATCTTGAGGGCTCGGATCAGCATCGCGGCTGGTTTCATTCGTCCCTGTTGGAGAGCTGCGGCACGCGCGGCCGCGCTCCTTACGATGCAGTCCTGACCCATGGCTTCACGCTCGACGAGCAGGGCCGCAAGATGTCCAAGTCCCTGGGCAACATCACCGCGCCTCAGGAAGTCTGCGACCAGTATGGCGCTGACATCCTGCGGCTCTGGGTGGTTGGGACCGACTACACTGAAGATCAGCGTATCGGGCCCGAGATCCTCAAGCATCAGGCGGAAGCCTATCGTCGCCTTCGCAACACGCTGCGTTATTTGCTGGGGAGCCTCGAAGGCTTCTCGGCGACGGAACGCCTGCCGCACGCCGAGATGCCCGAGCTCGAGCGCTGGGTGCTGCATCGCCTGGCCGAGCTCGACGGGATCCTTCGGCCGGCGGTCGACGATTTCGACTTCCATCGCATCGCAACCGAACTGCACAACTTCTGCACGGTGGACCTTTCGGCCTTCTATTTCGATGTCCGCAAGGACTCGATCTATTGCGATGCGCCGCCAGCGCCGCGCCGGCGGGCCGCGCGTACGGTGATGGCGGAGCTGTTCTCGTTCCTCACCGCTTGGTTGGCGCCAATCACTTGTTTCACGGCGGAAGAGGCATGGTTGGCGCGACCAAAGGACGTGCCCGACGGGACAGTGGAGAGCGTGCACCTTCGCCTGTATCCCGCGGTCGCGGCGGGTTGGCTCGATCCGGCTCTCGGCGAGAAGTGGAAGACCGTGCGTGCGTTGCGGCGCGTGGTCACCGGCGCACTCGAGCTCGAGCGTGCCGAGAAGCGCATCGGCTCGAGTTTGCAGGCGGCGCCCCGCGTCCATGCCGACAGGGAGTACATCGCCGCAATGCAAGGCCTCGACCTGGCGGAAATCTGCATTACGTCCGGTGGAGGGCTGTCGGAAGGGCCCGCTCCCGCGGGTGCTTTCAGCCTGGCCGACGTCGACGGCGTCGCGGTCGTTCCGGCGCTCGCCGAAGGCAACAAGTGCGCGCGTTGCTGGCAGGTGTTGCCGGAGGTCGGCAAGTCGGCCCGGCATCCGCTGCTCTGTCGGCGCTGCGAATCCGCGGTGGACGCGTGAGGCGAATCGACCGGCACGCCATGATCCTGGTCGCCCTGACGGTAGCGGTCGACCAGGTGTCGAAGGAATTGCTGTTGCGCTATCTCCTGAAGGCCGGCGCCATCGTGCCGGTGATCGATGACTTCTTTCGCTTGGTCATCGTCTGGAATCGGGGCGTCAGTTTCGGGATTCTGGGCGGCGATCGGGCCTTGCCGCCTTGGGTCCTGTCGGGCGTGGCGATCGGGGTTTGCCTGGGCCTGTTCATATGGCTGCGGCGAACTGATCGCCTCCTCGGGGGATGGGGTATCGGCCTTGTCATGGGCGGCGCCATCGGCAATGTTATCGATCGCGCCCGCTGGGGAGCGGTGTTCGATTTTGCCGATTTCTACGTGGGTCAATGGCACTGGCCGGCGTTCAACATCGCCGATTCGGCGATCGTCGTGGGTGTCGGCCTGATGTTGATCGACTCCCTGCTTGGCGAGAAAGAGCGCGCGCCCTGATAAGGCCATCTTCGGCGGACAGAAGCGGATTGGCATGCAACGGATACTGTTGAAATCGACGAGTGCAATCGCCTTGGCGGCTGTGGCGCTGGGCGGCTGCAGTGCCTTCGAGAATCTCGGCGGTGCAAAGAAGATATCTCCGGACGAGTTTCGGATCGTCTCGCACTCGCCCCTCACCATGCCGCCCAACGCCGAATTGAGACCCCCGCGGCCTGGCGAGCCCAGGCCGCAAGAGACGTCTCCGGCCGATCAGGCCAAGGAGGCGCTCTCGCCGACCTTGGCGGGACGCGTCCAGCAACGCACGGGAGCGGCGGCAACTGGAGCAACGCGGGTGGGCGATGCATCGGAACAGGCGCTGATTGCACGGGCCAGCGCAGGCGGTGTCGATCCCAATATTCGAGCGCAGGTCAATCGCGATTCGCGCACCATCGCCGAAGGCGACAAGTCGTTCATCGACAATCTGATCTTCTGGCAGGACCCGCCGCCGCCCGGTGTCGTTCTCGACCCCGGCAGGGAGCAGCAGCGGCTGCGTGAAGCGCAGGCGACCGGGCAGCCGGCTGCCGGTCCGACGCCGACCATCCAGCGGCGCAAGCGGGGTCTGCTGGAGGGAATCTTCTGAGAACGCCGCCGAAGCTCGACCGCCGCGCCTTCATTGGCGGTTTGCTGGCGGGCGCTGCGGCCCTTTCGCCGCGGTCGACGATGGCCGGACTGCTCACCGTACGGCGTCGACCGGCCGAGAGCTTCGTTCTCGGAAACGGCCTGCAGGTGGTGGTCCTGTCGTCGTCCCGGGCCCCGATCGTCAATCAGCTCGTGGTCTACAAGGTCGGCAGCGCCGACGAGACGCTCGGCAGGACGGGCATCGCGCACTTTCTCGAACACATGATGTTCAAGGGAACCGCCGCGGTCGGACCGAACGAATTCTCGCGCCTCGTTTCCCGCCACGGTGGACGGAGCAACGCCTATACCAGCTTCGATTCGACAGGCTACCACCAGACGATCGCCGCCGATCGACTTGAACTGATCATGCGTATGGAAGCGGACCGCATGACCAACCTGCGCATTCTCGAAAAGGAAGTGACGCCGGAGCGCCAGGTCGTGCTCGAGGAGCGCCGTACACGCGTCGACAACGTGCCTGGGGCACTGCTCGGCGAGGCGGTTCGCGAGCAACTGTTCGGTCACGGGCGACCATACGGCATGCCGGTGATCGGGTATGTCGACGACATACGCCGCCTTGGGGTCAATGAACTCATGGCGTTTTATCGCCGGCACTATTCGCCGAACAATGCCGTGTTGATCGTCGCCGGCGATGCTACCGTCGAGTCGGTTCGGAAACTCGCCGAACAATTCTATGGCCCCATTGGGGCGAGGCGGGTCGAGCCTCGACGTCGCCCGAGCACAGGAGGCACCGGCCTGCCGCACCGTGTGGTGCGCGCGGACGCGCGTGTCGCCGAGCCGCGATGGATGCGTGATTACCTCGCGCCTTCCCTTCGAGTTGGGGAGAGCCGGTACACGCATGCGCTTCAGGTGCTGGCCTACCTGTTCGGCGGCAGCGAGACCAGCCGGCTGTCGCGAGCGCTGGTCGCCCGTGACAGAATCGCATTGTCGGCATGGGCGAGCTACAGCCCGTTCAGCCTCGGCATCACGACGTTCGGCCTGTCGATCCATCCGGCACCACAAGCGAAGGTGGCGCAGATCGAGGAGGCCGTCCGCGATCAGCTGTCGCGCCTGCTCGACGAGGGCGTCGCGCCTGACGAGGTGGAGCGCGCTCAGAACCAGCTTCTCGCTGGAGCGATCTATTCCCAGGACTCTCTTTCGAGCGGGCCGCGCCTCTACGGCACCATGTTGAGTACAGGCGGTACAATCGCCGACATCGATGAGTGGCCTCAGCGGATCGCCGCGGTCGGCCCTGCCGATGTACTCGCCGCCGCCCGCAGCGTCTGGCGGGACGATGGAAGTATCACCTCGTTGCTGACTCCGGCGGAGGGCGGCCGATGAACCTCGGTCGGCTGGCGATCGTGCTGCTGTGGGCGAGTGCCGCGATCCTGGTCACGGGGCGTGCATGGGCCATCGACATCAAGGAGGTAACGACCCCGCTCGGCATCAAGGCCTGGCTCGTAGAGGACAGGAACGTACCGATCGTCACGCTGTCTTTTTCATTTGCCGACGGTACGGCGCTGGAGCCCCGGCAGCAGAAGGGCGTGACGAGCTTGATGGCGTCGCTGCTTACGGACGGTGCCGGAGCCCTCGATGCGCAGGCATTCCGCCGCCGCCAGGAAGAGGCATCGGCTTCTCTGAGTTTCGGCGCCTCGCTCGATCGGACGACCGGCAGCCTGCGCACGCTTTCCGCCAAGCGCGATGAAGGGTTCGAACTCTTGCGGTTGGCGCTCGATGCACCGCGCTTCGATGAGGACATGCTGGAGCGCCGCCGCGCCCAGTTTATCGCCGGGCTCAATCAGGCGGAACAGCGGCCGGCCTCGGTCGCCGAGCGGACGCTGTCGGAGATCGTATTCGCGGGCCACCCCTATGCCACCGACAGCAGCGGCATGCGCGAGGCTCTGCGCACTCTGACGCGCGACGATGTCAAGTCCCGCGCCACCGCTGTCCTAGATCGCACCGGGATGGTCGTCGCGGCGGTTGGCGATATCGACGAGGCGGATCTGAGCCGTCTGCTGGATCGGACGTTCGGCATGTTGCCCGCCGGCGCTGCCAAGCCGTCTCCGCCGGGTTGGGCACCTCCGATGCGCCCTCGGACAGTGGTTGTCGAACGACCAGTGCCACAGAGCGCGGTTCGGATCGCCGTGCCGGCCGTGACGCGCAACCATCCGGATTGGTTTCCCGCCTCCGTCATGACCCACATCCTCGGGGGAGGAGGGCAGCAGTCGAGACTGTTCGACGAAGTACGCGAGAAACGCGGCCTTGCCTACGGCGTGTCGGCCGGACTGCGTCCTAACACGAAGGCCTCTCTGCTGGTGGTCTCCACAGCGAGCGCCAACGAGCGCGTGGCGGAAGCGATCCGTGTCATTCGTGGCGAGATGGCTCGACTTCGCGACGACGGGGTTGTGCCGCAGGAACTGGCCGACGCCAAGACCTACCTGAGCGGCTCCCTGCCCGTTTCGCTCGATTCCTCGGCGTCCGTTGCGGGCCTCCTGCACAGCATGCAGGTCGATGGCCTGGCCCGCGACTATCTGCAGAAGCGTTCGTCGCTCATCGAGGCCGTGACGCTCCAGGACGTCCGGCGAATGGCCCGGCAGCTTTTGCGCGACGACGTCGTTACCTCGGTCGTAGTCGGTAAACCCATTGGCCTTCGCGCCGAACCCTAGAGGTCGCGTATGCACTATCGACACAGCATCGACGACGCGTTGGAAGAGTCGATCGGTCGGCACGGGTTGTCGCGGGCCAGTCTCGAGCGCGCCATGAGCGAGCTTGGGCCTGCGCTCGACAAGCTTCGCCATTGGCACGACAGCAACGAACTGCCTCTGCTCAGGCTGCCGGCGCGGCGTGACGATCTCGCGGCGCTGAAGCCCCATGCCGATCGCTTCGCGGAGTTCGAGCATGTCGTTGTGATGGGCATGGGCGGCTCCAGCTTGAGCGGCAAGACGCTGGTGGCGTTGAAGGACCGGGGCTTTGGCCCCGCGCCGGGCCGCCCCAAGCTGTGGTTCATGGACAACGTCGATCCGGCGACCTACGCGGAACTGTTGTCCCGGCTGCCCTTGGACCGTACCGGATTCATCCCGATCTCCAAATCCGGTGGTACGCCGGAAACATTGGCGCAGCTCTTCGCGATCCTCGGGGCCCTCGAAGCCAGGGTTGGCAAGGCCGCCATAGGCCGCCACATGATCGCCATCACCGAGGCGACCGACAATCCGCTGCGGCGCCTAGCCGAGCGGCTCGGCGCCACCGTACTCGAGCACGACCCGAAGGTCGGCGGCCGGTTCTCGGCCCTGTCACTGGTCGGCATGCTGCCCGCCATGATCGCGGGCGTCGATGCCGCGGCCGTGCGCGAGGGCGCGGCGAGCGTGCTCGATCCGGTGCTGGCGGCCAACGACGTCGCCGGCATCGCGCCGGCATCGGGGGCGGCGCTCAATGTCGGTCTGGCGCGCGAGAAGGGCATCAACATCAGCGTGCTGATGCCTTACGTCGATCGGCTGAATACTTTCGCCTCCTGGTACCGTCAGATCTGGGCCGAGAGTCTGGGCAAGGACGGCTTGGGGACGACACCGGCCGTCGCCCTGGGCACGGTCGACCAGCACAGCCAGGTCCAGCTCTATCTCGGCGGGCCGGCCGACAAGCTCTTCACCTTCCTGATCCAGGACACGGCGGGGCAGGGACATCGGATGTCGGTGGGCGGTGACAAGGCGCTCGAGTATCTCGCGGGCAACACGATGGGCGACCTGTTGCTGGCCGAGGCCGACGCCACAGCGGGTACGACCGTCGCGGCCGGTCGGCCGACGCGCACGATCCGGGTCAGAGAAGTCGACGAACGCACGATGGGTGCGCTGATGATGCATTTCATGCTGGAGACGATCTTCGCTGCCCATCTGTGGAAGATCGACGCCTTCGACCAGCCTCGCGTCGAGGACGCCAAGGTGCTCACCCGCCAGTATCTTTCCCAGAGGCGAAAGCCGTAGACTGCGCTCCCGATGAGCGCGCTGCGACGCCTTCCCTCCACCCTGGTCAACCAAATCGCTGCCGGCGAGGTCGTCGAGCGGCCGGCGAGTGCCGTAAAGGAACTGGTCGAGAACGCCATCGACGCCGGCGCCAGGCGCATCGCCGTCGTGTTGAAGGAAGGTGGGCGCACCTTCCTCTCGGTGGTCGACGACGGTGTCGGCATGTCACCCGAGGAGCTCAAGCTCGCCGTTGAGCGGCACTGCACGTCCAAGCTGCCCGATGATGATCTCGCCCACATCCGCACGCTCGGTTTCCGCGGCGAGGCATTGCCGTCGATCGCCTCGGTCAGCCGCTTCACCATCACTTCGCGCCCGGTGGTCGCCGACAGCGCCTTCAGCTTGGCCATAGACGGCGGTCGAAAAGGCGAGCCAAGGCCCGTCGCCCACCCACCGGGGACGCGCGTCGAGGTGCGCGATCTCTTCTTCGCGACGCCCGCTCGGCTGAAGTTCCTCAAGGAGCCGCGCACCGAGTCGAGTCACGTCGCCGATGCCTTGCGACGACTCGCCATGGCGCATCCCGATATCTCCTTCCGGTTGGAGAGCGAGGAGCGCACCTTGCTCGACTTGCCGATGGCGGTCTCGCAGCTCGAGCGTCTGGCCGCGATCATGGGACGCGACTTCTCGAGCAACGCGGTGGAGATCGATGCCAACCGCGAGGGCTTCAGGCTGACGGGCTTCGCCGGCCTGCCGACTCTCAATCGGCCGACGGCGCAGCACCAGTACCTTTTCGTCAACGGAAGGCCAGTACGCGACAAACTGCTGGCCGGCGCCGTACGCGGTGCCTACCAGGATCTGCTGGCGCGCGACCGCCATCCCATGGTCGCGCTGTTCCTCGAAGCTCCGACCGAACTGGTCGACGTCAACGTCCACCCGGCGAAGACGGAGGTGAGGTTCCGGGACGCCGGCATCGTGCGTGGTCTGATCGTCGGCGCCCTGCGCACCGCCTTGTCGGCGGCCGGTCATCGCGCCAGCACGACGGTGGCCGATGCAGCCCTCGGTGCCTTTCGGCCGCACACGGGCTTTTCCTCGCCGCTGCCGCTCAGCAATGGCCGTACAGCCTCGATGCCGCGCGGGCTCGCGGACGCGGCGGCGCCGTTCATGGCGCCGCTTGCCGAGCCCTCGGCGCGAGCCGAAGAGCCGGCCGCCAATGGCGAGACGCAAGCCTATCCGCTGGGCGTGGCGCGGGCGCAGCTCCATGAGACCTACATCGTCGCCCAGACCGACCAGGGTGTGGTGATCGTCGACCAGCACGCCGCGCACGAACGCCTGCTGCACGAGAAGCTCAAGCACCAGCTCGAGGCCGAGGGGGTCAAGCGTCAGGCGCTGCTGCTGCCCGAGGTAGTCGAAGTCGGCGAGGATGGTGCGCGTCGCCTGACGCAGCGTGCCGCTGAGCTCGCCGAGATGGGGCTGGTTCTGGAACCTTTCGGCCTTGGCGCGATCGTGGTGCGCGAGACGCCGGCGCTGCTCGGCGAGGCCGACATACAGGGGCTGGTGCGCGATCTCGCCGACGAGCTCGCGGAGATGGGCGATCATCTGTCGCTGAAGGAGAAGGTCGAGGAGGTGTGCGGAACGCTCGCCTGCCACACCTCGGTGCGTGCCGGCCGGCGCCTGACCGTCGAGGAGATGAATGCGCTCCTGCGCCAGATGGAAGCGACGCCCCGTTCCGGTCAATGCAATCATGGCCGCCCGACCTACGTCGAACTCAAGCTGGCCGACATCGAGCGGCTGTTCGGAAGACGATGATGAAGATCCTGGCGCTGTTCCTGCTTCTCGCGACGCCACTGGCGGCGCAGACGGCCCCGCTCGACGGTGAATGGCGCGGCACCAGCGATGGCGGCTCGTGCAATGCGCCGCTCGACTATGTGCTGACCATCGAATCCAACATCGTCGACGGCAGCGCCTTCGACACCACGGCGCGCGGCCCCGTGCCCAATCCGAAGAAGAGCGCGCCGCCGCCGCCCACGCCGGGTCTGTGGCAGATCCACGGCATGGCGAAGACCAGCGGCCCGTTCTCGCTGTTGGCCGTCGCCTCGGTGCGCGGCACCGACCGTCGCGAGGGGAGGCTGGCCGTGACCGTTCAGGGCGGCGTCCTGACCGTCAAGGAGACCAGCGGCTGCGGCCGCACTGCGCGACTGGCGCGGGGTTAGGCTGAAGTCGTTCCGACGGGAGTGGAGGCCCGTCGGCGTCTTCGGTGAGTCCTCACCCCCGAGGACAGGTCGGATCGCGGTGGCATCGGCGTCCGAGGCGATTCGTCCTCGAATCCTCGCAGTCCCCTGGAGTCCTCGCCGTCCACTCCTCCACAGGCCGGTGTCTCACCATTCGCAGCTGATGCGCTCCTCGGCACCCGCGGTGAGGCGGAAGAAGGCGTCCTGCGGCTTCTCCAGCACGAACATCGCCTGGGCGTCGAGGCCGAGATTGAGGCCGCGCACGACGGCGCCGCTCACGCCATGGCCGACGACGACCGCGCGCACGCCCATGGTGGCGACCTCAGCGAGGAACGAGGCCGACCGGCGGCGCAGTTCGAAGTGGGTCTCGCCGCCGGGCGGGCAGAAGCCGTGGGGGTCGGCCTTCCAGTCGGCGAGCGCGTTGGGCGTGTGGGCCTCGATCTCCTTCCAGTTGAAGCCTTCCCATTCGCCGTAGCAGAGCTCGACCAGGCGCTCGTCGTCGCGCCAGTCCTGCGGCGGCAGGTCGAGTTCGCGGCCGATGATGTCGGCCGTTTCGCGCGTGCGGCCGAGTGGGCTGCGCCAGAACACCGTCGGGCCGGGCTTGAGCGCCAGCTCGGCCTTGAGCGCCCGCGCCACCGCCAGGGCCTGGGAGCGGCCGCGCTCGGTCAGGGGCGAGTCCTTGGTGCCCTGCATGCGCCGCTCGGTATTCCAGGCAGTTTCGCCATGGCGCAGCATGTAGAGGGGAGCGACGAGGGTCATGGCGTCATTTTCAGGACGACAATCTTGGCCGCACCGTAGCGACGTTCGTCAATCGCCTCGAAACCGGAAGGCGGAACCAGGTCCTCGTTGGAAGCCAGTTCGACGGTCACAATCGCGTCAGCGGCGATCCAGCCCGCGTCGGCGAGCGCCATTGCCGCCTGGGCGGCGAGACCCGTCCGGTAGGGTGGGTCGAGGAAGACGAGGTCGCAGGGCTCGCGGCCGGGCGGCGGCCGGGTGGCGTCGGCGCGCACCACCTTGGCGCGGGCGGTTTCGCCGAGCTTGCGCAGATTCTCGCCGATCAGCTTGATCGCTGCAGGATCGGTGTCGAAGAAGGTGGCATGCGCTGCGCCGCGCGACAGCGCCTCGAGCCCCAGCGCACCGGAGCCGGCGAAGGCGTCGAGGACGCGCGCCTCGATCAGCGGCGAGGTCCCGTCACTGCGCCAGTTGGCGTGAGCCAGGATGTTGAACAGGGCCTCGCGGGCACGACTCGAGGTCGGCCGCGTCGCAAGCCCCTCGGGCGAGGCGAGGGCACGACCGCGATGCTTGCCCGCGACGATCCTGATCATCGCCGGCGTCGCGGCTTCGCCCAGCCTTGCTTGCGCGGGGACTTGAGTCCCAGCAGCTTGTCGAGCGCCTGCGCCGGCATCTCCTCGATCTGGCCGCGCTCCAGCTCGCCGAGCTGGAAAGGGCCGAAGGCGACGCGGATCAGACGCACCACCGGCAGGTCGAGATGCGCGAGGACCTTGCGCACCTCGCGGTTCTTGCCTTCGGCCAGCGCGATGTCGAGCCAGGCGTTTGAGCGCTGCTGGCGGTCGAGTTGTGCCTTGATTGGGCCATAGCGCACGCCATCGACGGTGAGGCCGTTCTCGAGGCCGGCTAGCCGCTCCGGATCGACCTCGCCATGCACGCGGGCACGGTAGCGGCGCACCCAGCCGTTGGCCGGCAATTCGAGGCGGCGCGCCAGCCCGCCGTCGTTGGTGAGCAGCAACAGGCCTTCCGAATTGTAGTCGAGCCGACCGACCGCGATGGTGCGCGGCATCGACTTGGGCAGGGCGTCGAACACCGTCTTGCGTCCTTGCGGATCGCGCGCCGTGACGAGTTCGCCTGGCGGCTTATGGTAGCGCCACAGCCGCGGCCGGTCGGCGTCGGGCAGCGGCTTGCCGTCGACTTCGATACGGCTCTTGTCGGTGACGACGAAGGCCGGCGTGTCGAGCACCTTGCCGTCGACGGCGACGCGGCCGGCGGCGATCCAGCGCTCGGCGTCGCGGCGCGAGCACAGGCCCGCGCGCGCCAGCCGCTTGGCGATGCGCTCCGACTGGCTCATTTGGCGGAAGCGGCGCCCAGGAAGGCCTTGAAGAGGCGGGTGTCGCCCTCGGAGATCAGGAACTCGGGATGCCACTGCACGCCGATGCAGAAGCGATAGCGCGGTGCCTCGATGCCCTCGATCACGCCGTCGGCGGCCGTGGCGTTGACGATCACGCCGTCGGGCTCGTCGGCCGCAGCCTGGTGGTGGGCGCTGTTCACGGGCAGTTCGTCGGCGCCGACGATGCGATGGAGCTGCGTGCCCTTGGCGATCGCCACCGTGTGGCCGGGCTGGTCGCGCGGGTTGGACTGCTCGTGGGCCAGCGCGTCGGCCACCGCGTCGGGGATGTGCTGGATCAGCCTGCCGCCCAGCACGACATGCAGCAGCTGCTGGCCGCCGCAGATGCCGAGCACCGGCAGGTCGCGCTCGAGCGCACCGCGCGTGACGGCGAACTCGAAGGCGGTGCGGCGATCCTTGGTGACCACGGTGGCGTGTCGCGCACCGCCGTCGTAGTAGGACGGGTCGACGTCGAAGGCGCCGCCGGTCACGACCAGCGCGTCGATGCGCTCGAGATAGTCGCCGACGCGGTCGGGCTCGTGCGGCAGGGCGACCGCGAGCCCGCCCGCCCGGTCGATGGCGTCGAGATAGTTCTGGCGCAGCGCGTACCAGGGAAACTTCGAGTAGCCGCCGGGCTTCTCCACATCCAGCGTCACTCCGATCAGGGGGCGGGGCATGAGCGCAGGATACGCGCTTGTACCACAAAGGGCCACATGGCCGCCGACCAGCCCGACATCCGCAAGCAGGCCGGAGCCGCCTGCCCGCCGCTCGCCGCCCGGGCGCGCGCCCTGCGCCGCAAATGGCGGATGGAGTGAAACGGAGGACTATTCGAGCAGTGCGCGCAGCATCCAGGCGGTCTTCTCGTGCACGTTCATGCGCTGGGTGAGCAGATCCGTGGTTGCCTCGTCGCCGGCCTTCTCGGCGGTGGGGAACACCTTGCGGGCGGTGCGCACGACGGCTTCCTGGCCCTTCACCAGGTCGGCGATCATGTCCTCGGCCGCCGGCACGCCGTCGGTCTCCTCGATGACCGAGAGCTTCGAATACTGGCCATAGCTGCCCGGCGCCGGATAGCCCAGCGCGCGAATGCGCTCGGCGATCAGGTCCACGGCGGTGGCGAGCTCGGTGTACTGGGTCTCGAACATCAGGTGCAGCGTATTGAACATCGGCCCCGTGACGTTCCAGTGGTAGTTGTGCGTCTTGAGGTAGAGCGTGTAGGTGTCGGCCAGCAGGTGGGAGAGACCCGCGGCGATATCCTTGCGACGCTTGGCGTCGATGCCGATGTCGATGGCATAGGGCTGGCTCTTCGCCGCCGTTCTCGCAGCTTTCACGGTCATACCTCTCGGTTGCTCAACTATCGACAGATATGGGAGGAGTCGCGGGCGATGGCAACAGCGTCCCCCATGGAACGGGCACTCGAGCAGGCGCGTGAGGCGGCGCGGCGCGGCGAGGTGCCGATCGGCGCCGTGATCGTCGGTCCCGACGGCGCGGTGCTGGCCGAGGCCGGCAACCGCACCGAGGCCGACCGCGATCCGACCGCCCATGCCGAGCTGCTGGCGATCCGCGCGGCAGCGACGAAGCTCGGCGCGCCGCGGCTGGTCGACTGCGACCTCCATGTCACGCTCGAACCCTGCCCGATGTGCGCCGCCGCCATTTCCTTCGCCCGCCTGCGCCGCGTCTACTACGGCGCATCCGACCCCAAGGGCGGCGGCGTCGAGCACGGCCCGCGCCTCTTCGACCAGCCGACCTGCCATCACCGGCCGGAGGTCTATCCCGGCATCGGCGAACGCGAGGCGGCCGAACTGCTGCGCGCCTTCTTCAAGGAACGGCGCTGAGCGCCCATTCGGCGGCGTCGCGCACCAGTGCCGAGGGATCCGTGGCGAGCTTGCGCAGGGCCGGCACGGCATCGCGGCTGCCGCTGTTGCCCAGCGCATAGGCGACGTTGCGCACGAAGCGGTCGCGGCCGATGCGTTTGACGGCGCTGCCGGCGAAGCGCCTTCTGAAGCCTGCGCCGTCGAGCATGGCGAGCTCGGCGAGGGCGGGGGCGTCGGGGGCCGGCTGCGGCACCAGCCTCGTGTCGCGCGCCTGTCGCGCGAACTTGTTCCACGGGCAGACGGCGAGGCAGTCGTCGCAGCCATAGATGCGGTTGCCGATCAGCGGCCGGAGCTCAGGATCGACCGGGCCCTCGTGCTCGATCGTCAGGTAGGAGATGCAGCGCCGCGCCTCGAGCCGATAGGGCGCGGGGAAGGCCTGTGTCGGGCAGACATCGAGGCAGGCCCGGCACTGGCCGCAATGATCGTCCTCCGGCGTGTCGGACGGCAGCTCGACCGAGAGCAGGATCTCGCCCAGGAACAGCCACGAGCCGAACTGCCGCGACACCAGGTTGGTGTGCTTGCCCTGCCAGCCGAGGCCGGCGGCTCGCGCCAGCGGCTTCTCCATCAGCGGCGCGGTGTCGACGAAGACCTTGAGCTGATGGCGGTAGGTGTCCCAGATGAAGCGGCCCAGCGCCTTCAGGCGGGTCTTCATGACGTCGTGGTAGTCGCGGCCCTGGGCGTAGACCGAGATGGCGGCGCGGTCGCGTTGCGCCAAAACCGCCAGGGGATCGTGCGCCGGCGCATAGTTGAGCGCCAGCGACACCACCGTCCTGGCGTCGCGCCACAGATGCCGCGGATCGGCCCGCCGCTCGTCCTGCTCGGCGAGCCAGCCCATGTCGCCGTGCCAACCCGCGTCGAGGAACTCGCGCAAGCGCCTGAGCCGCTCCTCGCCGGCGACGCCGGCGGCCGCGAAGCCGACGGCGTCGAAGCCGAGCCGCAGCGCCTCGTCGCGGATCGCCTCGCGCAATTCGGCCGGGGTCGCCGGACGCGGCGGCCGCTTGGGAACGGGCGGCTTGCGGCTCATCCGCGGCCACGATAGGCAGCGACACCCTGGTCAGGCAGCCACAGCCCCCGCGGCGGCGCGCCGGTCTGCCAGAACACGTCGATCGGCATGCCGCCGCGCGGATACCAGTAGCCGCCGACGCGCAGCCACCTCGGCGACAGCTCCCTCGCCAGTCGCTGGCCGATCCCGAGCGTCGTCTCCTCGTGAAAGCCCGCGGCGTTGCGGAAGCTGCCGAGATAGAGCTTCAGCGACTTGCTCTCGACCAGCTTCGCGCGCGGTACGTAGTCGACGACGAGATGGGCGAAGTCGGGTTGACCGGTCATCGGGCAGAGCGTGGTGAATTCGGGGGCCGTGAAGCGCACCAGGTACAACGCGCGAGGATCGGGATTGGGTACCGTCTCCAGTCGTGCCTTCTCGGGCGATTCGGGCAGCGCCGCCGGCCGTCCCAGTTGCGTCAGATGTCCGTACTTCTTCGCCATCGCTCGCACCTTCAAATCGCCGGCCATCATATGCTAAGCGGCCACCATGACGTACCGGGTCGCCATCGTGGGAGCCGGCCCCTCCGGCTTCTACGCCGCCGATGGGCTTCTACGCGCAAGACCGGACTTGCGCATCGACCTTGTCGACCGCCTGCCGACTCCCTTCGGCCTCGTCCGCGCCGGCGTGGCGCCCGATCACCAGGGAACCAAGGCGGTCGTGCGGCAGTTCGAGAAACTGCTCGGCCAGCCCGACGTGCGCTTCGCTGGCAATGTCGAGATCGGCCGCGACCTCTCCTGGGACGCGCTGCGCGAGGGCTACGACGCGGTGATCGTCGCCACCGGCATGACGGTCGACCGCAGGCTCGGCGTTCCGGGCGAGGATCTGCCGCATGTCTGGGGCTCGTGGCGCTTCGTCGGGTGGTTCAACGGCCATCCCGATTGCCGCGAAGGACCCGACCTGTCGCGGGTGAAATCCGTGGCCGTGATCGGCAACGGCAACGTGGCGATCGACGTCACCCGTGTGCTGGCCAAGAGCGTCGACGAGATGGCCAGAAGCGACATCGTGCCTGAAGCCGGCGAAGCGATCGCCAAGGCGCCGCTCAAGGACATCTACGTGATCGGCCGACGCGGTCCCGAGCATGCGTCTTTCACCAACAACGAGCTGGCTGAGATGGGTCGGCTCGCCCGCGCCGTCGCGGTGAGCGATGCCAAGGCGCTCGAGGTGCAGGCGCCCGCCGGCGATCCGACGCCCGAGCGGCTGCGCAAGACCAAGAACATCGAGATCCTGAAGGGCTTCTCGACCAACGAGGCCGGAGCCAAGCCGGTCACGGTGCATTTCGTGTTCAACGCCACGCCCAAGGTGATCAAGACCGGGGAAATCGAACTCAGCGGCGGCAAACTGCCCGCCGATCTGGTGATCACCTGCATCGGCTATGCGGGCGAACCCTATCCTCGGGGCGACAACGTCTTTGCCGTCGGCTGGGCGCGACGCGGACCGACCGGCACCATCCCGACCAACCGCGGTGAGGCGCACGCCGTGGCCAGGGAAGTGCTGGCCTGGCTCGAGCAGCGCGATCCCAAGAGCGGGCCCGATCCGATGCCGCCCTCGGTCGACCTCGCCGGCTGGCACAGGATCGACAAGGCCGAGATCGCCGCTGGTCAGGAATTGGGCCGGCCTCGGGTGAAGTTGACCGACTGGAAGGCACTCCTGGGCGTCGCACAAGGGGACTGACGGGGGCGATCGAGCGCCCTAAGCTGGCCACAGAAAAGAGAAGGAGTTTTCCATGCTGACGATCGGTCGTCGTCTGGCGTGTGCGATGGGCCTCGCCGTGGCCTTCGCTGCACCCGCATACGCGCAGAACGTGCTCAAGGTGGCGCTGCATTCCGACCTCAAGATCATCGACCCGGTGTGGACCACGGCGCTGATCTCCACCCACCACGGCTACATGGTCTACGACACGCTGTTCGCCTGGGACGAGAAGCTCGAGGTCAAGCCGCAGATGGTCGACAAGTACGACCTCTCCGCCGACAAGCTCACCTGGACCTTCACCCTGCGCGACGGTCTGGAATGGCACGACGGCAAGCCCGTCACCGCCGAGGATTGCGTCGCCTCGCTGAAGCGCTGGGGCGCCAAGGACTCGGTCGGCCAGAAGCTGATGTCGGTGGTCGCCGAGCTCAGCGCGCCCGACGCCAAGACCATCAAGATGGTGCTGAAGCAGCCCTACGGCCTGGTGCTGATGTCGCTCGCCAAGTCGGGCTCGAACGCGCCCTTCATGATGCCCAAGGCCGTCGCCGAGACCAGCCCCAACAGCCAGATCACCGACGCCACCGGCTCTGGCCCCTTCATTTTCAAGAAGGACGAATGGCGGGCCGGCGAGAAGGCGGTCTATCTCAGGAACCCCAGGTACAAGCCGCGTTCCGAGCCCGCCTCGGGCCTGAGCGGCGGCAAGGTCGCCAAGGTCGATCGCGTCGAATGGCTGGTGATGCCCGACATCCAGACCCAGGTGAACGCGCTGATCAACGGCGAGATCGACATGGTCGAGATCGTGCCGCCCGACCTGCTGCCGCTGATCGCCAAGGACAAGAACCTCAAGACCTTCGTCACCAACCTCGCCGGCCGGCAGTACGCCATGCGCTTCAACGTGCTGCACAAGCCGTTCGACAACGTGAAGGTCCGGCAGGCGGTGCTCTACGCGCTGTCGCAGAAGGAATTCCTCGAGGCCAATATCGGCAACCCGCAGTACTACAAGGAATGCAAGTCGCTGTTCCCCTGCGGTTCGCCGCTCGAATCGACCAAGGGCTGGGAGGACAAGATCGCCGGCAACGTCGCCAAGGCCAAGGCGCTGCTCGCCGAGGCGGGCTACGACGGCACGCCGGTGGTGTTCCTGCACCAGACCGACACGGCGAACCACAACAACCTCGCCACCGTCGGCAAGGCGCAGCTCGAGCGCGCCGGGCTCAAGATCGACCTGCAGGCGATGGACTGGCAGACCCTGGTGTCGCGCCGCGCCAAGAAGGACCCGCCCAATGCCGGCGGCTGGGGCGCCTATTTCACCTCGTGGGGCGCCACCGACGTGCTCAATCCGGTGACGGCCGCCTTCCTCAATGCCTCGTGCGACAAGGGGACGTTCGGCTGGCCGTGCGATGCCGAGCTCGAGAAGCTGCGCGACGCCTTCGCCAACGAGACCGACCTCGCCAAGCAGAAGGCGATCGCCGAGCAGGTGCAGTTGCGCGTGCTCGACTATCCCACGCACGTGCCGCTCGGCCAGTTCACCACGGCGACCGCGCTGCGCACCAACATCACGGGCATCCTGCACACGCCGTCGCTGGCGCTGTGGAACATCGAGAAGAAATAGCAGCTCGACAGCGGCCTCTTCTGCCGGACGGGAGAGGCCATCGGAGCGTTCCGGGAACCCGGCGCCCTGTCCGAGTCCTCTCTCGAAGTGCCGACGATCGTGATTCCGACACCGGGATCCGGTTCGCCGATCAGGCTCCCGCGGCCAGATCGACCTACAAGACTCGCGCAACATCGTTACAACCTGACGGTGGTTGACGGAGACAGGTGACGGTCGACAAGGTCGTGGCTCCAGATGTTGTGTGAGCGGATGCTGGTGCGTCTGGCGGTTCGAGCGCGCCCGAATGCGGCGCCATCCCACTGCGGAAACTGCGGGAACTGCGGAAACAGAAACACCTCACCCTGAGGAGCGGCCCCCTCGAGTTCCCTCGGGGTAAACTCCGGCCGCGTCTCGATCAGCGCGGAGTAAGCTCCGCGCCTTTGGTGGGAACGAGCACCGTGTCTGTTGCCATCCTTCGAGACGCACGCCTTCGGCGCGCTCCTCAGGATGAGGCAGGGACTCGAAGGGCTCATGATGTTGTGGCCTCCGAATAGAATAACGAGAAGAAAACATCCGCGATTCCAGATCTTGTGGTCGGGTGAATTCGTTGCCGGGAGGCACCGTGGGACTCTCAGCGTCAGGCTTTCCTCCCCTTCGCGGAGTCCGCGAAGTCGGTGCCCGCCAGGTGTCACGTGCCTCATGAGCCCTCCGTCGGCGCCTGCCCTGAGCGCAGCGAAGGGTCTGATCCGGATCCCTCGGCTGCGCCTCGGGACAAGCACCTCCCCCGCAGACGGGGGAGGAAGGCGGATAACAAATGAACTTCCGTCTCGTTTTCCGCTTTCGCGATGTTTCACGAAAACGGCGGATAACGGCAGTGACTCCGGCCTTACGTAAAGGGAAGTCAGGATCGAAAACAGGCGCACACATGGACCCAAGCCTACGTGCGTCGCACGCGCCGTTCCAATCTGGTCAACGATTCGCGAATCGCCCTTTGATTCTCCACGACAAATTTTGCGCTGCTTGACCATGCGGATGACGCGAATCAGACGGGCTTTTGACGGTGGGCCCTTTGGGCGAGCGATGTGGAACGCGATCGACATGCGCGCACGCTACGCCAGGTGCGATCGCGGAATCGAATCTGGTCTACCGGGTCGATTTGCGGCCTTGATTCTCCACGCGAATTTCCAGGGCGGTGAACCAACCGCGAGGTGTTCGATAGGTCCGTGGCGACGCCAGCTGCCGTTCGTCTCAATCCAGCCGCACGCAGATCCCCTCCAGCCCCTTCCTCGACGGCGGGTAGCGCTTGGTGACCTCGGCGTCGTGGCCGGGGATCACCATCTCGACCCGGCCCTCCGCGAGCTTCTTCAGCTTGTCATAGCCCGCCAGCATGTCGGCCACCGAGAAGACGATCGAGAACAGCTTGTCGTTGTTGATGCCCCAGAAATAGTGCGAGGCGTCCGACGCCAGCACCAGCCAGCCGTTGCGGGTCATCACGCGCACCGACTGGATGCCCATGGTGTGGCCGCCGATGAGATGCACCGAGAGGCCGGGCGCGATTTCCTCGTCGCCGTCGTGGAACACGACCCGGTTGCCGTAGAGCGCGCGCACCATGCCGACGATGTCCTCGCACTCGTAGGCGTGGCGGAACGGCGCCTTGCACATGTGCCGGCCCGTCGCGAACTGCATCTCCTTGTCCTGCAGGTGGAAGCGCGCCTTGGGGAAGCGGTCCCAGTTGCCGATATGGTCGTAGTGCAGGTGGGTGACGATGACGTCCTCGACCTCCCGGGCGTCGATGTCGAGATGCTTCAGGAGGTCGGCCGGGTTGGTCTTGACCTCGCGGCCGCGGCCCTTGCCGACCTCGGCATTGAAGCCGGTGTCGATCACGATCGGCTTGCCGCCGATCGCCCGCTTGCCGCTCTCGTCGAGCGGGATCGCCACCCAGACGAAATAGTCCATCGGGAAGTCGGCGTCGTGCGGGTCGGGATTGATCTGAACTTCCCATCCCTTGCGCGGCAGATGGGCGTATTTGACGGCATGCACCTCGTAGATGGGCGTCGAACGCATCTTTGTTTCCTTCCCGTGGACGTCGTGGGCCGGAGCCTAGCAAGCGCCGGCGCTCTGGCGCTATAGTTCAGGCATGGCCCGCAAGGACCTCCCCGTGGCGCGGATTGCGACGCGAATTAGCACCCCGGTTTGCCCTGCAAACCGGCGCGTTGCCGTTCGTTCGTCACAAGGGGAGTCCGTCCATGTCCGCCGTGAATTCTTCCGCCGTCCTCGCTCTCAGGCGTAATTCCTCCACCGTCCGCTACTGTTTCGAAGCCGATTCCGAGCCGGGCATCCTGCTGCGCGCGCTCGAGCTGATCGCCAAGCGTGGCCTCGTGCCGGCGCGCGTCATCGCCCAGGCCGATGCCGACCTGCTCTCGGTCGAGATCGAGGTCGAAGGCCTCGCGCCCGACACCGCCGACCATGTCGGCCAATGCCTCGGGCAATTGGTGGGTGTCAGGCACGTGTTCTGAGCCGGGGGTGCGCCCCCAGCCCACCGCGCTCAGGCCGGGAAGTTCTTCTTCCACACTGCCTGGAGCTCGGGCACCTGGTCGGCCTTGCGCGCGATGGCGAACAGCTTGGGCGTCTCGCTCTCGAACCAGCCGCGCTTGGGCCGCCAGCGCGTCATGACACCGATGTAGATGTCGAGCGCCGAGAAGCGCTCGCCGAGGAACCACGGGCTGCCGGCCTCGCCCTCGACCTGCTTCCACAGGCGCTGGGCGTAGCCGTCGACGGCGGCGCGGAAGGAATCGCGCGCGCCAGCGACCGACACGAAGCGCGCGGGATCGTCGGCATAGGTGAAGGTCGGATAGATGTTGGCGACCATGAACACCAGCCAGCGCAGGAACGTCGCCCGCTCCCTGCTGTTCGGTCCCGGCACCAGCGAGTCCTGGCCGGTGAGGTCGGCGAGCAGCAAGGTGATCGCCGCACTCTCGCTCATCACCGCACCGTCGGGCAGGACCAGGGTCGGCACCTGGGCGAGCGGGTTCACTTTCCCGAGCCTGGCGCGTGCGTCGGGTTCCTTGAAGAGATCGCCGACCGCCTCGAAGGCGAAGGGCAGGCCGTACCAGGCAAGCTGCGCCTCGACGAGCGCCGAACCCCAGCCGTTGCGGCCATAGAGCGTGTAGGTCATCCGAACTCTCCACTGTCATCCTGAGCGCAGCGAAGGATCTCACGCCTGCACCAGAATCGTTGGTCGTTTCGCCAGGTCCTTCGCCTCCGGCTCAGGACGACATCACGGCTTCTGCAGCGGCTGGATCAGGCTCGACGTATCCCAGCGGCCGCCGCCGCGCTCCTGGACGCGCTGGTAGAACTGGTCGACCAGGGCGACGACCGGCATCTGCGCCTTCCAGCGCTTGCCCTCGGCCATGGCGATGCCGAGATCCTTGCGCATCCAGTCGACGGCGAAGCCGTAGTCGAACTTGCCGGCGATCATGTTCTGCCAGCGGTTGTCCATCTGCCAGCTCTGCGCCGCGCCCTTGGAGATGGCGGCCATCACCTTCTCCATGTCGAGCCCGGCGCGCTGGCCGAGATTGAGCGCTTCGGCGAGGCCCTGCACGAGCCCCGCGATGCACATCTGGTTCATCATCTTGGTGATCTGGCCCGAGCCCGGCGGGCCGATCAGGGTGATCGCCTTGGCGTAGGACATGGCGACGGGATGGGCCTTGTCGAACGGCGCCTGCTCGCCGCCGCACATCACGGTGAGCTGGCCGTTCTCCGCGCCGGCCTGGCCGCCCGACACGGGCGCGTCGATGAAGTCGATGCCGAGCTTCCTGGCCGTGGCGTGCAGTTCGCGCGCGACGTCGGCCGAGGCCGTGGTGTTGTCGTAGAAGATCGAGCCCTTGCTCATGCCGGCGAAGGCGCCGTCGTCGCCCAGCGCGACCGCGCGCAGGTCCTTGTCCTCGCCGACGCAGCAGAACACGATCTCCTTGCCGGCCGCCGCCTCCTTCGGCGTCCTCGCCGCCTTGCCCTTGTGCTCGCCGGCCCACGCCTCGGCCTTGGCAAAGGTGCGGTTGTAGACCGTCACGTCGTGACCCTTGGCGGCGAGATGCCCCGCCATCGGGAAGCCCATCACGCCGAGACCGAGAAATGCCACCTTGGCCATCGCCTTTTCCTCCGATTTTCACGCCGGCGGAGCATAGAGCAGCACGACGATGGCTGCGACTCCCGTCAGGATCGATGGCAGCGCCAGCGGCCAGGCGCGGCGGTAGAGCGCCGACTCCATGCCGGAGAGACCGAGGATGGCGACGCCCATCGAGACGCGGACCGGCGACAGCATGGTGAGGTTGGCGCAGACCGAGTTCTGCACCGCCGCGATCCACGCCGGGTCGAGTGCCAGCGCGCGGGCGAGCGCGGTCACCATCGGCATCAGCATGGCGTTGGCGGTGGCGCCGCCGCCGGTCAGGAAGCCGCCGACCGCGGCGAAGGCGGGCACGGCGAGGCCGGCGGTGCGGCCCGCCGCGGCGCGCAGGCCCTCGGCGATGTCCTGCGCCATGCCGGTGCCGACATAGAGCTCGGCCATGACGACGAAGGCGACGGTGACGGCGCAGGCGCGCCAGGCGCCGCGCGCGGTCTCGGCGACGACGCGGCCGAGCGGCGCGCGCGCCGACAGCGCCACGACGAGGCCGATCGCCACCAGCCAGAAGCCCGGCGCGTAGAACGGCGGGAAGGCCGGCAGGGTGTCGTAGGGCCGCAGCGCCGCCAGCGGCTTCAGCAGGTCGCGCAGCGGCGGCACCAGGCGGGTGGCGCAGAGCACCAGGGTGAGCGCGACATAGGGCGCGGTGGCGCGCAGGGTCGCGCGCGCACTCGCGGCGTCGGGACGTTCGTCGCGCCAGAAGCGCAGCGCCAGCAGCAGCGCGGTCGAGGCGGCGCCGGCGATCTCGAGGTCGCTGTGCAGGTTGGCGAGCCAGACCAGCGCCAGCAGCAGCGCCGTCCACAGCAGATCGTCGAGCCTCTGCGCCGCCGGCACCGCGACGCCCGCCTCGCGCGCGAAGCGCCAGTAGAGCAGCAGGTAGAAGAGATGGATCGGCACCTGCAGCAGCGCCGAGGCGACGCCGAGCGCGTTGGGCGTCATGCCGGCCAGCGCGGCGCCCAGGGTCGAGCCGATGGCGAGCGCGCCCCACGGCACCAGCGACTGCGAATAGAGGCCGAGCAGCAGCGCCGGCAGGCCGCCGATGCCGAGGCGGGCGAGGGCGGCCAGCGCGATGATGTAGCCGACGCCGAAGCCCGTGACCGATTCGGCGAAGGGCGCCAGCAGGAAGCAGACCGCGAACAGGCGGCGCGGCGTCGCCCCGCCGCCGGCGCCGGCCGCGCCGCCGCCGCGGGCCTGCAGCACGCGATGGAAGAACATGCCGGCGACGATGATCGCCACGACGTGCCAGGAGAGCCACAGGCCGGCCGGGATCTCGCGCGCCAGCAGGTCGAGCGGCGCGCCCAGCACCGCGCCCGCCACGACGATCGTCGCCGAGAGGCCAGCCGTTCCGGCCGTCAGCGCGCCGGCGCGGCCCGACGCCAGCAGCGCGATCACGAGCAGGAGGGGCAGAAGCGCCAGCGCCGTCGACATGGGGCGCTTCTATAGCGCCTTGCGCGGCCGCGGGCTTTCCCCTAAACCCGCCGCCGTGCCCCGATAGCTCAGCTGGTAGAGCACGTCATTCGTAATGATGGGGTCGGCGGTTCGATTCCGTCTCGGGGCACCACTACCCAGCCTAAGCTTTTGATAGTTAATGCTTGTCGTTCCGGTGGGACCCATTCCCCCGCGCGCGGTGGGACACTTTTCGTCCCGGTCCGTTCTCTTCAGGCACGAGAAGGTGCATAGCGTCGGCCGCCAAGCGAGTGCGGTTCGCTTTCTTCGTGTAGGTCGCCGCTTGGCGCGCGCTTGCCCATCCGAAGATTGCCATAAGCTGATGCTCGGTCGCCCCGTTCTCTGCGGCAATTGTGGCTCCGGCTTTGCGCAGCCCATGGGCAGTACATTCGTCGGAAAGCCCCGCCTCGCGGCACCACTTCTTCATCCGATTGCCGAAGCCGTTGGACGTAAATGGCTTACCGAAGCTCGTTACGAGATAGGTGAAGAGGCCCGAGGGCGTGGCGTCAATGCTTGACTGGAGATTGGGGAGGATCGGAAGTTCTCGGTGCTTCGGGCCTTCACCGCGTCCGCGTCGCTTCACCCTCGTACGCGACCCTTTCCATTCGGTGAAGTGTAGCCAGCCGTCGCGGTTCATCGGCGGCCCTACGCGCACTGCATCGGAGCGCCGCACTCCGGTAAAAAGCATGAGATCGATAGCTAGCCGAGCCATGGTGCCGACAGGATGCCGGTTCCAATATTTGCGGACCTCGTTGACCGTCCACGTATGGTGGCCGTCGCCATCGCTGCCGACGTACTCAACTTCCGCCGCAGGATTGGTGCGCAGCCGCTTGGTCTTCACCGCCCATTTGAAGAGCTGCCGCAATGCCTTCACCCGTCCATCGGCAGCAGCCGGAAAGGCAATCTTCTCGTCTCGGATTTGCTCGATGTGCATTGGCTCCATGCGGGCGTACGGGAGGCGACCCCGCTCCACGCCGTTCGTGAGCTTACTTTGGCAGATGTTTTCGAGAATGCCCCGACGAACCACTTGAGTAGTGTCAGCATCCAGTATCTTGAATGCGGGGGAGCCAAAGTAATCGATACAGAGCCGCCGTAACGTCCCCGGTGCGCCGTCCTCATCGTTGACGGGCTGAGCTTGCTCGGCGGCATGCTTCGCGTTTTGAAGCTCCGTTGCGAATTCAGCGCTACCGGGCGTCTCCCAAAGGCGCATTTTTGGTTTGCCCTTGCGGCGATAGTAAATGCGCACATTTCCGTGCCGGTCGGTGTCCGAGACGACGTGCGGATAACTGACCTTCAACTGCGTTCCAATCACGACGTTCCCCCGTCCCACGGGTTTGCGTCGCCCTCTGAGGGGAGATCGGTGAAGGCTAAATCAAGTGCGCGGATATGCGATGACGCAGCCTATGAGATAGAGCGCGACTGTGCACAGTCGCGCGATGAATGGTGCGCCGCCCGGCAAGAGCAGAATTACTATCACTATAAGCAGTGCAACAATCATGGCGCCGCCACTATATGGATTGGCACATCGTGATAAGGGTACGTTGGCTGCGAAGGTCCACGTTGATCATTTGCTGTCGGAGGAGTTGGCAAGACGTGGGGCCGACAGACATGCACTGGGCACCTACAGGCAACGATGGACTGTTGAGGAGAGCGTAACGCTGGGCTTCGCTTTGGCATCGCCCGGCGCTGATCGGCTGCACATTCCATTTGGGACCCATCGCGACCACGAGAAAGGTATCGACTGGCCCCGAAGGCACCTGAGCGGTTGGCGCTGGCTGATGATCTTCGACACAGGCGGACAGCGCTACAGCGGCAGCAAGCAATACAACCTTGGAGTTCATGACGTTGCCCCTTTTGGATGGGGCAATTCTGCCTGCTGTGATTTCTTTGTTCAATATATCGAGGTGTCATATATTGAACAGGCGACCACGTTGCCCGCATGGACTTGCGGGAGGTATTCGCTGGCAATTTGAGGCGCCTACGCAATGCGAAGGGCGTGTCGCAGGATGATCTGGCTTTTGAGGCGAACGTGAGCCGGAGCTACCTCAGTCAACTTGAGAAAGGTGTGTTCTACGCGAGCCTCAATGTTGTCGGACGGCTTGCAGAGGCACTTCGCGTCGAGCCCGCCGAACTGTTGAAGATGCCAGCCAAGCGGCACTTGCGCGGACGGTAGTTGCCGAGAACAAGCGATGGCGGCGGAGCGCGCTGCGATTTGCAAACGCGTGCAAAGTCCGTGTCCAGATTGCCAATGGCGGCGGTAGCACCATAGACTGAGAAAGCGATTGGAGGGACAACCGCGCTCGTCCCTTTGAACAGTTGGGGAGCGGAGTATGGCAAAAGCGAGCCAGCGGGCAACCCGCGCGCAGCGGGTGTTGTTTGCCCGGATTGGATGGATGCACTTCTACAACGGTCCGGTTCCTGGAGATGAGAAGCCAATTGGCGGCGGCCAATACAACAAGACAGAAATCGGGCATGAGGTTTACAACTTCCGCACTACGGATGGCCGTCTCTACGGCTACTTTCAACCGACTATGACGGCCCACTCGATTGCATTGGAACGCATCGATCCGGATGCGGCCGATGAAGATAGCCTCGACGGTGTTCTCGTCGTATTCGTCGCGCGCCGGCCCGAGGGCGGACAGGTGATAGTGGGATGGTATCGCGATGCTGAGGTCGAGCGCGACGAAATAAAGCGTTCGCCTGGAAAGCCACGCACATTTGGGCACTTCGTTTCAGCCGACCGCCGCAATTGCGTTTTGTTGCCGGAGGATCGACGCCAATTTGAAATTCCCCGAGACGGTGGAATTGGACGCGCGAACGTCTGCTACGCCCTCGAGGCGGATGGCTCTCATAAAGCGGGAGCTAAGCATAAGTGGATTGATGACGCATTGGAATTTGTAGCTGAGTACGATGGCAGCAACATCCTCGACACTCCTGAAGCCGATGCGGAAGCAGAAAGCGCGAACGCAGCGGAAACTTCTCTGGCTCGCTCGCAGGGCCAAGGCTTTGCTCGTTCGGCCGAAGAGCGGCGAGCGATTGAGAAGCAGGCAATGAAAGTGGCTACTGCCCACTTTCGAGACCAAGGTTACGCGGTCGAAGATGTGTCCGCGCGAAGGTCTTATGATTTGCTCTGTGAGCGAAACGGACGAGAGCTTCACGTGGAAGTTAAAGGCACAACGACGAACGGAAGCGCAGTTGTGTTGACTTACAATGAGGTGAAGCATGCACGCGATCCTGCAAGTTCTTGCGCGCTGTTCGTGCTCCATTCAATCAAGCTTGATAGGAAGAAGGCGACGGGCGGACAGAGCCGTGTCCTTCTTCCATGGGAGTTGGAGCAGCATCAGTTGACGCCAATTTGTTATACGTACCGGCTATGACGTACTGGGGAAGTGCCGTTGGATAGCGATCCCTTCACAATCCGGATTTTCGTAGTAGATGGTGACCCTGAGGGCATCCGTCTCGTTGATAGGATGAACTGGACTGGCGTCGGCGTGGTGTTTCCGCGCGACAGATGGACATCGGCTCGCAGCCGCCCTGAGCTAGGGCGGACTGGCATCTACATTCTCGTCGGCTACGAAGAAGGCGATGGCGAAGATGAGGATCTGCCAACTCTCTACATCGGGGAGGGCGACGCGGTTCGAGATCGCATTGATAGCCACGTCCAAACAAAGGAATTTTGGGAGCACTGCTACGCGTTCACTACCTCCAACAGCGGTCTGAACAAAGCACATGTCCGTTGGCTGGAGCGTGAGCTTATCCAGCAGGCGAAGAAAGCGGCGCGAAGCAAACTCGACAATGGTACGGCACCGCCCGAACCGCCGCTGAGTGAAGCGGAACGCGCCGATAGCCGTGCTTTTCTTGGCGAAATCCTTCGCGTTCTTCCAATTATGGGCCTACGCGCTTTTGAAGAGCCTAAACCCGTTGCCACGCCGAGCGCACCGGCGAATACGCAACCAGTTCCGGCAACGACTTCAAGCCTCAGCTCGGCAAACGATGTCGTCATTGTCGTGCCAGCCCACGAGGAAGGGTTTAAGGCCGTCTTCCTAGGCGAGAATCGGTGGAGGGCGATACGAATTTCTGGCGGTAAGCTGCAGCAAATTCGTTACGTCGCCGCCTATCAAACCAAGCCGGTCTCCGCCATCACCCACTATGCTCCCGTTGCAACTATCGAACCGTACGGCGAGGAGGAGAAGTATCAACTCGTCTTCTCAGGTTCACCGGTAGAGATCGGACCGATCCCCTTTGCCGATGCGTCTCAAGGTCTAATGCAGGGGCCGAAGTACACTACGTTGGGTAAGCTGTTAGGCGCTAAGAAGCTGATGGACTTGTTCAGCTAAGAGCTATCGCGCTAGTTACCGTGACTGAAGGCCAACGAGGAAAGACAGCGCCGAAGGTATTCCCTATGACTGTGGACAGTCGAGATGCAATCTCGATCTCTCTGGATGAGGCATTTGACTACGGCGTAGCCTTGCACTTCATTGCCGCGAGCATGCGCCGGCGAGCCAGCAAGTTGAGCGGCGTGGAGGCGGAAAGAACGGCAACAGAAGGTTCAGCCTGGCTAGAGAAGGCGAGGCGGTTGGAACGCACCCGCTATGAGCGGGCAATTGCAGCTATCGAAAGAGGAGACATAGCCGACGCCAAGAGATTGACGAAGTATCGACAGATCGTGGAAGGCGCCAAGTCTACGCGCATCGCTCGATAGCGACGAAGGCCTGCTTGAACGCTATGTCACTCAAGCCTTTTGAAATTCCTAAGCAAGCGTACCAGAACTCCGAGCAAGACTGCGACCTAGCTTTTGGCCTCTATATGCGAGGCTGGGGGCAGGTCGAGATGTCGATTGGTCGGTTATTTGAAAGGCTGAGTGGGACGGATGTTGTAACGGCCAGCATCATAGTCTCCGCCGGTATTGACCAGCGCACGATGCGCGATATTTGTGCCGCTCTTGGACAGCAACGATTAGATGCGAAGAGCTACAGGCAACTTCAAAAGTTACTGGAACGGGTCAAGAGCGCCGCAACAACCCGCAACCGGCTGGTGCATGGAGTGTGGTTCTTGGAGTTAGTAATTGACGATGGAACGAAGGTTGCAAACAAAGCCGAATGGGTGCGCCTCTACATGCCGACTGATATGGAAACAATGAAGCGAATACATGACAAGAGGCCAGATCAAAAGCTGCGAAGTCGCCACCGCTTTACGCTCGACCGTATCGCTGCTCTTGGCGCGGAAGCTCACAAACTTGGCAGGGAGATCATGGGCTGGAGCGATGCGGCCCAGCTACTGCCGATAAGGCCGCCACAGCCTGCGTTTTGAGCTGCTGCCATGGCAGCACCGAGGGCTCCAGTTCTCTAGTGATACTTCCTAGCCGATTGGGCCTTGGATCGAATTATAACCATCGCAAATGGATCAGTCGCAGCCACTTGCAGAAATTGCTTCGGGATTGGTACGTAGCCGCTCGTCGGACCGCCCCGCATTTCACCGTCCTCCACCCACCCTGCATATAGGACGAACGACCCTCGGTCGGGCCGAGGGTTTTCGATAATTGTATGCGGAACCCTATCGCGTTCCATCCTGGGCAGTGCAATCACGGCCCATCGAAATCGCTCTGTGGGTGGAAGGTTCTCGCTCCGCATCGCTTCTTCAACGCGGTCACGCACTACCGCCAGCGCTGGATGGCGAACCCCATCTTCTGCCAGTGTCCGATGGCAGTCTGTGACGAGCAAATAGAACGGAGCAAGATTGGGTGAATACGCGACGTACGCCGACTTACGCTTCGCGAAAGCTCTAGCCACTTCCTCTATGCTGGAGGACGGTGCACCGATAGGAGCGGGATTGAAACGGTCGAATGGGCATACAGGTAAACCGAGGCCAGAAAATAAGATCGCAGCATCCATCCCGGCCGTTGGCTCGAAGGCATCAGCGGGAGGCCCATCGCTTTTGAGCCGTCGTAGTGCTTGTAGAAATTGCGGGTTATCCAACGATTGCAATGTCTGCCGAAGAGCATCTGCATTGGCTAGCGGATTCTCGGTAAGTACCGTTTGAAGAATTGCTTGTTGTCGTACGTTCGTCATCACATCGTGTGGCAGTTCGCTGAGGTGTTGGACACCGTGCTCTTGAAGTAACTCGTGCAATCGAGGCGTTGCACGTTCCAGCAGTGATGCAAAGACTGCGTTCATGAACTCGCGGTCGGACATGCGTCGTCTCCGGGGCAGGACCGAAGGCGATAATTGCAGACAAGGCGCTGCTGTTGAACCGAAGAACGAAAGTTATTCGCATCGATCATCCGACGTGGGGCCAGCAATGGTGAAGTTGGTAGAGATGGGACTATCCTGAATTAGATTACGACCATGGGGCCAACCCCGTTGGGAAACGCCCGCACGACATTGTCTACGCGTTCCTAGTTGACCCGTCGCGGGCTGTGGAGCTTGGTCTGGTTCTGAACGAGAACGACAAGGCGGTGCTAAGGTTCATGCGGGATACCGATGCAGTGCTGCGAGCCCGCTACATCAAGGTCGGCGCTACTCAGCGCGTGGCACATCTGGTGTTACTTCGCGCTTCCTGCAGTCTCAGGCAGTCGGTTGGCGAGGCGCTACTAGAAGCAGGTGAGCCCGTTCGGGGGATTACTCCTCGTTCTCGTCAGTGACTGTGGCCGATAAGGAGCCGGTGATATCACTCGCAAAGTACGCGGAACGCGTTCTTGAGACGCTGCCCCAGCGATGCGCGATGCCCGGCGACGGGTGGCACCGGCAACCATTCTTTGAAGTCTTCGGAGTTGGGCATCAAGCCGTCCCGCTCCGCTTTGGAGAAATTAACGACGGCGTATCGCCCTCGCAAACGCTTCGGGAGCTTCGCCGCTAGGCGTTCGCCGTGTTCTACGAGATCGTCCCCAAGGAGCTTGCTGAACATGATGCAATCGTCAGTGCCAGAATAGAGCGCTCGCATGGTCGTCGGATAGCGGTCGTCAATGCGCGTCCCCATACGCAGGCCGAAGAGGCGGGCAGCCAACTCTTCCGATTGGGGACGGTCCTTCTCAAACTGCGCAACAAGCCTGTTGAGTTCAGCGATAACGAGGGCGTGCTGGTCAACGCAGCGGTCGAGCGCGGTCATGAGGCTGACGGCGCGCGGATCAAGTGTGATGTTGCCGAACATGAGCGTACGGAGCTGGTCCACGGATGCCTTGACCGGCGTGAGCGTACGAAAGTCCGCATCGAACTCGAACATGGGCGGAGTGCCAGGCGGCGCTTTCCTGGCGACCTCCTCCCGGCGGCGGCGGTCTTCGTCCCAATGCTCGAACATCGGCTTGACGTTGCTCTTCTTCACGCCAATGAAAGCGTCGGTGATGCCGTAGGCGATAGCGGTGGTCACGCCGATATATCTAAGCTCTTTGAGTTGTTCATCGCGGACCTTGTTGCGCGCCGCGATGCCCTGCGCGGCAAGTGCACCGGCCAGCGCGCCCGCGAGCGCCGGGATCAACGCTTTTCCGATTTCAAAGTACGTGAAGTCCTGAGGAAGCCAGTCAGGCATAGTCCCTCATACGCGCACCGCCGTGCCGGGACAACTTGGGTCTCCTCGATACAAGAGGAAGCACCAGGCCTTTGAGGTTGTTCCGTGTATGGGTTAAGCCGTAGCGGTTTGAGGGCCGCGTCAACGAAGGTCCTTGGACTTGCGATCCCTCAAAAGACTACGTTGTGCTAAGAACACGTAATTCAATGCGAGCTTCTAATGGCTACTAAGAAAACAGTAATCGTGGCGCATTGTCCCAAATGCAACGGGGATCGCGCGGCCGATATCGTCGGAGAACATTCGGAAAGCTACAACTCTGACAACTATGATGAGAACACCCTTCATCGCATCCTCAAATGTCGCGGGTGCTCTCACATTCAATTTCAAACCGCAACGACCAGTTCCGAAGATGTTGACTATAGCTATGACGACGCGGGTGAAACCGTCATGGAATACCCTGAAACGATCCACTATTTCCCGCCGATCGCTAGGCGTTCTCGACCGGATTACACGCGATCCCATCCGTCCTACAGCCCTGCGATGAAGCATCTTCTTGACGAAGCTTACGATGCTTTGAAAGCGGACCTTCCCGTGGTCGCTTCTATCGCACTGCGTACAGTGTTCGATGCGGCGACCGAAGTTCTCGGCATCGACCCAAGTCTCTCTTTCAAGAAAAAGCTTGATCAGCTGGTCGCGGACAGCAAGATCGACAAGCTGCAACGAGAAACACTGAATGCCTTGACCGACGCTGGGAGCGCAGCTGCTCATCGAGGGTGGAAACCGACCAATCAAGAGCTCGACATCATGTTCACGATAATGGAGAGCTTTCTCCATCGGGCCTTCGTAACGAGCATGGAGCAGAAGGAACTGGCCAAGCGTGCCGCCGCACTGCGTAAGCGTACCCCAAAGCGTCCGACCACAAAATCAACGGCCACAGGAACCGGTACAGTCCCGGTTTCTGGGTCAGGAACCTCGAACGCGCCGAAAAGCTAATCCTCACGTTTTTGCGAACGCGTGCAAACTAGAACTATCCTCTACCGATGGCACCGCCCGATGCGGAAGTGGGACCTCGCCGTTTAGAAAGCTATGGTAAGCTACGGCAACCCCGCGGGTCCCACTTGGCTCTAAGCGCTTGATGGCCGCTGCTTAGTTGGCTCCGTCTCGGGGCACCACTCTCTTCTCTCACCTTTTCAAGCCTCTGAACTGGAAAGGTTATTTTTGCTCAATGTCCCACTTTCGAACTGGTGGGACACTTCACCGACTTTTTTGTTCTCATCTGGAGGCACGCTCTCTCCGGAGGCCCCGAATGAGCATCGATCAAGACGGCTTCTTGTCGTCCAACGAAATTGAGCAAGTCCGCCAGCAGTTCAGGAACGAGTTCCCGGAGATATTCGGGCATGTGACGGCGATGAATCAACTAGCGCAGTCCATCATGCCGTCTATCGGCGCGCTTCCCCGGACGCCCAAGAACCTGTTTGCAAGTGCCTACTACATTCGCGGTCCCCAGGACTTGCAGGCTGCTGTGTTAATGGCCGAACGGGGGATGTTTACGGAGGCTTATACGCTGACACGGTCGGGACTGGAGACGGTCTTCTATCTGGGAGCCGCCACGCGCGGGAAGGACTTCGCCCGGGAGGTTGGACAGGACCACGTGCAACGAAGCCGAGTCATGGGAAGGGATCACATCGCGGGACTGAAAGCGATGGACCCAAATGCGGACATTGGTGAACTGGAGGAAGCCGTCGAGAAAATGATGATGCAGGGAGTCGATCCCGCGTCGCTCCAAATCTTAGCCGTCGCGAGAAAGGCAGAACTCGAACCCCTGTATCAGACTCTCTATCGGCAATTTTCGAATGGATACGCTCAACCGACGCTGACCAGTCTTGGCATGGTCTGGGACCCAGATGAGGAGGGAGTTCCGAAGGGTGTTCTATGGGGACCGCATCGGGGGAGGCACGATGAGATTGTCGCCACACTGGTGATGGTGGTGGCGATCTACAAACAACTGATCTTCGAATGGCTCCGCGAGTACAAGACGTCGGGTGGCCTCGAACAACTGCATGAGATCAGCGAACGGTACACGGTGTTCCTCAACAAATGGCAGGAAGCCAAATAGCGGGTCGAGATGATCAGGCGCTCCGATTCGTTCTTGTGTAGTCTCTAGGAGACTTTTTTGTCCGAATCTGACGCCGCAACCCCTGACGTTGGGAGCGCTAGGCCGCGCATTGGCGCTGGTTGTGAAGGCGGCGCTTCGACGTCCCAGATTGCCAGCTACTATTAATGCACTGCTATACGGTGCTACGTGTGTTGGGTCGCACTTTGAGGTCCTATGCACGCCTTTCTAGTTGACGCAGCCGCGGATAGACCTGTCCGTGAGCTAACCAACACGCGCCTCGCGTCTGATGCAGCAATTGATGAGAAGTGGCTGCAGAATTTTCTGTTCAGCCATCCCACTATTGTACCGATCGACCAAGTCGATCCTGGAGGGAGGGAGTTCATTCCGGTCTGCCGTGAACTCTCTCTTCCGAAGGACGGCGGCTCCGTCTTCCTCGATGTTTTCGGTTTCACATCTAGTGGTCGGCCAGTCCTTATTGAGTGCAAGCTCTGGCGCAATCCTCAGGCACGCCGCGAGGTCGTCGCACAAATTCTCGAATATGCAGCGCTGCTCCAGCAATGGTCCTATTCCGACCTTACTGCGCGTGTTCTTGCAAGATTAGGCCAGGGCGAAACCACCGTACTCTTCGACATTGTGCGCGCTGCATATCCGGAGACTGATGAGGCCCAATTCGTGGATACTGTATCGAGATGCCTTACCCTCGGCGATTTTGATCTGATAATTGCAGGAGATGGCATCCGCAGCGATCTGCATGTTGTTGCCGACTACTTAAAGCTCCGAAGTGGGCTTGCTGCACGACTGGCGCTCGTTGAGTTCCAGGTTTGGTCAGATCCTGCAGGAACGAAGGTAGTCCTGCCGTCAGTCGCATTGCGTACTGAAGTCATCACACATACCGTTCTAGTGAGTGAGCGCGGCACTCCTCTGCCAATAATGGATCTCACCGAAGCAGCATCGGAAGTGGAGACGCGTGAGCAGCCGCAACTCAGCGGCAAGCGACGAGCGATTCGCGCTTTCTGGGACGACGTAATAGCTCGTGCACGCTTTGACCATCCAGATCAGCCAGCGCCGCGGCATGGCGGCTTAAATTGGATTAGGTTGGATGTGCCGCCTGATCGGCTGACAGCCTACAGAACGAAGGATACCGCAGGCATCTTCCTTACCCTTTTTGGTGAAGGAGCATCAGGACGGTTTGACGTTCTCCTCGCCGAGAAGCCAAATTTGGAACGAGAACTCGGCTTTTCGCTTACGATGAAGAAAGATGAAGACGACGCGTCCAAATATACAATCGCAGTTCAAAAGCCATTTGATACCAATAATGAGGCCACGTACGAGGCGCAAAAGCAGTGGCTTTTGGATGTAATGAACAGATTTGTCAGTGCTTTCCGACCTCGACTCGCCCAATTGTCGCAAGGCTAGCCTGATCATTGGCAGCTGAGAAACCATCTCGCGCGCTCTCTCCCGTGTGTCTGAAGCCTGGAAGCCCAGCTTTTTGTGCGCATGCGACGAGTGATAACGTAAAGAATCTTTCGCAGATTTGGGCATCAACGACAACGCCATTGCAGATGAAACTGCTCGAATGTGGCAGGCCGATTCGTCGGAAAGGCGCAAGGTCAGACGCCAAGAAGCGTTCAAGTACATGGTCGAGTTGCAGATTGCGCACATCTATGAAGGGATGCAGATCATTCATGTCCGTGCGGCTGCTTCATCGACCGGCGTCTCATCCATCCGGATCTCGCTGTCGCCCAGGCTGCCGTCCAGCACGAGCTCGACGTCCCACAGGAGGATGCCGGTCGGACCGTCGCCCTTTGCCGCCGCTTCCTCGCAGGCGGCGGGAAGGCCGAGCTGTGCGACAACACCGCCCATCGCAACCTCGCGGCCGAGTTCCTTCAACGTGTCGCCATTCATCATCGCGACGAAGCGGACGGTGGCTCCCCCGCCGACGCTCGCCTTTTCGCGTGCCGCATAGAACAGGCGCTGAAACGCATCGAGTGTCGAGCGGGGCGACTGTTCGGACAAGGTCTACGTCGGAGTGCGCAGGAGCGCGTAGGCGACGATCAGTGCCGCCAGAAAAAGCGGGAAGAGGACGGGCGGGACGAGCCAGTCCTTCCACACGAAGCGAGGTTGGGACATCTATGGACTTTCCAGCGCGTCGGCGGCTTGCGCGGCCTCGAGCTCGTTGGGATCGACGGGCACGACTTCGCGTGCTTGTCCGGGCAGTGAATTGACAGGAAGGAAGAGCAGTGTGCGCACGCGCTGCCACGCGTTGAAGGTCAGGCCTTCGAGCGATTCCTGTTCGGTGACGATCCGGTACTGGCCCGAGGGCAGTACCTGGTCGACGGCGGACAAGCGGAAGGGCCGCCGAAAAGTCAGGGTGCGCTCGATGGATCGCGTGGACATCAGGCAAGGGACCGGCAAACGCCGAGGCCGAGACCCTCGCGGGCCCCGTCCCCGGCTGCTTCGTCAGAAGTCGCGGCCCTTGACGACGGCTTCGGCGTCGCGCGCGGCGGCGTCCTTCTCGAGGCCGTACTTGGCGACGAGCTGGAACACCAGGTCGTCCGTGCCCTTGAGGTCGCTGAGTTCCTGGGTGGAGAACTTGCCCCACTTGCTGCCGATGTCGGCGCGCAGAAGCTTCTTCGCCTCGCTGGAAGTGTCCTGCATTCGGGTGGTTGCGGCGGCGTTGGTGGTCGCCGTCGAAGGCTGATCGGTCATGGCAGGATCCTTATGGTTGTTGGTGAGCGGCCGCTGGTGCGATCATCGGACCGGCGCCGCTGATTGACAGATGGTGCGGCGGACCTTCGATTGTCAGGGGGCGTCGGCCGCAAATATTTCCGCGGGCACCGCTGTTTGGGTTGGACATCGTGCCAAATGACGCGCCGATGTTGGAAATGAGTCTCTTCACCATCCGACACCAGACCCGCTACCGCTACCGCCTGCCGGTGCGACTCGGGCCGCATCGTCTCATGCTGCGGCCCCGCGAGAGCCGCGAGGTTCGGCTGCTGTCGAGCAGCATCGACGTCATGCCGGCCGCCGCGCTCTCCTGGACCAACGACGTGTTCGGCAACGCGGTCGCAAGCGCGCACTTCGACACGCCCGCCGACGTCCTCGTGATCGACAGCACGTCGGTGGTGGAGCTCGCGGCGGAGCCCTGGCCGGTGTTCGACATCGCCCCGTCGGCCATGCGCTACCCGTTCTCCTATTCGAGCGACGAAGCCGTCGATCTCGGACCCCTTGCACAGCCGCAGTACTTCGATCCGGACAAGCGGCTTGCCGATTGGTCGGCTGCCTTCGTACGCGGCAGCGAGACCGACACGCTGGCGCTGCTCAAGGACCTGGTGGCGGGAACAGCGGCGCAGATCCGGTACCAAAGCCGCGAGGAGGAAGGCACGCAGTCGCCGCGGCAGACGCTCGATCGCGGCTGGGGTTCGTGCCGCGATTTCGCGGTGCTGTTCGCTGAAGCGACGCGGAGTCTCGGATTCGGCGCGCGCCTGGTTTCGGGCTATCTCTACAATCCCGACAGCCAATTGCAGGGCGACGCCGGTTCGACCCATGCCTGGACCGAAATCTACCTGCCGGGCTCGGGCTGGATCACCTTTGATCCGACTCATCGTGCGCTCGGCAGCTTCAACCTGATCCCCGTCGCAGTCGGCCGCGGCATCGCCCAGGTGATGCCGGTTGCCGGCACGTTCTTCGGCATGACCGATGCCTATCTGGGCATGTCGGCGAAAGTCGAGGTCACGGCGCGGTAGTCGTTCCGCACGAGGCCGATCGCCCCGGCCGTTCCGCGGAGATCTTGCGTCCCGAGAACCGTACTGTAGTTTGACGGGGCCGCGTTCGTCAGCAGGGCCCCATGGTTGATGACATCCGTCCCCGGCGCTTTGCCGTCCTGATCGACGCCGACAACACCTCGCCGCGGATCGTCGCCGGCCTTTTCGAAGAGATCGCCAGGTTCGGCGAGGCGAGCGTTCGCCGCATCTATGGAGATTTCTCGAGTCCACGGCTGAAATCATGGGCCGATATCCTGCAGAAATATGCCATCGATCCCTATCAGCAGTTCGCCTATACGACCGGCAAGAACGCGTCCGACATCGCCCTCGTCATCGATGCCATGGACTTGCTGCACAGTGGCCGCTTCGACGGCTTCTGCCTTGTCTCATCGGACAGCGACTTCACCCGTTTGGCCTCGCGGCTTCGCGAGGAAGGTGCCGACGTCTACGGGTTCGGCGCGCAGAAGACGCCAGAAAGCTTCCGCCAAGCCTGCCGTCGCTTTGTCTACACGGAGAACCTGCTGCCCGAAACGACGACGTCCCCAAGGGAGCGGGAAGGGGCGAGGAGGGCTCTTCAGCCTGCCAGCGCCGCGGTGCCGGCACTTCTGAAGGCGATAGAGCAGATCGACAGCGAGGATGGGTGGGTGGGCCTCGGGATCGTAGGGCAGCGACTGGCGGTCATTGCCTCCGACTTCGATCCTCGGACCTACGGCTATCGCAAACTGAGCGACCTGGTCCGCGACACCGCCGCCTTCGAGGTCGATCAGTCGGAAGATCGCTCGGTGCGGATTCGGCCGAAACCCGCCCAGTCGGCAAGGCCAGGCGGAAGGGAATCCGCGCCACGCCGTGGTGGGCAGTCTCAGCGGCCGACCGGGAACATCGGTGAGACCCCGACATCATCCTGAGGGCCTGGGGCAGCGGGTCGTCCCGGGTAGCGCTGGGGAAGCGCGCGACTCGTCCGCCGTTCGACGGTCTCCATGGCTTCGGGCTGCCGTTTCCATGTGTTGCTCCGTGTCGTAGCCAGCGTCATGTGCTTGCGATTGGCGGCCGGGCACGATGCCGGCGCTCACGGTTGCCAAGCCGTGGCATCGGGCAGGCCGCCCTGATAGCCGAGCGGAGCGCCACCGGCATCGACCCGCAGTCCGCGCCGCGCAGGACACCGAGATTCCGCATCAAGCGACTGCTGCCCGGGCGGCGGTGCGGAAGCTCACCAGCCGTTGCCCTTCCTCGTCCCACAGCGTGAGCCACGGCGCGGCGAGGCCACCCATGAGGCCGAGCGGCGCGACCGGCCATAGCGCGTGCACCGCTTCGTGCGCCGCGCGCAGACGATAGTTCGGCACGCGTGAATTGAGATGGTGGACATGATGAAAGCCGATATTGCCGGTGAGCCATTGCAGGGCGCGAGGCAGCCTGAACCAGGAGGATCCTTCCATCGAAGCGTTGGAGGGAGTCCAGTCCCCGCGCCGCGTCCAGCGCGCCGTCTCGAAGCGGTGCTGCAGCACGAACAGCCAGACACCGAGGATCGAGGCCACGACCATGGTCGAGAGCTGCAGGACGAGCACCCTCTGCCAGCCCAGCAGCGCGGAAAGCGCGACATAGAAGCCCAGCAACGCGACATTGGTGAAAGCGATCGAGCGACGCTCGCGCACCCAGCGGCGCGGCGTATCGAGCGGCAAGCGATAGAGCACGAGGAAAACCAGCGGCGGCAACAGCAGGTTGGCGACCAACGGATGGCGCGGCAGGCGGTGCAACAGGCGCTGTCGACGCGACATCGCGAGATATTCGCGCACCGTCAGGCAGGCCGAATAGAGATCCGCGCCGGGACGGCGCTCGAGGCTGCTCCAGTGGCCGTGATGCAGGCTGTGCTGGCGAGCCCAGCTTGCGAAGGGCGTCATCGTCAGGAGGCTGCAGGCGCGGCCGACAAGCACGTTGGCGCGGATGGAGGCGAAGAACGAGCCGTGGCCGCAATCGTGCTGGACGATGAAGACGCGCACCAGCAGCGCGCCAGCGGGTAGTGCCAGCGCGATGCCGAGAAGAGGAGAAATCGGGTAGGCGAGGTACATCGCCGCACAGGCAGCGATGAAAGGACCGAAGGATGTCAGAAGCTGAAGCAAGCCGTGGCGACGGCTCGGTCGCGCGAAGACCGCAGCAGCCTTTCGTACCTCGACGCCCGAGCGAAGTGGCGCTCGGCCGGTATCCATGGCTGTCCTTTGCTGGTCCGTGCCGACATCGGTGTCCGCACCGGCTCCAAATGGGCATTCGCGACGGTCTTTACAATCGCTCCCTGCCGAGGCGGCGCGAGCGCCGCGTCACCATCCACGATGTTTCGATGCAGCTATCGCCAGCCAAGGGTGCGGCCACTGCCCCGCCAAACCTCGCAAGAGCTGCCGTCCTTGCCCGTCGCACTTTCAGCCAGCTGATTGAAATTGCTTCCTCTCGGAACGCCGTCTCGGGGCACCAGTACCTCCAATGCGTCTGTGGCTCGGTTCCCTTCGTTGCGATTCGACGCAAGGCAGGGCTCTCCACTGGCCGGTGAAATGGCTGAACTCTCCAGCATTGAAGAGCAACGCAAGAAATTAAAGACGTTGTAGACGATGCGCCGGTAGCGAAAGCCTGGCAACGGACCACACCGTCACCAAGTTGGGGCGGAGCTGCCCGAAACCCGTTATGAGATCACCGCTTAGCGGGGTGGTGGACCGGGAGGCGGTTCGCGCGGAGGCGGCATCGGCGGAAGTGGGGCCGGCTTCGACCCCGGCGGTGGTTCGCGCGGTGCTTCATTGGGCGGTCTGGGAATGCGCGCCATGTTCAGCCCTTCCGTTTGGAAACAGCCCTCCGCCGGAGAAGCGCGGCGCCCGGCGGCAAGCCACCTCCTTCTGACAGAGGCCGCGGTTCTTCAGCGCCGCATCCGCCTTTGTACTTCGTGGTCGGACATCCTATGCCTACTATCAACCATGTCCAAGCCGCCCAAGATCAGGTCTCAGCGCAACGTTCTCTTCGAAGCCGCGGTACGGCGTCTGCTGGCCGCACGAACTCCGCCCCAGCCGAAAGCTTCGATCACCGCGAAACCCAAGAAGCCGGCCAAGAAACCCTCCCGCTGAGCATTGCGGGGATCGAGGCAATGAGAGTCGGCGCGGCGTGGCGCGTGGATCAAGACGAGGCGTGGGTCTGGAAGAAGTTGTGCCATGCCAAGCGGATGAACTCGCCGAGAGCCCAGTCGATGCTGCCCTTGTACGCGAACGGCATCATGACGAAGAGCGTCGCACCAGGATTGCGCTCTTGATGGCGTTCGCCGAAGCCAGATTGACGCCGACCGCCAGCGCCAGCAGCATGTAGGTCGCGCCGTCGAGCACGATGAAGCCCAGCCAAGTGCCGATGCCGAAAAAGATTGCCGCCTCGCGACCTGGCGACGCCGCCAGTGACCCTCTCAGCCCCTACAATTTCAGCCGCCTCGGCGATCGATCCGTCGCCCCACCTGCGTCAGCGCCAACAGGACGGCCAGGAGCGCCGCCGTCAGGGCGACACTGGTCGTCAATCCCAGGCCGAGGCGCGGGTCGCGGGCCAGGACATGGCCGCAGGCCGTGGCTGCCGCGTTGATGACGGTGACGTTCACCCAATAGAAGAGCAGGCGATGCCGGGGCGTGGTCGACGGCACGACTATCAGCAGAACCAACGAGGCGACGACGAAGGCAAGCGCGGCGCGCCGCGCGCCGACTGCCCATTCGTACGTCAGCATGTCGCTCACCGTGGTGCCGAGCGCGCTCGCGATCAGCATGCCGATCCAGTAGGACGCATCGGTCAGCGGCACCGCGGCGTTCGGCCTCGACAGCAGGTTGAGGTCGACCAGGTGCATGGCATCCGAGCGGAACATCAGGAAGGTCGCGACGAAGCACAGGATCAGCGCGATCACCACCCACACCCGGCCGAGATCCAGGACCTTGGCCGACAAGGTGGCGAGCTCGTTGGACATCATGGGGATGAGGCATATCGCCAGCCAGTAGAGGAGATGGCTCGACGATCGGTCGTGGCGTTCCGCGAGCAGGACGACGCCGAACAGGGCGGCGATGACCAGGATGTCAACGCCGGCCGCGCTCCTGGCGATCAGGTGGGAATTCAGCAGGTCGCCTGCGTTGGAGCCGAAGACCGTGGCGATCCAAAGCAGGAGCCAGTAGCGGCGGTCGATTTGAGGGACGTGATTCCTTTGCACCGCCCGAACCTGCCACGCGCGCTCGCCTGGGGCGCGCAAAAAGAAAGGCGCCCACTGGGGCGCCTTTTTGCGAGCCGGTCTGCGGCGCGCCGTTTACACGCGCTGGTCGAGCACCGCCGGTGCCGTGCGCGGTTGCGCGTTCGAGCGGCCACGCACGCCGATCACCGCCGGCTCGGGCGCCGACTTCGACGGCGCCTTCGCCGTCTTCGACTGCGGGCTCGTGAGCGAGGGCGGCTCGTAAGAGCCGACGTTGTTGCCCGACGTGGCGCGGCTCTGCAGCACGCCGGCCGTCGTGGCCGTGACGAGCAGCGCTCCAACCACCATCAATGCTGCGACGAAGAGATGACGCATTCCACACCTTCCCGGACCAATGGCGCTTCCTCGATACGCTGAGGTACGTCGCCTTCCCTCTCCCAATCCCGGGCTCCCACTGCCCGGTGCTTCCCGAGGCTGTTTATGTCGTCTTTGCACCCCGGGTTCAAGAAGATTCTGATGGGGTGGTGCGACAAAATGATGACGCGTCGGTCAACACGTGCCGAAAGTGCAAATATTTCGGAATCCTGAGTCTGCAAATTGTTGACGCGAACTTCTCACTCGCACTGCTGATTGACAAGGGAATGACGAGGCCGCCATTTATGCATCCTAAATGCACTGGCTGACTGAATTTTTTGCCCGGACAATGCTGGTTTTGGGCTCGGTGGCTGTCTCGCTTGGCGGGCTCGAGCTGGCGTCCCGGACATGGCGGGGGACCGATTGGCTGACCAACTGGCCCAATATCGTGTGGGAAGAACGACGGGCCACCCCCATGGTGGAGCCGGTCTGCGCGTACGACCACCATCCCCAGCTCGGCTGGGCGCCCAGCCCCCGTTTCACCTCGGAACTCTACAATATCGGGCCGGACAGGCTGCGGCGCATGCCCCCCTTGCCGCCCGGCGCGGCACCGACTCCCGCCATCCTCGCCACGGGCGATTCCTTCACCGAGGGGGACGAGGTGGCCGACGACGAGGCTTGGCCCGCCTATCTGCAGGAACTGGCGGGACGGAGGGTGATCAATGCGGGAGTCGGCGGTTTCGGCCTCGACCAGACTGTGCTGCAAACCGAGCTGATGGTGGCGAAGTACGAGGTGGCGGTGGCGGTCGTCGGCTTCATCGTCGACGATCTGCGGCGCAACGAGCTCAGCCGCTCCTGGAGCTTCGACAAGCCCTATTTCGAACTCGTCGGCGAAGAGCTCAGGCTGCGCAACTTCCCGGTACCGCCACCGCGGGCTGCCTGCGATTCGCTGCCGTTCTGGCAGCGTCTGCTGGGTTGGTCGGTGTTGATCGACACTGTGGCACGCCGCCAAGGATGGATGCTCGCGTGGATCTTCGATGACGTCCAGGCGTTGCCGCCGGGCACGGGCGACACGCTGGCCTGTCCGTTGATGCGGCGCCTCTCCAGCCTGCCCGTGCCTGTCCTGGTGGTGGCGCAATACGACCGCACCGTATGGGGGCATGGCGTGGCGCGTGAGCGAGAGCAGCATGCCGAGGCGCTTCAGGTGCTGCGGTGCGCGAGTGAGGCGGGTCTCGCGACGCTCGACACGTTCGACGCGGTGGAGACGGCGATCGACGAGCAGGGCGTCGATTCACTGTATCTTTACGGCCACCATTCCGCCGCCGGCAACCGGCTGATCGCCCACGTCATCGCGGCCGAGCTGGCGCGCCTGCGGCTGCTGCCGGGTCTGGATTGACGGACAGGAATCACAAGGCCCGCGCCAGCGCCTCGAGCTGCGGCGGCAGGCCGTACATGTGGCGGTAGCGCAGGATCTGACGGGCAATGAGATGCAGGCGGTCTTCCAGGCGTGCGATGCCCGCAGGTTCCACCGGCGGTCGCGCATAGGGCTCCTCGTCGGCGTGCATGAACTCGATCGACAGGCTGATACGCGGCCCCGCCGCCAGTGGCGAGGACTGGCCCCCCCAGTGCAGCAGCGCCTGGGTCCACAGGAACACGTCGCCCGCAGCCGCCGGCAGGGCGCGTACGTCGGAGGGCGCGAAGTCCGTCGTCTTGCCGTCGCCCGCCGGCCTGCCGTAGTAGCGGTCGCGGTCGGCCGGCACGACGTGCATGCAGCCGTTGAGTTCGTTCGCCTCGCTGAAGGCGAACCAGGCGGTGAGCGCTTTCGGACGCCTGTCGGCAAACAGCGCCGCATGGCCCACGTCGCGATGCGGCGCCCAGCCTCTCTCCGACTTCGCCGGGTCGACGTGCCAGATCCAGAAAGCGGGCAACAGGCGGGGCGGCGCGCCCAACGCCTCCTCGACGATGCGCACGAGCCGAAACGGCGGCGTCCAGAAAAGGTCGTAGACCATGCAGAAAACCGGCGGAATGCCGAGCGCGGCGAGCTGCGCGACCGCCGTCGCCAGGCGTCCGCAGAGTTCGGGTTCCATCACCTTCGGCAGATGCACGTAGCCTTGGTCATCGAGTTGCGCGCGCAAGGTCGTCGGGTCGAGGGCGGACGCGGACCACGGGATGGCGTCGCGCAACACCGCCTCTTCGCCGATGCCGAGATCGGGAGCGAGCTGCGTCCAGAATTCCCGTCGGCGCACCAGCGCCAGAAGCCGTGGCGCCTCGGTCATGTCACGCCCAGCGCCTTCAACACCGGCAGCACGTCCCTGGCGAACACGGCGGCATCTTCCGTTCCCGCTTCCGCACGCTCATCAAGGCCTGCTCCTCCGCGTGTCATCGTGAGCAAGGGTATATGGGCGCGGCGGACTCGCACGCCGCCGCCGGTCAGCGGGCTGGCGAAGTGCCGCAGGTCGCGCTCCGCCGTCGACGATCGGAACAGGCAAGCGTTCAGGCGGTCCGTGTGCGGCCGAACGCGACGTGCCGTGGCGTCGTCCTGAGCGGGGGCGAGCCGGTCGTAGCCGATGAGGAGCATCACCGCTTCGACGATGCGCTCGAAGGGGACATCCGGCAGCGCTTTCTCGACCTCGCCCAGCGGCCGCGCTCGACGGTCGGCAAACAGGCCGGCTATCGCCGACACGATGCCCGCGCGCGGCGCGCGCGGATTGAGGGCGAGCACGGCGCGCATCTCGCGGGGCAGTTCGAGGCGCTGCGCGGCAAGCACGAGGCGTGTATCGCGCAAACCGTCCGCACGTTCTGCCGGCGAGAGCCGCCGTGCGTCGCGCACCCAGTAGTCGCGGCGGAACCGCTGGTTGACCAGGAAGTCGCGCACGGTCTGGCGGAACACGGGGTCGTCGATGGCGGCCAGGATCGCGTGCTGTTCGGGCTCGAGATTGAGGGCGTCCAGAGTTTCGAACGGAGAGGCCGTGCAAGCGAAGCCGAGGCCCGCATCCGCCAGGCAGGCCGCCACGTCGGCGAAGTGCATCGGCGTCCAGTCGCGGCCGAAATATTCGTGGGCGAGATAGCGCGCGTCCTCCTGCCGGAGCCTGGCAAGGCGGGCCGCATCCCGTGGATTGTCCTGCAGATAGGCCGCCCCGGCGGCCGCCAGCCGCTCGCCGAAGGCGATCGCGGCCTCGACACGGCCGGCGACGTCGCGCTGGCCGCCGGTTCGTTCGGCGTGCTGGGCGAGCACGTGGCGCACCGGGCCGAACGAGGCCGAGCCCGGAAGAGCGTTGTAGCTCAGGAAGAATACGCCACCGGGCTTGAGGTGCCGGCCGACGAACTCGACCACGGTCCGGCGATTCTGTTCGCTGATCCAACTCCACACGCCGTGGAGCGCGACGAAGTCGAAGGCCGGCAGGTCGGCACGCACCGCGAAGTCGGCAAACGCATCGTCCATCAGCCGGATATCGACGCCAGCAGCGTCGGCAAGCGTGCGAGCGAAGGCCACGTGCTCTGGGTTGACGTCGGTGCCGAACCAGCGCGTCGGTGAAGCCGCGGCATGGATCGCGAGGCTGATCCCCTGGCCGCAACCCAGCTCGCATGCCGTGGCGACCTCGGGCGGGGCGATGCCCGCCGCCAGCAGGGCAAGCCGCATGTGCAGCGGATTGAGTTCGCGATGATAGTCGTAAGTGTAGGCGACCGACGTCATGTAGCCGTCGGCCCGGTCGTTCGGGCGCCCGTCCGGCGTCATTGTCGCACGCCGCTCAGGCAAGGTGCGAGAACAGCCGTCGCCGTTCCGGCGGCAGGCCGTCCAGAAAACCGGCCGGCATCGCCAGCCGATCGAGACCCTGGCGGGTGAACCCCGTGGGGTCGCGATACCAGGCGCGGGCATAGGTGGCGTAGAGCATGGGGCGCGGTTCGGCCGAGCGGTTGGGCGTGCCGCCGTGGAACAGGCGATAGTCCCACAGCAGGCAGGCTCCGGCCGGGACCCGCGGCGTCTCGGGCGCGGGACCTTCGGCGCGCGCCTTCCAGCGATGGCTGCCGGGCCACAGCGCCGTCGTGCCGCGCGTCTCGTCCATGTCCACCAGCGGCAGGGCGAGCGTCAGCGCATGGCAGGGCAGCAGCGGTGCGATCGCCGCATCGAACAGCAAGGGGCTGTCGCGATGGACGTGCTGGGCCGCGGCGCCGGGCAGCGACACCACGGCGCCGAACGCGTCGAGGATGGCGTCATCGCCCAGCATGCCGCGCACGATGTCGAGCACGGTGGCGTTGGCCCACACGTCGGGGTCGGCGAAGCCGCCCGCGAGTTCGACCGGCACCCTGTAGCGCCGATCGCCGACCTTCAGGGTCTCCTCGTATTCGACATCTCGCAAATAGTGCGCGTAGCGGCTATTGAACTGGCGATGGAGCGCGTGGAACTTCTCGGCCGCCACGACATCCTGCAGCAGCGCGTAGCCCTGCCTTGTCAGGCCATCGCAGGCGGCTGAGATGTCTCGGGAGTCGATTCGCGTCATGACGGCACCGCGCGGGCAAGGTCGCACGGGGCCTGTCGGCAGGCAATGCGGGAAGGCGTCTCGGCCATGAGCATGCGGCGCTATCGCGTCTATGGCCTGGTGATCGAAAGCGAGATCGAGCTTTCGTCGGTCGAGACGATGGACGAGTGCGATGGCCCGCCTTCCATCCGCATGGTGCTCGGTCCGGTCGAGCTCTTTCGTGCGGTACCGTTGCGGCCACCGGGCGACGACGACTGGATCCAGCAAGGCGTGCTTGCAGACGGCAGCATCCACGTGAAGGTCGAGGGCGTGTTCGAGACCATCGTCTCGCCCGACGGCCGGCAAGCCGCGTGCGCGCGCCTCGGCACGACCGACGACCGCTCGTTCGAGGCCAACCTGCTCAACTTCGTGGTCGCCACCGCGCTCACCCTGCAGGGCGAGGAGCCCCTGCACGCGACCGTGGTCGATTTCGGCGACGTCGCCGTCGGGCTGCTGGGCGGCAGCGGCGCCGGCAAGAGTACCCTCGCGGCGTGCCTGATCGCGCAAGGCGCGCGACTGGTGACGGACGACATGCTGCGGCTCGGCCTCGTGGAGGGCAAGGCGCTGGCCTATCCCGGCCCGCATCGGTTGAAGCTGTTCGACGAGCCGGCGCGGCGCTTCCTGCCCGATGCGGAGGCGCACGGTTGGCTGAACGCGTTGAGCGGCAAGCGCATGATCGAGCCGACGCCCATGCACGGGCTGCGCCAGTGTCGGCGGCTCGGGGCACTGTTCTGGCTGGGCGGCGACGGTGACGCGGGCAAGTCGATGGCGGTGCGGCGCCTGATGGGCGCGGAATTGGCCCGCTGTCTCATCGCCTCGGCCATGAACTTCCGTTACCATGCGCCGGAGCGACTGGCCCGGCAGTTGCGCTTCTGCGAGCGCATCGCCCGGATCTTGCCGGTTTATGCCCTGGATTATCCCAGGACGTTCGAGATGATGGATCGCGTCAGCGAGGAGATCCGCCGGGTCGTGCGCGCATGAAGCGATTGACGAACCTTCTCGCCCTGCCACCGGCAGACGCACGGTTGCTGCTGACGGCGGTCGCGGCGTTGCTCACGGCGCGGCTGTTGCTGCGCCTGTGGAGCATCGACCGGTTGCGCGTCTGGTCGGGGCGCCTCGGCTCCAAACCGCGCCAACCGCCCGAGGACATCGTCTGGGCGGTGCAGACGGCGACGCGCCGTCTGCCCGGCACGAGCTGCCTTGCCTCGGCGCTGGCGCTGCAGCGCCTGCTGGCGCGGCATGGACACTCCTCCGAGATCCATATCGGCGTTGCCAAGGAACGACGGGCGCTCGCCGCCCATGCCTGGGTGGTGTGCGACGGCCGCGTGTTGATGGACACCGAGGATCACGGCGCCTACACGCGACTCGTCGCCTGGCCGGCGAGCGACACCACGACACTTGTTCGCCGCGATCTATAATCCTGGCCGGCGGCGCGTCGATCCCGGGCTGGCGAGGGGCGGTGTTGCCGCCCATGTGCAAGTGCTCGGGCGCCATGGCAACGCCGCAGTCGTTCGTTGCAGCGAAGGAGTGGTCGGCGCCGACAGCGACCTGAGTGCGATCGAGAGGCTGGCCGATCGATACTGGATCGTGGGGCGCATCCGCCTCGATGCGCGCGCGGAGCTGGCGGATCGCCTCTCGCTTGCTCCGGCGAGCGACGCGCTGCTCTGTCTGCATGCCTATGCCGCGTGGGGCGAAGATTTCCTGAAGCATCTGGCGGGCGATTTCTGCTTCGTCCTGTGGGACGAACCCGAGCAGCGGCTGGTTTCGGTTCGCGATCAACTCGGCGTGCGCTCACTGTTCTGGACCGAGGCGGGAGGCACTGTTTTCGTCAGCGACCGACTCGACTGGGTCGCGGCGCGGCCCGGACTCGGTCGCGAACTCGACGAGGCGTGGATCGCCGATTTCCTGGTCGCCAACGTGTGCGCCGATCTCGAGCGCACCGTCTATCGCGACATCCACCGCGTCGCGCCGGCCCACGCGCTCGTGGCGACGGAAGGCGGAATGACCACGCGCCGCTACTGGCGGCTTGCGGTCGACGAGCCGATCTTCTTTCGCGACCGTCACCACTATGGCGAACGCTTCCGCGAGTTGCTGGGCCGAGCCGTCACCGACCGCCTGCCGCCGGGCAGGGTCGGCGTGTCGATGAGCGGCGGCCTCGATTCGACCACGCTTGCGGCCGCCGCGGTCGAAGTCACGGGCGATCCTGGGCGCGTCGTCGCCATGTGCGACCATTTCGAGCGCCTGATGGCGGACGAGGAGGGCCGATTCAGCGCCCTCGTGGCGCGCCATCTCGGCATCGAACTGGAGCTGCGGCCCATCGACGATCTGGTCTACGACCCGCACTGGCGCGAGCGATCGCCACCCTATTCCGAACCCTCGCTCCTGGTCGTCTCCGCCGGCGCCGACCGGCTGGCGGCAAGGGAGATGGCGGGCCGCGCCAGTGTCTGGTTGTACGGCGAGGGGCCCGACAATGCGTTGGCGCTGGACCGCGACGCTTATCTGTCGTGGCTCGCGCGGCGTGGCGAATGGCTGAGGCTGACGCACGCCCTTCTTCAATACGCCGCGGTCAAGGGCCGACGCGGATGGATGGCCACGCTGCGCCGGCATCTCGGTCGCGCCAAGGTGCCGTCACCGCATGTGGGGGTGCCGGCGTGGCTCGATGCCGGGCTGGCGAGCCGGCTCGACGTCGCCGGGCGCCTGGCGCGCCTGGACGAAGGCGAGGGGCCGGCGCATCCTTGGCATCCGGCGGCGATGGCCTCGTTTGGCGGCCCGGCATGGCAGCGTGCGCTGGGCGACCTGGAGTGCGACGAGCTGGTCGCCGGCTTCGCGTGGCGCCATCCGTTCCTCGACCTCCGCGTGCTGCAATTCATGCTGTCGGTTCCGCCGGTGCCCTGGGCCTGGGAGAAGGAACTGCTGCGCGACGCCATGCGCGATCGTTTGCCGGTCGAGGTGCTCGCACGCCGCAAGACTCCGCTCGCCCAGTGGCCTCTCGCGGGCAAGCTGCGCGAGCATGGCCTGCCCGATCTGTCATCGAACCGGCGCCTCGCGCCCTATGTCGATGTCGCCCGGTTGTCGGCTGCGCAGCCGTCGGATGCGGAACTGTGGAGCGTCCTTGCGGTGCATGCGCTCGACCACTGGCTCGAGGCCCATCGGGCTTGACGGGCCTTCGCGAACGGCGTCTATCGGGGCGCCATGCTCGACGCGACCACCGTCCTCAGGAAATCCGAGCACCAGGTATCGTGCAACCTCGACGAAGAGGTGGCGATCCTTGAAACCAACAGTGCCCGCTATTTCGGCCTGAACGAGGTCGGCGCCCACATCTGGCGCCTGCTCGACCAACCGAGTTCCGTCGACCACATCTGCAAGTCGGTCGCCGACCATTTCGACGTGGAGCGTGCCGCCTGCTCCGACGATGTGCTGCGTTTCCTGCGGCGTATGCACGAAGCGGGCTTGATCGAGCCGGTGGCTGAGTCGCGGAGGCTTGGCACTGCAAATTCTTGACGGTTCGTAAAAGCTTGCATCGAGAGTGACAAAGCCTTCGGATTGGAATAGCGTTGCAACAGGCAGGGATTTCTTGCGAGCAAGGGCGATGGCAGATCAGAAACTTGGCGACACGGCCGATCCGACGCATCAGCCGCAATTGAACAAGCGACCGTACGCGGCGCCGGAGCTGCTTACATGGGGCACCATGCGTGACATAACCTTGAATGTCGGCTGGAGCGGCGCGTCCGACGGCGCGATGAAGAGCCCCAACAGGACGCGTTGAGCCACGATCAACCGAGAGCCTGACCGCTCCCCTGAGTTCGATCTGCTGTTGGCGCTGATCGGTCCGCGTGCGGACCTGTCGCGCGCCGCAACTCTCCTCGGACAATGCACCGATTTCGGCCGGCTGGTCGACCTCGCCAGCCAGCATGGCGTGCGTGTGCCATTGGTGCACGGCCTCAGCCGACTCGGTTGGCAGGGTGTGCCCGGGCGCGAACGCGAGCGGCTGGAGATCTTTCGGCGTTCCCACGTCGTGCGCGCCTTGTCGCTCGCCGAGGAACTGGCGCGGATCGCGAAGCGCTTCGAGACCGCCGGCATACCATTCGCTGCGTTCAAGGGGGCGACTTTGGCGGTGTCGCTGTACGGCGATCTCGCCGCGCGGGAGTACAACGACAACGATATCCTGATACCGCGGGATCGGCTGGACGATGCCGAGCACGAGTTGGCACAACTCGGCTATCGCGGCCGGCAGGGCGACCGCGCGTTCCGCCGCGCCTTCCTCGGCCATCTTCGCCAGTACGCCTTCGTCCATCCGGACGTCGACGCCTATGTCGACCTGCATTGGGGATTCGCGGGCCGGCACCTGCCCTTTCCTCTTGCCGTGGACGACGTATGGCCGCACCTCCGCAACGTGCGGGTGGTCGGCACGGATGTGCCGGCCCTGGCCGAGCCGGACCTCGCGCTGCTGCTCGCCGGACATGGCACCAAGGAAGCCTGGCGCTGCCTCATGTGGGTGGGCGATTTTGCCACTCTCGTGGTGCGGGCGCCGACGATCGACTGGCCCGGCGTGTACGAGCGCGCCCGGCGCCAAGGATGCGCCAACGCGGTGCTGCTGGGTTGCGCCATGGCAAGTCGCCTGCTCGACGTATCCGCGCCGCCGGCGCTGGCGGGGATCCTGGCGGGCAGCGACAGGGTGCGGAAGCTGGCCGGGCGCATGGCCGCGCCGCTGGCAGCGGGAGTGTCCGAGCGCGCCGAGACGATGGCCGACTTCGACCTTTGCGATCGTTCCTGGGACAAGGCCAGGGCGGCTTTGCGCCTGCTGGTCACGCCGACGGCGAGCGACCACGACGCATGGCCGATGCCGCGGCAGATGTGGGGTCTCTACTGGCTTACTCGGCCGCTGCGGCTGGCCGGCAAGGCTCTTCGGCGAGCGCGCCCGATCGGCCGTCGCGCCAATTGAGGGCACCGCGAGCCGGACCGCGGCTGCGGGCAGGCCGAGTTGCAGGGAACATCCGACCCCGTTGGCCGTTCTTGCCAGTTCCCCGACACGCCAGCTTGCGGCCTGGCGGGAAGTTTCTTGAATCCGCCTCAATCGACCACCATACGAAATCCATGCGCGCGCTACCCGCCTTCCTCGCTTCGCTTGCTCTCGCTCTCCTTGCCGCCTTGCCGGCGCATGCCCAACCGGGCGTCCCGGAGATCGAGAGCTACTTCAACTCGATCCGGACGCTGCAGGCCCGATTCGTCCAGAGCAATCCGGACGGTTCGATCGTCCAGGGCAATCTCTACGTGCGCCGTCCCGGACGCATGCGGTTCGAGTACGACTCACCTTCCCAACTGAAGATCGTCGCCGACGGATTGCAGGTCACGCTGTGGGATCCCGCGACCCGGGATTTCGGCCAATGGCCGATCGGCTGGACGGCCGCGTCGTTCCTGGTGCGCGATCCCATGAACCTGTCCGGCGACTTGACGGTCGAACAGCTCCAGCGAGTCGACGGCGAGCTGCGCCTCACCCTGACCCAGACCCGTCGTCCGCAGGAGGGCAAGGTGATCGTCCGTCTGGCGGCGAACCCGCTTGCCCTGCGCGGCTGGTCGATCGTCGACAGCCGGGGCAACAAGGTCGACGTCTCGCTGACCGATCTCAAGACCGGCCTGCAGCTCGCCGATTCCCTCTTCAAGTACGACGGGCCGGACCCCGGCGCGATTCGGCGCGGGCCCAACTGACGCGCTATAAGCGTCGGCATGAGTGAGCTGATCGTCAGGGCCTCGACCGAGGCCGATGTGGCGCGTTGCGCCGAAATCTACGCCCATCATGTGCTGCACGGCACGGCATCGTTCGAAGTCGATCCGCCCGATCTCGCCGAGATGAAGAAGCGGCGTGCGTCGGTGCTCGATCTCGGCCTGCCCCATTTGGTGGCGGAGCGGCAGGGCCGCGTGCTGGGTTACGCCTATGCCGGCAACTGGCGGCCGCGGCCGGCCTACAAGTACTCCGTCGAGGATTCGATCTACATCGACAACGATGCGGTGGGGCAGGGGGTCGGCAAGGCGCTGCTGCCGGCGCTGATCGAGCAGTGCACGGCGCTCGGCAAGCGACAGATGGTGGCGGTGATCGGCGATTCTGCGCAGACGCCCTCGATCAGGCTCCACGCCGCGTGCGGCTTCGAGACGATCGGCACCATCAGGAGCATCGGCTTCAAGTTCGGACGCTGGCTCGACAGCGTGCTGATGCAGCGGCCGCTCGGCCCGGGCGACGGAACGGCGCCGGGAGCGGCCTGATGCGTCTGATCGACTATTTCGACCGCGGCGCCGATCTCCATCCCGACCGGCATTGTCTTCACGACGGTACCCGCGGCTGGACCTACAGGGATGTTCGGGAGACGACGCATCGCATCGCCAACGGCCTGCTGGCAGGCGGGCTGAGGCCCGGCGCCAAGGTCGCGGTCTACAGTCCCAACCATGCCATGGCCTATGCGGCGCTGCTCGGCATCCAGCGCGCCGGCCTGATCTGGGCGCCGGTCAACGCGCGCAATGCGCTCGACGAGAACCTCTACATCCTCGACAACACCGACGTCGAATGCCTGTTCTACCATTCGAGCTTCGAGGGCTATCTGCCCCGCATCCGCGAGGGCTGCCCGAAAATCGCGACGTTCATCTGCCTCGATTCGTCCGGGTTCGACTCCTGGCTCGCCGGGTTCGGGGGGATGGCGCCGGACCTGCCCGACGCACCCGACGACGTCGCCATCCTCATCAGTTCGGGTGGCACCACTGGCCGGCCCAAGGGCGTGCAGATCACCAATCGCGGCATCGAGACCATGAACTCGATCTTCTGGGCCTGCATGCCGTTCGACACGCCGCCGGTCCATCTCATGGTTGCTCCGATGACGCATGCCGCGGGCGTCTGCTCGTTTCCCATGCTGCCCTACGGTGGCACCAACATCTTCATGGGCACGTCCGATCCGGGCGCGATCCTGGCGGCGATCGAGCGGCATCGCGTGACCCACGTCTACATGCCGCCGACCTTGATCTACATCCTGCTGGCGCATCCCGACGTGCGCAAACACAACTACAGCTCGCTGCGCAACCTGGTCTACGCCTCGGCGCCGATGTCGGTCGACAAGCTCGTCGAGGCGATCGACGTGTTCGGGCCGGTGCTCACGCAGACCTACGGCCAGGCCGAGGCGGCGATGGTCTGTACCTTTTTCTCGCCGGCGGACCATCTCGAGGCACTGACGGGCAACAAGCGCCACCGCCTGGCGAGTTGCGGCAAGGCGGCGCCCTTGATGCGCGTCGAGGTGATGGACGACGAAGGTCGCATCCTGCCGCGCGGCCAGCGCGGCGAGATCGTGGTCCGCGGCGGTCTCGTCATGAAGGGCTACTACAAGAATCCGCAGGCGACCGGGGAAACCTCGACCTTCGGCTGGCATCACACCGGCGACATCGGCGTCATCGACGAGGACGGCTTCGTCTACATCGTCGACCGCAAGAAGGACATGATCATCTCCGGCGGCTTCAACGTCTTCCCGTCGGAGGTCGAGCAGGTGCTGTGGAGCCATCCCGCCGTCCAGGATTGCGCCGTGATCGGCGTGCCCGACGAGAAATGGGGCGAGGCGGTGAAGGCCGTGGTCGAGCTCAAGCCCGGTGCCGGGGTGACGGCCGACGAGCTGATCGCCCTCGCCAGGGACAAGCTCGGCGGCGTGAAGGCGCCGAAGTCGATCGATTTCCTGGCGGCCCTGCCGCGCAGCCCGGTCGGCAAGGTGCTCAAGAAGACGCTGCGCGAGCCCTATTGGGCGAGCCGCGAGCGGAAGATCTGAGGTGAAGCTCGCCGCCTGGCTCTACCGGCTGCCGCCCAACGTGCAGGGCGCGCTGTGGCTGGTGACCGGCGGCTTCATCTTCACCACGACAGGCGCCATGATCCGGCTGCTCAGCGAGCAGATCGAGAGCGTGCAGACCGCCTTCCTGCGCTCCGTCATCGGCCTGGCGCTGCTGGCTCCGATCATCGCCACCGGTCGCGTCGTGCCGTGGCACAGCAAGCGCATCAAGGGCCATTTCTGGCGCACCCTGGCGGGCACGACCTCGATGGTGCTGGGCTTCTACGCCGTCGCCATGCTGCCGCTGGCCGACGCCACCGCGATCTCCTTCTCGCAACCGCTCTTCGCGGTGCTGCTGGCGGCGCTGATCGTCGGCGAGAAGGTGCGCTGGCGGCGCTGGTCGGCGACCATCGTGGGCTTCGTGGGCGTGCTGGTGATGGTGCGTCCCGGCGAGGGCACGCTTCAACTCGGCGCGCTGGTCGCCATCGCCAATGCCGCCATGGTCGCCTTCTCGATCCTGCTGGTGAAGCGGCTGTCGGATACCGAATCGCCGCTGATGATCCTCACCCAGTTCGCGATCTTCTCGACCCTGCTGCTGCTGCCCCCGGCGCTGTGGCTGTGGCGCTGGCCGGATCTCTGGGGCTGGACGCTGGCGGTCGGCGTCGCGCTCACCGCCACGGTCGGGCAATATTTCTGGGTCCAGGCGTTCAAGGTCGGCGAGATGTCGGCGGTGGCGCCCTTCGAGTATCTGCGCCTGCCCTTCGCCGTCTTCGTCGGCTGGTTGCTGTGGAGCGAGGTTCCGGTGGTCTGGACCTATGTCGGCGCCGCCATCGTCATCGCCTCGGCGATCTACATCGCCCATCGCGAGGCCCAGCTCGCGAGGGAACGAAAGCGCGAGGCGCGGGTCACTCCGCCGGAACGGCGGCCGCCGGCGCCTTGAACAGCCAGGCGCGCGCCCTGTCGAGATGCGCCGCGGTGATGTGCGTGCGCGCCGCCGTGAAGGCAGCCAGCATGATCGCGGCATCGTCGGTGTAGCCGAGGCCGGCGAGCATGTCGGGAATGGCGTCGATCGGCAGCACGAAATAGGCCAGCGCGCCCCACAACGTGGCGCGAATCTGCAGCGGCGTGGCGGAATCGGCGGCACAGTGGAAGGCCGCGACCGCCTGCTCGGTGAAGGGAACCCTGCCGACGGTGCGGCGCGCCTTGGTCCAGAACCCCTCGCGCGCCACCTGCTCGTCGCTGGCCGTTTGGCTGAGTGCGCTCATGGGCCAAAAGTTGGGCCTGCCGGGCATCTTGGCAAGGGGGTGGCGCGTGCTAAAAGCGCCCCCAACCAAGGAGGACACCAATGAACGTCAAGGGTCAGGCCGTCATCGTCACCGGCGGCGCATCGGGCTTGGGCGGCGCCACGGCCTCGGCGCTGGCGGCCGCGGGCGCCAAGGTGGCGATCTTCGACGTTCAGGACGAGCTCGGCGAGAAGAAGGCCAGCGAGCTGGGCGGCCTCTATCTCAAGACCAACGTGGCCGATGCCGCCAACGCGGAAGCCTCGGTGAAGGCCGTGGTCGAGAAGCTCGGCGCGCCGCGCGTCGTGGTGAATTGCGCTGGCATCGGCCGCGCCGCCCGCACCATCTCCAAGTCGGGCCCGCACGATCTCGGCATGTTCAGCCAGGTCATCCAGGTCAACCTGATCGGCACCTTCAACGTGATCCGCCTCGCCTCGTGGGCGATGAGCCAGGCCGAGCCGATGGAAGACGGCGAGCGCGGGGTCATCGTCAATACGGCCTCGGTCGCCGCCTTCGACGGCCAGATCGGCCAGGCCGCCTACTCGGCCTCCAAAGGCGGCGTCGTCGGCATGACCCTGCCGATCGCGCGCGACCTCGCGAGCATGGGCATCCGCGTCTGCACCATCGCGCCCGGCCTGTTCCTCACGCCCATGATGATGGGCCTGTCGGCCGAGGCGCAGAAGAGCCTCGGCGCGCAGGTCCCCTTCCCCTCGCGGCTCGGCGATCCCGGGGAGTACGCGGCACTGGCCATGCACATCGTCGAGAACCGCATGCTGAACGGCGAAGTGATCCGCCTCGACGGCGCCATCCGCATGGCGCCGAAGTAGCGCGCGATCACAAGGGAAGGCGGGTGCCGGCGCCGGCAGCGATCGCCCGCTGGTAGATTGCCGCCGCCGCCGCGACATCCTGCAGCCCCATCCCGGTGCTGTCGAAAACGGTGATGGCGCGCGCGTCGGTACGGCCCGCTTTGGTGCCCGACAGGATTTCGGCCAACGTGGCGTGGACGTGCTCGCGCGTCACCGTGCCGGCAGCGAGCGCGTGGTGCAGGTCGCCGATCTCGGCCGCCTGATCCAGCGAATCGACGACGATCTGGCTTGCCGCATAGAGCCGCGGATCGATCTCGCTCTTGTCGGAGTTGTCGGCGCCCACGGCGGCGATGAACGTGCCGGGCCGGACGAGGTCCGGCGTGAGAAACGCCTGCCTGGCCGAGCTGCAGGTGACCACGATGTCGCTTGTCCGAACCGGCGTCAGGTCCGGCGACGGCCGGATGTCGAGTGCAAGACCGGCCGACATCTCGCGTGCCAGCCGCATCGCGGCGTCGGGCTTGACGTCCCAGACATGCACACGCTCGAGCGGCGCGACGGCCGCGATCGCCTCGAGCTGAATGCGGCCTTGCACACCGGCGCCGCAGATCGTGGCGACCCTGGAGTCCTTGCGCGCGAGGTGGCGCGCGGCCAGCGTGGTCGCCGCACCGGTTCGCTTGATGGTCACCTCGATCGAATCCATCACCGCGAGAGGCCGTCCGTCGCGGCCATCGGCGAGATAGATCACCCCCCGGACGGTGGGCAAACCGTTGGCGTCCGGATTTCCGGGAAAGTTGCCATTGAGCTTGATGGCGACGCACGGGTCGCTTCCGAGCAGGGCCGCGCCCTTGGCATGGAACGAGCCGTTGGGCACGTGCAGGGCGGAAGCCGGCGGCGCGACGGCCTCTCCTCGCGCGACGGCCACGAAGGCCGCCTCGACGGCGTCGACATAGTCGCCGTAGGTCATCAGCCTCGCGATGTCGTCGCGGGACAGGATCAGCAGATCCGGATTGCGGTTGGCCATGTCAGGCCTCCTCGACGCGGTAGACGGCGGCGCGATGGGTCTGCGGCAGGAAGGCGTAGAGCAGATCACGCGAGGCCGAGAGCGCGGTGGTGTGAGCACCCTTCTCGGTTTCGACGCGGCCCAGGCCCTTCATTGTCGCGGTGTCGAACAGGTCGATGACGCCGGGATCGCCCACCGCGACGAAGAGCCGTTGGCGCGGCCGATGAAGGAACACCACGTCGGGCACGCCGCTCAGCGGCGCGTCGCCCAGGATCCGGCCGGTGGCGGCATCGAGCGCGATCAGGCGGCCTTCGTCGCAGGCGCAGAACAGCCGCCGCGTCGCCGGGTCGAAATCGAGCCCGTGCGGGCCGGCGGCGGGGACGCCATACATGTAGGCCAGCGCATCGGGCCTGTGTGCGTCGATGACCGCGATCACCGCCGGGTCCATGATGTTGACGTAAAACAGGCCGCGGCTTGCATCGGATATCGCCCAGCGCGTGCGACCCGGCACGGCGATCTCGGCCCGCACGGCGCGCGAGGCGACGTCGACCATGGTGATCGTGTGCGATCCGGCGATCGCGGGCTCGCCGACATTGGCGACGAGCAGCAGTCGGCGCCGGTGATCGTAGGCGAGGCCGTTGGGCCTGACGCCGACCTCGATCTTCGTCACCGGCGGATCGCGACCGGGAGGGAAGATGCCGACCGTGTTCTCGGCCCGGTTGGAGGTGAAGACCAGTTGCGCCTCGTCGCTCACCAGGGCGCCGGCGACGCCGGGCAGGTCGGGGATCGAGAAGAGATGCTTCTGGCCGTCGAGGACATCGACGGTGCCGTTTGCGGTATGCGCGACATAGACGTGGCCGGTGGCTTCGTGCACGGCCGCGTGGTCGAAGCCACCCTCGCCGGTGTGTGCCGGCAGGTCGACATGGCCCAGCAGATGCAGCGTCATGATGTCACCTCAAACGGGCGTGGAAGCGGAACGCGACGGCCTGCACGAGGCCCCACACGGTCAGTCCGAGCGCGGTGACCACGCCGAGCCCGACCAGGCCCGTTTGCAGGACCTGAACCGCAAGCCATCCGCCGAGCACATCGGCACGCCCACGCGCAGGATCTCGCCGAACAGGCGGGACTCCAGGCGAACCGACGGCAAGCCGGCGATGGACGTGCGCCCGGATGCGATGTACGCGCCGAGCGCCATGCAGCCGATGACCAAGCAGGAACACGGCGCTGAACAAGAAGCCCGCTGGCCGTCACCGAGATCAGGACGACGTTGACGACGAGGTTGGGCACGGCGATGCCCAGCATCGTCGGCACGATGGGGCCTTCCAGCATCCGTCGCGTGCGCGCCGTTGGCGCAGCCGGCTTCGCCGCCGTGTGCGTCATGATGCTCAGTTCATCTTCGGCGGCCAGTTGTGCGTCGCGCCCGCCAGATGGCGGCACCAGGCATAGAGCGCATCGTACATCACCATGCCGTGCTTCAGCATCTCGTGGTCGTCGGTGTAGACGTGGCCGAGGCCGAGCGAGATGGCGAACAGGCCGTGCGATTGCGGTGTCAAGTCGAGGCGAGAAGTGTCGGCACCGCGCACGATGTCGGCGAGCTTGTCGAGCCCAGGCGCGTCGAGCCTGTATTCGGCGATGAAGGCGTCGAACGAGCATTTGTCGCCGACATGACTGAATTTGACGTCAGGGATGTCGTAGGGGATGGCACCCGTTTCCTCGGCCGTCGACAGCACCTCGGCCGGCGGCACGTAGAGAAACTCCGGCTCCTTGTCGATGAACCGCGCGATCAGCCACGGGCAGGCGATGCGGTCGATCTTGGGACGCTCTCTCGTGACCCACTTCATGGGAGATCTCCTTTCTCGAGGGCTTGGGTGGGAAGTCCGTCGGCACGCCAGGCGCCGAGGCCGCCGGCAATGGCGACGGCGTCGATGCCCTTCTCGCGCAGCCTGGCGGCGCAGTTGCCGCCGATCTCGAAGCCCCAGGCGCAGTAGACCAGCGCCTTGCTACCCTTGGGCAAGGAAGCCGCCAGCGCGTCCACCTTGTCCGGCGGCGCGCGTCGGGCGCCGCGCAGGCCGACGGGAACAAGCTCCGCATCGTCGGCCAGCCGCGCGTCGATGACGAACAGTCCCGGTTCCTGGTCCAGACGTTGCCGCGCAGTCGGCGTGTCGATGACGTGCGGCGACGCCGGCGCCGCTTCGCCGGCGAAGCGGCGGCCGATGCGCGGCCAGTGGAGGTTGTTCATGAAGGCGTCGACATAGGCCGCGACGTTGGCGCCGAAGTCGAGGTGATACGAGTGCTCGTACATGTCGAGCGCGAGCAGCGGCGTGCCTCCGACCAGGGCGTGCGTGTGATCGGCCGACCAGACGTTGGAGAGCGTGCCGTCGCGCGGCGAGCGGGTGAGCGCCACCCAGCCCGAGCCGCCGCCCAGCGCCTTGCCCATGGCGACGAACTCCGCCTTCCAGCGCACGATCGAGCCGAAGTCGCGTGCGAGCGCCTCGGCGAGCGCGCCTTGCGGTTCGCCGCCGCCACCTTCGCTCGGGCCCGCCAGGCCGTCGAAATAGACCTCGTGCAGCAGCATGGAGTTGGTGGCGATCAGCTCCTCGCGCTTCAGTCCGTTCAGCCGGAAGCCCGGCGTGGCCGCGGGATCGAGGCCCGCGAGCTCGCCATGGATCGCGTTCAGGCGGCGCACCGCGCCGCCGTAGTTGTTTTCGTAGTGGCTGGCGATGAGACGCCAGGACAAGCCGACGAGGCGGGAGGGTTTGAACGAGATTGGTCGGGCATGAGCGGGCATGGATCGGTGCTCCCTCGAAAAGGTCATGGTCAGGGCTGCCAGGGCGCTTTGGCGCATTCGATGCGCCGCTGCTCGCGCGTCAGTCCGACGTCGGCCAGCAGCCGGTCGTCGAGGCCGCGAAGCTGCTGGCGCGTCCTCTGCCGCTGGCGCCACTGGGCCGCCGCGGCGAGGAGTTGCGGCCACACCGCTGGGCGGCTGTGTCGATCGCCAACCGCGCCGGTTGGCATGTTCGGCAGGGTCAGGAGAGACATTCATTTCACCTTTGATACACTCGTTTCAATTAAATCTAGCGTTGTTTTTCAGAATCTCAAGAAGGAAATGATACGAGTGTTGCTATTTCCATCGTGGGCATGATACGGATGAACGATGCATAGGGAGATCCCCACGCGATGGCTGTTGCTGATCCACCAGCTGCCCGCCAAACCGGCCTATGCCCGCGTGAAGATATGGCGCCGGCTGCAGGCGCTCGGCGCCGTCACGGTGAAAGGCTCGGTCTACGCGTTGCCGGCCAACAGCGAGACGCAGGAGGACTTCGCCTGGCTCGCCAAGGAGATCGTCGAGAGCGGCGGCGAGGCGATGATCTGCGAAGCCTCGCTGGTCGAGGGCTTCACCGACCATGAGATGCAGGCCCTGTTCGACAATGCGCGCGACGAGGACTATGCGCGCATCGCGGTGGAGGCGCGCGAAATCGCCGCCCGCCGGAACGACGATGCGACGGACCGCGAGCTTGCCGAGATCGCGGCGCAGGTCGCACGGCTGCGCAAGCAGCTCGACGCCGTCGTCGCCATCGACTTCTTTGGCGCCAATGGGCGTCTCGCCGCGCAAGGCCTGGTGTCGGGCCTGGAAGAGCAACAGCAAAAGGAGGATGAGGTGAAGGCAAGCCAACCGCCGCCACCGGCTGGCGCGCTCAGCGAGCGCACCTGGGTGACACGCGAGCATGTCCAGGTCGACCGCATCGCCTCGGCTTGGTTGATCCGCCGCTTCATCGATCGCGACGCGCGCTTCAAGTTCGTGCCGTCGAGCGGCTACCGGCCCGAGCCGGGCGAGCTGCGCTTCGACATGTTCGAGGGGGAGTTCACGCATCAGGGCGACCGCTGCACCTTCGAGGTGCTGGCGGCGCATGCGGGTCTCGATGACCCGGCACTCATCGCAATCGCCGAAATCGTGCACGACATCGATCTGAAGGACGACAAGTACGGCCGCGCCGAGACCGCGGGCGTGAAGAGTCTGATCGCAGGCATCGCCCTGCCGGGCGTCGACGACGAACAGCGTCTGGCGCGCGGCGGGATGCTGCTGGACGGTCTCTACGATTCGTTCGCCATCAAGCAGGGCGACAAATGACGGACCATGGCGTGCCCTTCGGCGAGGCGGTGCGGGTATGGGCCCGTGTCGCGGCACTCAGCTTCGGCGGTCCGGCCGGCCAGATCGCCGTCATGCACCGCATCGTCGTCGAGGAGAAGAAGTGGATCGGCGAGACTCGCTTCCTGCAGGCGCTGAACTATTGCACGCTCCTGCCCGGTCCGGAGGCACAGCAGCTCGCCGTCTATATCGGCTGGCTGATGCACAGGACGAAGGGCGGCCTGCTCGCCGGCACGCTGTTCGTGCTGCCGGGCCTGCTCGCCATCATGGCGCTTTCCTGGATCTACGTGCTGTTGGGCAAGGTCACACTGGTGCAGGGCCTGTTCTTCGGGCTGAAGGCCGCGGTGCTGGTGATCGTGATCGAGGCCGTGCTGCGCGTCGGCAAGCGCGCGCTCAGGAACAACGTGATGCGCGCCGTCGCCGCCTTCGCCTTCATCGCCATCTTTTTCTACGACGTGCCGTTCCCGCTCATCATCCTGGCGGCGGGACTGCTGGGATGGCTCGGCGGACGTCTGGCCTGGGCGCCGTTCCTGGCGGGCGGCGGCCACGGCAAGGTCGGCAACAAGCAGGTCGCGGATGCCGACTCGCTGCTGGGCGAGGAAACGCCGCCGCATGCGCGGCCCAATCTCGCCTGGTCGCTCAAGATCAGCGCAGTGTTCCTGGCGCTGTGGCTGGCGCCAATCGCGGTGCTCTTCCTTTGGCTGGGTGGCGGTGATGTCTTCACGCAGATCGCGCTGTTCTTCAGCAAGATGGCGGTGGCGACGTTCGGCGGCGCCTATGCGGTGCTGGCCTATGTCGCGCAGCAGGCGGTCGATCACTACCAGTGGGTGACGGCCGGCGAGATGCTGGACGGTCTCGGCATGGCCGAAACCACGCCGGGGCCGCTGATCATGGTGACGCAATTCGTCGGTTTCCTTGGCGCGTTGCGCCAGGCCAGCGGCCTCGATCCGCTGCTCGCCGGCACCCTGGGCGGCCTGCTCACGACGTGGGTCACGTTCACGCCCTGCTTCCTCTGGATATTCCTGGGTGCGCCCTTCGTCGAGGGCCTGCGCTCCAACAAGGCGCTGTCGGCCGCACTCGGCGCCATCACTGCCGCGGTGGTCGGGGTCATCCTCAACCTCGCGGTCTGGTTCGCCCTGCAGGTGCTTTTCGCCCGTCACGAGGAAATTCGATGGCTGGGTGCCGCGGTCGAGCTGCCCATCCTCGCTTCAGCCAATGTCCCCGCCATCGTGCTCGCCGCCGCTGCCGCCGTGGCGGTGTTCTGGCTGAAGTGGGGGATGGTGTCGGTGCTGCTGGCAAGCTCGATGGCGGGCGTGGTCTACGCATTGGCGTGGTAGTCGCGCTATAAGCGCGGGCATGACCGAAACCACCTTGCCCGATCGCCTGTCGACGAACCCCAAAAGCCCCTATTACGACGAGGCGCTGCTCTCGCGCGGCGTCGGCATCAGGTTCGATGGCCAGGAAAAGACCAACGTCGAGGAATATTGCGTGAGCGAGGGTTGGATTCGCGTCGCTGTCGGCAAGACGGTCGACCGGCGCGGCAATCCGCTCACCATCAAGCTGACGGGCAAGGTGGAACCCTATCTGCAGAAGTGAATCGCGGCCCCGCCCGCGAGCGGCGGACGCGCGTAACCTCGGCCGCCGTCGCGCGTTAACCCTGCGCAACAAGCCGAGGAGCATCGCATGCAGGACAAGAAGCCCGGCACCGGAGTCGAAGGCGAAGGCAGCTACAGCGCGACCCGCGACTACAACACCCGGACGGAGAAGTTCCTGGAGAAGGGCAAGGTCGACAAGGCCGCGCGGGAGGCCGAGCGGGCCATCGATTCGCCGGAGGCTGCCGAACTCGCCAAGGCCGAAGAGAAGGGCAAGGCGAAGGCCAAGCAGTGACGTTCGGCATCACGCCACGGAATCGACGAAGCGGGCCAGCGAGATGTCCTTCTCGCTGAGCCCGCCCGCGTCGTGCGTGCTGAGCACGATGTCGACCCGGTTGTAGACATTGAACCATTCGGGATGGTGGTCGGCCTTCTCGGCGGCGAGAGCCACGCGCGTCATGAAGCTCCAGGCCTGACTGAAGTCGGCGAACTTGAAGCTCTTCTGGATGGCGTCGCGGCCGGCGACTTCGTTCCAGCCGTTCAACGTGGCGAGCGCGTCGTTGCGCGCCGCGCCGGTGAGCCTGGCGGTCATCGATCCCTCCTTCGTCGCTGTGGGATATGGAGACTAGACCTTTCGCGGCAATCGATGAACAGTCGGTCATCGACAGGCCCTTGGCGAGCGCGCCGGGCTCCTATATGGGGGGAGTCATGCCGGTCTTCACCAATCCGCGGCGCACGCCCTGCTTCGGCGTCGCGCCGACCCTGGAGGACATCGAAGCGATCGCCGCCGAGGCGCTCGCGACGATCCCCGAGGAGTTCCGCCGGCATGTCGGCAATGTGCGCATCCAGGTCGACGACTTCCCGTCGGACGAGATCGAGAAGGCGATGGAACTCGACTCGCCGTTCGATCTGCTCGGCCTCTATCAGGGCGTGTCGATGATGGAGCGCGGAGCGAGCCACATCGCCAACGACATCGATCGCATCTTCCTCTATCGCCGACCGATCCTCGACTACTGGTGCGAATCGGACGAGGACTTGCCGCACATCATCCGGCACGTGCTGATCCACGAGATCGGCCATCATTTCGGCCTGAGCGACGACGACATGGAGGCGATCGAGGCGAAGGCGGAAGAAGAATCGCGTCGCGTCCAGCCCGGCGCCTGATCCGTACTAGGCCGCGCGTTCGCGCAGCCTGCGTCTTTCGGCGACGAAATCCGCCGCTGCCCGCCAGGGCGCAAGCGTCCAGAACGAGCGCGCACGGCCCGACGGCGAGGCGAGCACGAAGACGGCCGCGCCCTCCAGCTGTTCCGGCTGTCGGCCGTATTCCACGAATCTGGCGCCGAGGCCGAGACAGGCGGCGTGCTTGCTGGTGAAGGCGACCGCCGCCGGCCTGTACCTGCGCAGCTTGCGGCGCAGCGCCCGGGCGTCCATCGCCTGCGGGCTCAGTTCGTGATCCGAGCCGTACTCGGTCTTGTTCAGGTCGGTGAGGCCGATGCCCCAAGTCAGCAGCTCGGGATAGCGCCCGGGCGCCAGCTTCTCGGGCGTGAGGCCCACGGCATGGAGCGTCGCCCAGAACGCGTTGCCCGGGTTGGCGTAGTAGGCGCGCGCCCGATAGGACGCCGGGCTCGGAGCGGTCCCACAGAACACCAGGTCGAGGCCCGGCGCCAGCAGGTCGGGCACGAGATGGCTGCGCGGGTTGCTCCTCGTCTTCGTCGCGGCGGTCACGGTGCGGCACGATAGCATTGACTCGCCGCGGGCGTCTTTTCACGGTGTCGCCACAGCGCGGAGGAACAAATGCACAAGATCGACGCGGCCGACGAGGCGCAGCTGTTCGCGACCATCGACCGCTGGATCGAGCGCGAGGTGGCGCCCCGGGTCAAGGAATTCGACCACGCCGACAGATGGCCCGCCGAGATCGTCGAGCAGATGAAGGAGCTCGGCCTGTTCGGCGCGACCGTGTCGCCGGAGCATGGCGGGCTCGGCCTGCCGGCCACCACCTACGCCGAGATCGTCATGCGGATCTCTTCGGTCTGGATGGCGATCACCGGCATCTTCAACTCCCATCTGATGCTGGCGCTGGCGGTCGAAAAGTTCGGCACCGAACCGCAGAAGCGGCACTGGCTGCCGAAGTTCGCCTCGGGCGAGGTGCGGGGTGGGCTCGCCTTGACCGAACCGGATGCGGGGACGGATCTGCAGGCGATCCGCATGACGGCACGCCGGCGGGGCGACCACTACGTCATCAACGGCACCAAGACCTGGATCAGCAATGGCGTCGAGGGATCGTGCTTTGCACTTCTCGTGAAGACCAATCCGGAGGCCAGTCCGCGCTACTCCGGCATGAGCCTGTTCATCGCGCCCAAGGGACCGGGCTTCCGGGTCGGCCGCAAGCTGGAGAAGCTCGGCTACAAGTCGATCGATTCGGGCGAGTTGATCTTCGAGGACTACGAGATCCCGGCCGACCATCTGATCGGCGAGGTCGAGGGTCGAGGCTTCACCCAGGTTGCCGGCGGTCTCGAGCTGGGACGAATCAACGTGGCGGCGCGCGGCGTCGGCATCGCCGAGGGGGCGCTCAGGCTCGCCACCAGCTACGCGCAACTGCGCAAGACCTTCGGCAAGCCGATCATCGAGCACCAGGCCATCGCGTTGAAGATCGGTGAGATGGCGACGCGTGCCCGCGCCGCTCGACTGCTGACACTCGACGCGGCGGGTGCGTTCGACCGCGGCGAGCGCTGTGACATGGAAGCCGGCATGGCGAAATACTTCGCCTCGGAGGCGGCGCTGGAGAACAGCACCGAATCGATGCGCATCCACGGCGCCTACGGCTACTCCAAGGAATACGACATCGAGCGGCTCTACCGCGACGCGCCTCTGACCTGCATCGGGGAGGGCACCAACGAGATGCAGCGCCTGATCATCGCCCGCCAGTGGGCGCGGCGGAACGCCGTCATATGAACGGAAAGCCGCTCGCCGGGATACGTGTTCTGACGCTCGAGCAGTTCGGCGCGGGACCTTACGGCACGATGTTCCTGGCCGAGCTCGGCGCCGAGGTGATCAAGGTCGAGCCGCCCGACGGCGATCCCTCGCGCCACGTCGGGCCCTACAAGCTCGGTGCCAATGACAGCGAGTATTTCCAGGCCTGGAACCTCGGAAAGAAGAGCGTGACCATCGACCTCAAGACAGCGGAAGGGCGCCGGCAGTTCGAGGTGCTGGCGAAGACGGCGGACTGCGTGGTCAACAATCTGCGTGGCACCCAGCCGGCCAAGCTCGGCATCGACTATGCGAGCCTCGCGCCTCTGAAGCCGTCGATTGTCTGCCTGCACATCTCGGCCTACGGCCGCGCCGGCGAGCGCGCCGACTGGCCGGGCTACGACTTCCTGATGCAGGCCGAGGCCGGCCTGATGGAGCTGACCGGCGATCCGGAGGGACCGCCGACACGCGTGGGCGTGTCGCTGATCGACAGCATGAGCGGCCTCACCGGTGTCGTCGGCCTGCTCGCCTGCCTGCTGCGCGCGCGCACCACGGGGCGGGGCGGCGACGTCGAGACCTGCCTGTTCGACGTCGCCATGCACCAGCTCACCTATCCCGGCGTGTGGTATCTCAACGAAGGCGACGTCTCGCCGCGCGTGCCGCGCAGCGCACATCTTTCGCTGGCGCCCGTGCAGACGTTTCCGACCCGGGACGGCTGGATCTTCGTCATGTGCATGACCCAGAAGTTCTGGCTGTCGCTGGTCGAGGCGATGGACCGAAGGGATCTGCTGGACGATCCGCGCTTTGCCGATCCCAACACGCGGGCGCGCAATCGCGCCGAGTTGACCGACATGCTCGACCCAAGCTTCCGCGCGCGCACGACCGGCGAGTGGCTCGCGGCGTTCAACGGCCTGTTGCCGGCCGCACCGGTCCACCGCCTCGACCAGGCGCTCGACGGCGCCTTTCCGAGGAACACGGGCATGGTGTCGTCGGTGCCGCATCCGGCGAGGGGTGCCTTGCGCGTGATCGCTAATCCGATCCGGGTCGACGGCGCGCGGCTGTCGCAATCCGCCTGCTCGCCGCTCGGCGCCGACAACGAGACCTATCTGGACAAATCGACATGAAACTCGAAGGCATCAAGGTCGTCGACCTTTCCTGGTTCCTGCCGGGACCGTACCTGACCACGGCATTGGCCGACCATGGCGCGGAGGTGATCAAGGTCGAGCCGCCCGGCGAGGGCGATCCCGGCCGCCACATCCGTCCGCCGGACGAGCGCACGTCGGTGTTCTTCCGCAACATGGGCCGCGGCAAGAAGAGCGTCGTACTCGACCTCAAGAGCGAGCGGGGCCGCGCCGATCTCTTCCGTCTGGCGTGCGAAGCGGACGTGCTGGTCGAGTCGTTCCGCCCGGGCGTCGCCGTGCGCTTCGGCATCGGCTACGAGGCGGTGAAGACTGCGAATCCCGGCATCGTCTACTGCTCGATCTCGGCCTTCGGCCAGGACGGCGCCTATCCCGGCCGCGCCGCGCACGATCTGGCGCTCGAAGCCATGACCGGCGTGCTGAGCCTCACACTCGGTGACGACGGACGGCCGGCGATTCCCGGCATTCCCGTCGCCGACCTGGTGAGCGGCCTGCACGGTTTGTCGGGTGTGCTCATGGCGCTGCTGCGCCGCACGGCCACAGGCAAGGGCGATTATATCGACATCTCCATGCACGAGGCGCTGATGGCGTCGTGCGCCAACGTCGTCGGCAGCGCCTTCGCCGAGAACAAGCATCCTGACGTCAAGCAGCAGCGCACGACCGGCGGCTCGGCCTTCTATCGTGTCTACGATACCTCCGACGGCCGCCAGCTCGTGCTCGCCGGGCAGGAGATGAAGTTCATCAAGAACCTGCTCACGGCGCTGGGCAAGCCCGACATGGCGCCGCTCTGCGAATGGCCCGGCGCGCACCAGAAGCCGGTCATGGAATTCCTGGAAGCAACGTTCAAGGCCAAGCCGCTGGCGCATTGGATGGAATGGCTGGCGACGCTCGACATCTGCTATGGGCCAGTGAACACGCTGCCCGAAGCCATCGCCGATGCGAACCTCAAGAAGCGCGGCTTCATGGTGGAGGACGGCGACGGTCGCCTGCATTTCGCGCCCGCCGTACGGTTCAGGGACGAGCCGTCGCGGCCGCTCTACCGCGAGCCGCTGCTCGGTGAACACACCGACGAGGTGCTCAGGAGAGCAGCGCCGTCGCCTTCGAAAGCGGCACGGGTGCGTCGCTGAGCAACAGGTCCATCGCCTCCTGCTCCCAGGAGGACTCGCCGAGCGACAGCGGGTCCTGCGGCGCCAGGCGATGCTCGATGACCATGCGCGACAACAGCAGGCGTCGCGCGTCGCCTCCCGTGGCGCCAAGGGTCGAGCCCTCCCAAGCGAGCAACGCTGCCGTGGCGGCGTGGTAGAGTGCGCCGGCCGCCATCCGCGAGCGCTTCTCGTGCCGTGGATCGGCGGCAACCGCCTCGACGAAGCGCTCGACGCGCTCGAGTGTCGCGCCGAGCAGGCCCTTGTATTGTCCAGGCAGGCTGCCGCTCGGCTCGTACTTCGCCTTGAGCGCCGAGGTGAGCGTCTTGTGGCCGCCCGACTTGCCGACGGCCCGTTGCACGACGTCGAGCGCATTGATGTTGGAGGTGCCCTCCCACAGCGTGCCGATCTGCGCATCGCGCACCAGGCGTGCCGTCGCCCATTCCTCGATGTAGCCAAGGCCGCCGCGGACCTCGAGCGCCTGACTGGCGGCGGGGATGTTGTCGCGACAGGCCCGGAACTTGTAGACCGGCGTGAGGATGCGCAGCAAGTTGGCGGCATCCTTGTCTCCTTTGTTTGCCTTGGCCATGGCGTCGGCCGAGAAGGCGTACATGGAGAGCGCCTGCTCGGTCGGCAGCATGATCTTCATCAATTGCCGGCGCAGCAGCGGGTATTCGCCGATCGCCTTGCCGAAGGCCGTGCGGCCGCGGGCGGCGGCCATCGCCTCATTGAGGCAGCGCCGCATCATCGAGGCGGCGCGCACGCCGTGGCTCAGCCGTGACAGGTTGACCTGCTCCATCATCTGCTTGAAGCCGCGCTCCGCGTCGCCCACCAGGTAGGCGACCGCGCCGTCGAGGACGATCTCGCCCGAGGCCATCGAGCGCGTGCCGAGTTTGTCCTTGAGCCGGACGATCCGATAGGCGTTGCGCGAGCCGTCCTCGAGCCGGCGCGGCATGGCGAACATGCCGAGCCCCTGCGTTCCCGGCGCCGCGCCGCGTGGCCGGGCGAGCAAAACCGCGACATCGGCATCGGCGTGACTGCAGAACCACTTCTGGCCATGGAGCTTCCAGCGCTCGACGCCGTCGGCGCCGACCCCGATCCTCTCGGCCTCGGTCTCGATGGCACCGACGTCCGAGCCGCCGGCCTTTTCGGTCATGAACTGCGTGCCCTTGAGCATGGTCGCCGGATCGGTCGATAGCAGGCGGTCGAGCAGCAGCTTCTTGAGTGCCTCGGAGCCGAAGCGCTTGATGACGTAGTTGGAGGTGTCGCTGACCGACACCGGGCACATCAGGCCAAACTCGGCCTGCACCAGCAAATAGGTGAAACCGTATTTCACGAGCGGATGGGCGGTTTCGGTCATGCCGAGCACGCCCGGACGGTGGCTCATGACGTGCATGCCGAAGTCGCAGAAGGCGACCTTCTCCATCTCGCGATAGGCCGGGTGGTATTCGATCCAATCCTCGTCGCGGCCGAAGCGGTCGCGCGGATGCAGGACGGGCGGATGGCGGTCGGCGATGAAGGCGAGCTCGTCGAGCCGGTTGCCGGCCAGTTCGCCCATGCGCTCGAAGTGGGGCGCCATTTGCCTCAGCAGGGCGGGATCCATGTAGAGCGACAGCAGGTCCTGGAACTGGCGGTCGATGGCGTAGAAGTTCCGGCCGTGGATGTCCGGGGCGATATGGTGTGCGCCGTGGGGCGCGAGCGTCGACATGTCGGGCATGCTTTCTCCTATTGCCTCCAGCCCTGCTCGAGCAAGCGCGCAACGAACGGCGGCACGACCTGCGTGGCGGGACCGTAGATGCGTTCCTGGAATAGCGGCTCGTTGTCGGTCGGTTCGAGATTGAGCTCGACTGTATGGGCGCGAGCGCGGCGGCGCGCCTGCAGCACGAAACCCGCGGCGGGATAGACGTTGCCCGACGTGCCGATGGACACGAAGAGTCCGCAGCGATCGATGATCTGGTAGATCTCGTCCATGTGCTGCGGCATCTCGCCGAACCAGACGATGTTGGGACGCAGCTCGCCCACGGCACCGCAATTGGTGCAGGTGGATCGCGGCGTCAGGTCGGCGTCGGACTCGCTGACCGTGCCGCACGTCATGCAGCGGATCTCGCCGTCCCGGCCGTGCATATGCAGCACTTTCCGGGAGCCCGCCATCTCGTGCAGCGGGTCGATGTTCTGGGTGACGATGGTGACCTCGCCCTGGTACTCGCGCTCCAGGCGCGCCAGGGCGCGATGCGCCGCGTTCGGCTCGATATGGGCCGCGCGGAAGGCACGGCGGGTGTCGTTGTAGAAGTCGAGCACCTTCTTCTTGTCGCGGTGCCACGCCTCGATGGTGGCGACCTCCTCGAGGTCGACGCGCGCCCACAGCCCGTCCTTGTCGCGGAAGGTGTCGATGCCGCTTTCCTTGGAGATGCCGGCGCCGGTCAGCACGACGATCCCGGCGGGAAAGAAATCCTGGTGCATGTTCCCAATCTAACCCTGTGCTAGGCTCGCGGACCATGACCATCGGTGTCCTCTTCGTCTGCACGGCGAACATTTGCCGCTCGCCCATGGCGAAGGGCGTCTTTCGCACGCTGGTGCGCCGGGCAGGCTACGCCGACGTGTTCGACATCGATTCCGCCGGCACGTTCGACGGGCATGTCGGGCAACCGGCCTCGTTGCTCGCGCGCGAGACCACCGCGCGGCGTGGCTACGACATATCCGACCATCGTGCCCGGCTTCTCGCGAACGAGGATCTCGACCGCTTCGACTTTCCGCTCGCCATGGACAAGACGCATCTCGCGGCGATGCGCTGGATCGCGCCGCGCGGCAAAATGGATCGGCCGCAGATGTTCATGCGCTTCGCGCCCCATATCGGCGTCGCGGAAGTGGCCGATCCGTACGGCGGGCCGGCCACGGGCTACGAGCGGGCCCTCGACCTGATCGAGTCGGGTTGCAACGGCCTGCTCGAGATGCTCAGGCCGGCAGCCGAAAAGGCCATGTCGCTCCAAGTTCGCCCAGCCGGTTGAGCACGTTGAAGGTCAGCCGCGACACGTCGTTGTCGAAGTCGTTGTGCGGCAGGCTGCCGCAATAGGTGATCGAGCCGACCGAGAATACGGCGCCCGCCGCGGGCTTCTCGACATAGACCATGTCGGCGCGGATCAACTGCTCCAAGGTTTCACCCGGAATCGTCGTGGTGAAGCCCAGCCGCTCCTCGTGGACGACGACGAAGTTCCGACGATCATGGCCTTCCGACGTCGCCAGCACGACTGTGTTGTGCGGGCTGCCCAGGCGATGGTCGAGCCGGTCGAGCTCGAACCCCGCCGCGCCGCCGCCCGAGAAGCCGTAGCCGCCGAACAGTTCGTCCCTGACGCCTTCGAAGATCCAGGCGTGGCGATTGTCGCGCGACGCCGGCGCCCTTCGGTAGGAATCGCCCACGAAGGTGCCCTGGCTGGAGAATCCGATTCCCGCCAGCAGGTTGGGCGGCCTGTCGGAGCGCCGCCACAGACCGCCATAGGCGCCGTCGAAGGCGTGGTAATATTCGCCGGGCTCGGCCGCCCAGGTGCGAATGCCGCCTTCGGTGCGGCGGACTTCGATCGCGCCCGGCACCTTGGGCGTGCGCGCGACGCGCCAGTAGAAGCCGTTGCCGCCGAGATACATCAGCCGGCCGCCGGTCTCGGTGTAGGTCTGCAGCGCATCGAGCGTCGCCGCCGTGTGGTACTCCGGATGCGAGCCGGTCACGACGACCTTGTAGGGCGCAAGCAGCGCCGCGCCTTCGTCGTCGAGATCGTGATCGGTGACGACGTCGAACTCGATGCCCATGCGATCGAGCCAGCCCGTCAAATGGGTGTCGGCCGGCAGGTGGCGCAGCCCCGAACCCGCTGCGTCGTTGAACGAGAGGAAGTCGGGACGCCAGGTCAGGAGCGGCCGCAGCATCGAGGAATAGGCGACACCCGAACCGTCGCGGTGGTGGTTGTAGGTCGCCAAACCGTAGTCCCTGTGGTCGTCGGGATTGTGAGGGAATGCCTTCCAGTCGGCGACGCGGCTGCGGAAGGCGTCGTCGAATACGCCGCGCGAGAAGTTGGAATAGACCTGATAAGTGAAGGTCGAAGCGAGGTAGCAGACCTTGGACGTCGCCTCGCCGCGCGGCGGCGGGACGAAGAAGGGAATGATGTCGCGATGCGGCCCGCAGGCGAGCGCCATGCCGTAGGCGCCGCTTGGCAGCTCCTTCGGCACGGTGAATGCGAAGTCGTCGGTCCAGCCGCAATCGTGCAGGTCGTCGTCGTGGAAATGGATGGCGGCGTAGTGGTGCGGCGCCTTGGTCCAGTCGCGCTCCTTCCCGTTCCATGCGGCTCCCTTCATGGCGCGTGTCGGCAGGTTGACCAGCCTGCCGTGCAGGCCGTTGGGCCCAGTGTCCTCGATCTCCATCGAATCGATGCCGCGCGAGAAGTCCCAGGCGGCGATGCCGGCGATCGATGGTGCTTCGATCTTGCCGTTGAAACAGCGATGCGCCGGACGATCGGCGGCTTCCTCGGCGGCGATCAGGATCGGTCGTGCCGCGTCGATCGCCATTCCCGGCGCGGTTAGCGTCACCTCGCCTTCGTCGTCGATCGCGTGGGCGCGCCTGAGCGGCTGCTGTCCGACGCGCAGGACCCCGGTTGCCGGATCGGCGCTCGCCCAGACGCGATACCAGGCGTGGGCGCGCAATGGCTTGCCGACCGTCACCCGCGCCGACCCGGTCTCGAAGGTCATGCCGTCGGGCGTCAGCACCAGCGAGAACCCGGCGCCGCTCGCCGCATCGCGGCGAGAGATCACCGATTGGGGGCCGTCCTGCGGCAACGTCGGCCAAATCAGGGCTTCGACGAACAGCGCGCCGTGGCGGGCGAGCGCAGCGGCACCTTCGATTAGCCCGTAGGAACCCGGATGCGCGCGTTGGACGCGCGAGGCGAACCGCCCGTGGAAGACGTCGGAGAGGTCCACGAACTTGCGGGACGGGCCGCCGGGATTCGGATCGCCGCGCACGATGCGCACGAGCGAGGCCTGGAAGGGGTCCGGCCCGGCGCTCGACACCTTGAAGGCGATTTTTTCGCCGACGCGAGCCGAGATGCGGTCGGCGTAGCCGATGAGCGGTGCTGTCACGCTTTTCTCCCCATGGACCGCCGCTATAGTCGCCCGAATGTCGACGACGCGCCAAGAGCTCAGAGGCAAGGTCCAGACGGTGCTCGGTCCGATCGAGCCCGGCACGCTCGGCCGCACCCTGATGCACGAGCATGTGCTGTGCGACATTCGTCCGCCCGGCACGCGCTCCGACAACGATCTCGGCCCCGAGATCACCCTGGAGAACGTCTGGCAGATCAACTACGGGCGCGGCCTGAAGCGCGCGGGCCGCAAGTACATGCTCGATCTCGAGGACATCGCCACGCGCGAGGTGAAGGCGATGAAGAGCGAGGGCGGTGACGCCATCGTCGAGCTGACCTGCGGTGGCCTGTCGCCCGATCCGAAGGGTTTGCAGCGCATTGCCGCGGGCACCGGCGTGCATCTGATCATGGGCTGCGGCTACTACGTCAACGACTACCAGGATCCGCGCAACCATGGTCGCGCCGTCGATGATTTCGCCGAGGAGATGATCGGCCAGATACTGCACGGCGCCTGGGGCACCGACGTGCGCGCCGGCATGATCGGCGAGATCGGCTGCCAGGCGCCATGGACAGAAACCGAGAAGCGAGTGATGCGTGCGGCCTTCATCGCTGCATCGGAGACCGGGGCGGCGATCAACGTCCACCCCGGCCGACATCCCGACCAGCCGCAGGAGGTCGCCGATTTCGCGCGTGCCGTCAGCCATCCGACGGAGCGCATGGTGATCAGCCATATCGACCGCACCATCTTCGACGAGACCCGCCTGCTGCGGCTGGCCGATTCGGGCGTCACCATCGAGTTCGACCTGTTCGGCCAGGAGGCGAGCTACTACGGGCTGTCCGACATCGACATGCCCAACGATGCGACGCGGCTCGGGCTGATCCGGGCCTTGATCGAGCACGGCCATATCGACCGCATCGTCATTAGCCACGACATCTGCTACCGCACGCGACTGACCAGCTTCGGCGGTCACGGCTACGGCCATATCTTCCGCAATGTCGTGCCGATGATGCGCTCGCGCGGTTACAGCGAGGACGAGATAGACGGCATCCTGGTGCGCAACCCGAGGCGGCTGCTGACCTTCGCCTAGATCGATGTTTCAGAAGGTGAGAGTATAGGCCGCCTCTTCGGTGTAGATCGAACCGGCGCGACCGATGCGGCTGGAGTAGAGCGAGAAGTGCTCGGCGACCCAGGGCCCCGCCTGGAACCGGGCGTGGCTCGCCATGAACTGCGCGAGGTGATGGCCGGCCTCGGCACCGTTGGGGAAGCGGGCGAGCGTGACATGCGGACGGAACTTGCGCCGTTCGACCTCGATGCCGCAGTTGCGCGCCACGGTCGACACCTTCTGTTGCAGCCAGTCGAGACGGTCGCTCTTCTCCACCCGGGCGACGAGCGCCCTGGGTTGCTTGCCCGAGCTGAACTGCTCGACGCCGGCGAGCGCTACCGTGAAGCGCGGGCCGGCGACATCGCCCAGCTCCTCTTCGAGGTCGCGCATGACGACGCCCTGAACGTCGCCCGCGAAGCACAGCGTGACGTGGAAATTCTCCGCCGGCACCCAGCGTGCGTCGGGCACGCCCGACTGCAACGTCATGAGAGCAGCGGAAATCTCGTCAGGGACGGGCAGGGCGACGAACAGACGTGGCATGGGCGTCGAGGTTGCTGGTGACGAACGGGAGCATCCGTTCGACGATCGTGTCCACGCCCTTGACATTGGGATGGATGCCGTCGGCCTGGTTCAGGGCGGGTTCCTGCGCCACGCCGTCGAGCAGGAAGGGATAGAGCGGCACGTCGTACTTCTCCGACAACCGCTTGTAGATGCCGTCGAACGCCCTGGCGTAGTCGGCTCCGTAGTTGCGGGGTGCCAGCATGCCCGCCAGCCAGACCGTGGCGCCGGCCTCCTTCAGCCGTTTGACGATGCCGTCGAGATTGCGCTCCGCTGCGGCCGGATCGACGCCGCGCAAAGCATCGTTGGCGCCCAGCGCCACCAGCACGATGTCGGGCTTGTCGCCCATCATCCAGTCGACGCGGTCGAGGCCGCCCGCGGTGGTGTCGCCGGAGACACCATGGTTGAGGACGACGACGTCACGCTTCTGTGACCGCAGCGCCGCCTCCAGACGCGCGGCAAGCGATTGATTCGGCTGCAGGCCGTAGCCCGCCGTCAGGCTGTCTCCCAGCATGGCGATCCTGACGGGCGCACTTTGTGCATGCACCGGCAGGAGGCACAACAGCAGCACCAGCAGCGAATTGACCGCTGCCGCAAAACCACCATATCCATTGCTCAGCTTCATCGCGCCCTTTCCGGAGTCCGCTTGACCGTCCTTCAGCCCATCGTCCGCCTCGGCGACGTTCACCTCGACATGGCAAGCGATGCCGGCACGGTCAATATCCTGCGCGGCGTGTCGCTCGAAATCGTCGCCGGCGAGATCGCCGCCGTCGTTGGCCCGTCGGGTGCCGGCAAGTCGAGCCTGATGATGGTCGCAGGCGGGCTCGAGCGGGCGACCTCGGGCCGCGTCGAGGTCGTGGGCCGGGATCTCGGTCCGATGGACGACGACGCGCGAGCCCGGCTGCGGCGCGATCACCTCGGGATCGTGTTCCAGGGCTTCCACCTCATCCCGACCATGACGGCGCTCGAGAACGTCGCGTTGCCGCTCGAGTTCGCCGGCCGTGGCGACGCCTTCGATCTCGCGCAGGGCGCGCTCGAACGTGTCGGCCTCGGCCACCGGCTCGGCCACTATCCGGCGCAACTCTCCGGCGGTGAGCAGCAGCGAGTGGCGGTGGCACGCGCCTTCGTCGGCAGGCCCAAGCTGCTGCTGGCCGACGAGCCGACGGGCAACCTCGACGGCGCGACCGGCAAGCAGGTGATGGATCTGCTGTTCGACCTCGCCCGATCCGAAGGCGCGACCCTCATCCTGATCACGCACGACATGGCGTTGGCCGGGCGCTGCGATCGAATCCTGCGCATCGCCGACGGCATTGTCGTCGGCGACGAGCGGACGTCCGCGGCGATGGCCGCGCAATGACACTTGCGCTGCGGCTGGCGCGTCGCGAGATGCGCAGCGGACTGAGTGGCTTTCGCCTGTTCCTCGCCTGTCTTGCCCTCGGGGTCGGGGCGATCGCCGCTATCCTGTCGTTCAGCCGTGCCATCGAGGAAGGTCTGCGGGCCGACGCCCGCGAAATCCTGGGCGGCGACGTGGCCATCTCACTGCTCTATCGGCAGGCCACCCCCGAACAGATGGCCTATCTCGGCGGACGCGGACAGCTCGTGCGCTGGGTCGATGCCCGCGCCATGGCCCGTCCCGAGCGGCCGGAAGGCCGCACGACGCTCGTTCAATTGAAGGCGGTCGAACCGATCTATCCGCTTTACGGCGCGATCGAGCTGCAAGGCGGCACGCATCTCTCGGAGGCGCTCGCCGAGCGCGGCGGCGTTTGGGGCGCCGTCGTCGAGGAATCGGCATTGCGCCGCATGAACATCGCGCTCGGCGATCGGGTGAAGGTCGGCGAGGCCGTCGTCGAGGTGCGCGCGGTCATCGCCCGCGAACCGGATCGCGGCCTGAACGCCTTCGCGAGCCTCGGCCCGCGCCTCATGACATCGTATGCGGCGCTGGCCGATTCGGAGCTGGTCCAGCCTGGCAGCCTGCTGAACTGGGAGTACCGCCTGCGCCTGCCGCCGGGATCGTCGGATCGCGCGGTCATCGAGGACATCAAGACGCGTTTTCCCGATGCCGGCTGGCGCCTGCGCGGCCTGGCGGAAGCCGGCGGCGGCATCCGATTCTGGCTGGATCGGCTGACGCAGTTCATCGGCCTGATCGGGCTCGCGTCGTTGCTCGTTGGCGGCGTCGGGGTGGGCAACGCGATCGCCAGCTTCCTCGCCGGGCGCCTTCACACGATCGCCACGCTGAAGTGCCTCGGTGCCCCGGAGCGCCTGGTGTTCACGACGTATCTCGTCCAGATCGGCGTGCTGGCGCTGGTCGGCATCGCCGTCGGCGTGGCGGCGGGCGCGGCACTGCCCTTCCTCGCGCAGGGGCTCGTCGGCGACATACTGCCGGTGCGCGCGCGGGTGGCGCTCTATTTCAAGCCGCTGGCGATCGCGGCGACGTTCGGCCTGCTGGTGTCGCTGCTCTTCGCCCTGGTCCCGCTCGTGCGGGCGCGCGCCGTGCCTGCCGCGACCCTGATGCGCGGCGCCGTGGTCGACCGGAAGCGCCTCGCCGTGCGCGACATTCTGGTGGTCGGCGGCGTCGCCCTGGTGCTGGCCGGCTTCACCGTGCAGACCGCCCCGGACCGGCGGATCGCCGCCTGGTTCGTGCTGGGGGCGATCGGCGCGTTCATCGCCTTTCCGCTTCTGGCGAGGCTGGTCATGGCGGCCGCGGCGCGGGCCGGCAAGCCGCGGTTCGCCGCCCTTCGGCTGGCGCTCGCCAACCTGCACCGGCCCGGAGCGCCAACGCCGATCGTCATGCTGTCGCTCGGCCTCGGCCTCACCGTCCTGGTGGCCACGGCGTTGGTCGAGGGCAATCTGCGCGAACAGATCACGCAGCGTATCCCGCAGGATGCGCCGGCCTTCTTCTTTGTCGACGTCCAGTCGAGTCAAATGCCGGAATTCGAGAAGGCGCTGGCTGGCATCCCCGGTGCGGGCGCGCTCGACAAGGTGCCGTCGCTGCGCGGACGTATCACCCGCATCGGCGGAAAGCCCGTGAGCGAGATGGCCGTTCCTTCCGAGGCGCGCTGGGCCGTCGAGAGCGACCGCGGCATCACCTATGCGGCGACGCCGCCGGAAGGTTCCCAGATCGTCGCCGGCCGATGGTGGGCGCCCGACTATCGCGGCCCGCAACTGGTCTCCTTCGACGCCAACCTGGCCAACTCGTTTGGTCTCGGCGTCGGTGACACCATCACCGTCAACATCCTTGGCCGGGACATCGAGGCGCGTATCGCCTCCCTGCGTCGCATCGAATGGACGACATTGACCATCAATTTCGTGTTCGTGCTGTCGCCTGGTGTGCTCGACCGCGCCCCTCACACGTTCCTTGCCACGATCAGGTCGACGCCCGAGGCCGAGGACGCGATCTTCAGGGCCGTGACCGACAATTTTCCCAATGTCACGGTGGTGCGCATCCGTGACGCCATCGAGACGGCATCCGGGGTGCTCGCGAATATCGGGTTGGCCAGCCGCGTCATCGGGCTGCTCAGCATCCTTGCCGGCCTGCTGGTGCTGGCGGGCGCCATGCTGGCGACACAGCGTCGTCGCGTCCACGAAGCGGTCGTCATGAAGGTTCTCGGCGCCACACGGGCCAGGATCGCGGGCATCTTCGCCTGGGAGTTCGCGGCACTTGGCCTCGCCACCGCCGTCGCCGCCCTCGGGGTGGGAACGCTGGGCGCCTGGCTCATCGTGCGCCGCCTCATGCGGCTGGAGTGGAGTTTTCTGCCGACGGTCGCCGTCGGCGTCGCCATCGGCGCGATGGTCCTGACGCTCGCTTTCGGTTTGGCCGGAACTTTGGCAGCATTGCGGCAGCGGCCGCTGGCCTTGTTACGCAATGAATGAACGGCTTCTTTGCGGAGAATCACTGCCGATCGGCGGGACGGGCAGCCTACGATAACTATTGATTCAGACGGGCTGCGTGCCCAAATTGGTTGCCGAAGGGGCCCGGCAAGGAGGCCCCCTTTGGAGGCATGATCGAAATGGCGAACCAGAACTTCAACACCTTTGGCCGTGCTGGCGGAGTCATCGCCGACCAGGCATCGTTCGATGCCGGTCTGCGCGCCCACATGGTGCGGGTCTACAACTACATGGCGTCCGGTCTGGTCCTCTCGGGCATCGTGGCGTTCGCTCTGTTCAACTTCCCGGCGTTGCAGACCATCTTCTTCGAGATGGGCGTGACCCGGGGCGGCAACGTCATTCCGGTGGGGCTGAATGGCTTGGGCTGGATCGCGATCCTGGCGCCGCTCGGCCTGTTGCTGCTGGTGTCGTTCCGGGCCGCCAAGATGAGCCTTGGTTCGGTCCAGGCGGTCTACTGGGCGGTCACGGCGCTGATGGGCATCAGCCTGTCGCTGCTGCTGTTCCGCTACACCGGCGCCAGCGTCGCGCGGACGTTCTTCATCACCGCCGCAGCGTTCGGTGCGCTCAGCCTCTATGGCTACACCACCAAGCGCGACCTTTCGGCCTTCGGCAAATTCCTGTTCATGGGCCTGATCGGCCTGATCCTGGCCGTCGTCGTGAACATGTTCTTCCCGTCGGGCACGATGACCTTCATCATCTCGGTCGCGGGCGTGCTGATCTTTTCGGGCCTGATCGCCTACGACACCCAGCGGATCAAGGAGCAGTACGCCGACGCTTGGGGCACCGATGTCGCCGAGAAGATGGCTGTGTTCGGTGCGCTGAGCCTGTACCTCGACTTCGTGAACCTGTTCCAGTTCCTCATGATGTTCCTGGGACAGGAACGCGAGTAGCGAGAACCAATCCCATCGAGACGAACGCCCGGACGGCAACGTCCGGGCGTTTTTGTTGGGCACCGCCGTCGCAGGTCGGCTGCGCCGACATGGTTGCAAGGCGGCGGTGATTTTGCCCGGGACGAGGACCGTGGCGCATCGCGCGGCCAAGATTTGCACATGGACGAGTGACGCCTATACTTCGCGTCATGCGGCGCACCAGTTACGAGCAAATGAATTGTTCGATTGCCTCGGCGCTCGATGTCGTGGGCGAGCCATGGACGCTGCTGATCGTTCGCGACGCCTTCTACGGCGTCCGCCGTTTCGACGACTTCCAGGAGAATCTCGGCATCGCCCGGAATGTGCTGACGGCGCGATTGAAGAAGCTCGTGGAGACCGGCGTGTTCCGCAAAACGGCCTATCGCCAGCGCCCGTTGCGCCACGAGTACCGCCTGACCGAGAAGGGCGCTGCGCTGTTCACTGTCATCGTCGGACTGAAGCAATGGGGCGACCGCTTCGGTGCGGCTTCCCGCAACGGCAGGCCGATGGATCTGGTCGATCGGTCGGATGACCGACTGCTCGACCCGGTGCTGATCGATGCGACGAGCGGCCGCCGGCTCGAACTCACCAATGTCCGCGCGGTCGCCGGACCGGGCGCCGACCAGGGCACGCGCGATTTCTTCGAGAGGCGCGCGCTGAACCGTTCCGGCAACCGCAACTGAAGCGGTCGGTTCCGAAGGCTCCCCGGATTCCGGGGTGACTCCGACGCCGAGCGTCGCGGCGGTCAGGGCTCATCGCGATCGGGGACGAGGCGCTTGCTGTCGTGGGACCGTTCGGCGCGCCGCTCGGCATCCTCGTCGGCCCGGCGCTGCTCGCGCGTGCGGCCGAAACGCCGCCGATTGGCTTCGGCTTCGGTTTGACGTTCGCGCCGCGCCTTTTCCTTGCGCGCGCGGCGGAGATTGACGATGTCGGCCATGGCTGCGTCGGATGAATTTCTCTATGCCGCGCCGTGGCGCGTTGCGCTAGTGTTTCGCTCGTCCGGAAAGGAGGAACCATGAGCCCTTCGCTGCGCAAGAAGCTGTTGTTCGGCGTCGGCGGTGCCGTCGGTCTCGTGGCGGCGGCGGCCGTGATTGCCCCGTGGTTCATCGACGCCAACTCCTTCAAGCCGACCATCGTCGCGGAAGTGAAGAAGGCGACCGGCCGCGATCTCAAGATCGACGGGCCGATCACCCTGTCGCTGCTGCCGACCCCCACCGCGACCGTCACCGGCGTGACCTTCTTCAATGTGCCGGGCGCCAAAAATCCGCACATGGTCGAGTTGAAGTCGGTGAGCGTCAAACCGGCCCTGCTGCCGCTGCTCGGCGGCGACTTCGAGGTCAGCGAAGTCGTTCTGGTCGAACCCAAAATCGTCCTGGAGATCAACGCCGAGGGCAAGCCGAACTGGGAGTTCGCGCCATCCGTCGCCGAAGCCAGGCCGGCGGCTCCGAAGCCGACGTCGCCCAAGCCGCTGTCGCTCGGTCGCATGGTGATCGAGAACGGCACGCTGCTGTTCAGCGACGCCAAGGCGGGAATCTCGATGGCGGCGGAGAAGGCCAATTTCACGGCGTCGGTCGGTTCGCTCGAAGGTCCGTACGCACTGGCGGGCGGCGCCGTCCTCAACGGCGCGCCTCTCAAGCTCGACCTGTCGGTGAGCGGCAAGGGCAGCCAGGGCCACGCCATGACCGTGTCGCTCGAGGCGGGGGGCGGCAAGGTCGGATTCAAGGGCACGCTGAGCGAGCTCGGTCCCAACGCGCGCCTGGGCGGCGCGGCGACCATCGCCGCCGACCGCTTCGATACGTTCGTTGCGGCGCTGAGCGGACTCGCCGGATTGCCGCCACAGCCAGTGCCGCCGCTGCTTGCCGGCAAGTTCGCTTTCGATGGCAGCATCGACGCCTCGCAGACGGCTGTCGCCGCCAGGGACTTCCGCCTCACCATCGGTGAGAACGCCGGTTCCGGCACGCTCGCCGTGGCGCTGAAGCCGGCGTTGGCGATCGAGGGCAAGGTCGTCGTACCCAAGCTCGATCTCGACAGGACCATCGCCGCCTTGACGCAACCTGCCGCTCCGGCCGGCCCGGCCAAATCGACTCCTGCGGCACCGTCGGCCGCACCTGCCGCGGCCGGTGGCATCCCGCCCGACCTCGCCGCCAGCGTCGCGATCGAGGTTGGCGAAGTCATTTACAACAAGGCAGCCGTCCGCAACGTCGCCATCGAGATCGACGCCAAGCGTGGCGCCGTCGCCGTGCCGCGGCTCACCGCGACGCTGCCGGGCGACATGAGTCTCCAGGCACGCTCGACTCTCGGCGGAGATCCGGCGCGGCCGACCGTCAGCGGTGATTTCAGCCTCGTCGGTCCCAAGCTGCGCGACACCCTGGCCTGGCTCGCGATCGACGTGTCGGCGGTACCCTCCGGCAAGCTCACCCGCCTCAGCCTCAAGGGCCGCATGGCTTCGACGGGCGGCAATGTCCAGGTCAGCAATGCTGCCTTCGAATTGGACGACATCAAGGGCACCGGTGGGATCGTCGTCACCTTCGGTGTGCCCCTGTCGATCGTCACCACGCTCGATATCGACACGCTCGACGTCGACCCCTTCCTGGCCGGCGGTACGTCGCCACAAAAGTCGCCGCCGGCCGCCGCGTCCGCGGTGACCGATCGTCCGGCGCCGGCCGGACCGACGGTCGGGCTCAAGGCGAAGATCGCCCGGCTGATCTACAATAAGCAGCCGATCTCTGGCGTCGACGTCGACGTTGCCCTGCAGGGCAGCACGCTTCGTCTGAACGACATAAAGGTGTCCAATCTCGGCGGCGCGCGCCTGGCCGTGCGCGGCTCGGTGGCGAACGTGACGTCGCCGGCGCCGCGCCCTGACATCGCGTTCAACTTCGATGCCCCGGACATGGACAAGGTGCTGAAGGTCGCCGGGTCGATGGCCGTCGCCGGGCTCGGTCCCGTCAAGGCGTCGGGCGGGCTTGCGGGGACCATCGAGCAGTTGACGTTGCGCGACGTCAACGTGACGGCGATGGGTCATGCGATCAAGGCGACCGGCACGCTCGCCTTGCCCGGCGCATCCAAGGGCGCGCCGCAGTCGGCAGCCTACAAGGGCAGCATTGCCTTGAACGGACAGACGCTCGAAGGTTCGATCGACGCCAAGCTGGCGGGCAAGCCGACGATCACGGCCAACCTGAAGTCGCCCTCGCTCGACCTCGACAAGATCGGCGGCGCCGGCGGCGCGACGACGGGCGGCCGGGCCGGACCGGCGGCGGCCAGCAAGCCGATCGACACCGCACCGCTGCGCAGCGTGGACGCCGACGTCAAGCTCGTCGCGGCGACGCTGCTGATGTCGCCGATGCGCTTCAACAACGCCGACATCGCCATGAAGTTGAAGGACGGCGTGCTCACGCTGTCGCACTTCAAGAGCGGCCTGTACGGCGGCACGGTCGCACTGTCGGGCGTGCTCAACGGCAGCGGCCCCGCCCTCGGCATCGACTTCAAGGGCGACGTCAACGGCATCATCCTGAGCGAGATGTTGCGCGCGACGTCGGGGACCAATCAATTCGGCAGCGCGGTCAAGGTGACGATCGACGGCAAGTTGAGCGCCACCGGCATTGCCCTGAAGGGTTCGGGCTCGACGAACGACCAGATCATGAAGTCCCTGACGGGAGGCGCGCAGCTCGGCGGGCACGTCTTCGCCGGTGCCGACAAGGCCCTGCTGGCCATAGGGTCGGTCGCCACCGGCGCCGCCGGCGCGCTCATCGACAACACGCTCGGCAATGTGCTGGGGGCGATCGGCGGCAACCGCAACGTCGCCAGCAATCTGTTGAGCGCGATATCCCTAGTGCTCAACCGGTTCGCCAACCACGACAGCCCGATCTCCGGGCAGGTCGACATCGTGGGGGGCGTGGTCACCGACAAGGGCCTGGTGGTGCGCGGCAACAGGGCGACGGCCAATGTGAGCACGCGCACCAATCTCGGCGCGTCGACCACCGACACCACGATCAACTTCGTGATCGCCGAGGACACGTCCGCACCGTATCTGATCACGACCGTCCGCGGCCCGACCACCCGGCTCAGCTACAACGTCGTTCGTGGCACGGCAAAGGATCCGCCGGGCTTCACCAACACGCTGACCGGCAGCGGCGGGCAGTCTCCCCAGCAACAACAGCAGCAACAACAGCAGCGATCGCTCATCCCCGGATTGCCTATCCCCAATCCGTTCGGCCGCTAGTCAGGAGACGTCTTGCTCGATCGATTGATGAACGTGCTCAAGGCGCGATTCGGGGCGGCGCCGGCGCTCGCCGAGGCGCCGCGCGGCGTGGATGAGCTGGCCGACATGGCCAACCGCCGGGTCATGCGGCGCTATCTCGACAAGCCCGTCGACCCGGCGCTGGTCGAGACGCTCTGCGCCGTGGCGCTCTCGGCTCCCTCCAAGAGCGATCTCCAGCAGGCGGACATCGTGATCGTGTCGGATCGCGAGCAGCGCGAGAAGCTGGAAGCGCTGCTGCCGGACAATCCCTGGGTCCAGGCGGCGCCGGTGTTCCTGGTGTTCTGCGCCAACAATCGTCGTCACCGCCTGCTGTTCGAATGGCGCGGCCAGCCGTTCGTCAACGACCACCTAGATCCATTCTTCAATGCATCGGTCGATGCGGGAATCGTGCTGGCGACCTTCATCGCCGCCGCCGACCGGGTCGGGCTCGGCACCTGCCCGATCAGCGCCATCCGCAACCATGCCGGCCAGGTTTCCGACATTCTGGGGTTGCCGCGGCATGTTTTCCCGGCTGCCGCGCTCGGAGCGGGGTGGCCGGCCTTCGAAGGGGTGATGAGTCCCCGGCTCGGCCTCGACGTGACGATCCATCGCGATCGCTACGACGAGACGGGGCTGCGCCGGAAGATCGAAGCCTACGACCGCCGCCGGCATGCGGTGCAGCCCTACAAGATCCAGCGTTACACCGACCGTTTCGGCCAGAGCGACACTTATGGCTGGTCGGAAGACAAGGCGCGGCAATATTCGGTGCCGGAGCGCGCCGATTTCGGTGCTTTCGTGCGCGGCAAGGGATTCAATCTCGACTGACCCTTTGACGCAGCGTCTCCAGGACATATAGCCGTAACGCGCTTGAAAGATTGGATCGGTCGCCCCGTTCCCGGTCGATCTGCTGGATCAGACCGGCAAGCGACAGGTCGCGGCCTCGCGCGATCGCGGTCAGCTCGTCCCAAAACTCGTCCTCCAACGAGATGCTGGTGGCGTGGCCGCCGATCACGACCGATCGCTTGCGCATGGGAGAATTGTGGCAGCGGCAAGACTCCTGCTCAACCCGTCTTGCCGATGGCATGAGCCCTGCGTATATACCGCGCCCGAGAACCCCCTCCGGAAGACAATATGGACATCCGCAACGTCGCGATCATCGCGCACGTCGACCATGGCAAGACCACGCTGGTCGATTGCCTGCTCAAGCAGAGCGGCACCTTCCGCGAGAACCAGCAGGTCGCCGAGCGCGCCATGGATTCCAACGACCTGGAGCGTGAGCGCGGCATCACCATCCTGGCCAAAGCCACGTCGGTGGTGTGGAAGGACACGCGCGTCAACATCGTCGACACCCCGGGCCACGCCGACTTCGGCGGCGAGGTCGAGCGCATCCTGTCGATGGTCGACGGGGTCGTGCTGCTGGTCGACGCGGCCGAGGGCCCATTGCCGCAGACCAAGTTCGTGCTCGGCAAGGCGCTCAGGCTCGGCCTGCGGCCGATCGTGCTGATCAACAAGGTCGACCGCCCCGACGCGCGCGCCCACCAAGTCCACGACGAGGTGTTCGATCTCTTCTCGGCGCTCGAGGCGAGTGACGAGCAGCTCGACTTCCCGACACTGTTCGCGTCGGCCAAGCAGGGTTGGGCAGCCGAATCGCTGGAAGCCGAGCACGAGGACATGTCGCCGCTGTTCGACCTGATCCTGCGCCACGTGCCGGCGCCGCGGATCGACAGCGATCCGGCATTCCGCATGCTTGTGACGACGCTGGAGTCCGATCCGTTCCTCGGCCGCATCCTGACCGGTCGCATCCAGTCGGGGACGATCAAGCCCAACACCGTGCTCAAGGCGCTCGATGCCAGGGGCGAGAAGATCGAGGAGACGCGCGTCACCAAGCTGCTCGCCTTCCGCGGCCTCGAGCGCCAGCCGATCGACCAGGCCGAGGCCGGCGACATTGTCGCCGTCGCCGGTTTCAAGACGGCGACGGTGGCCGACACGCTGGGCGACCTGACGGTCGAGGCGGCATTGCCGGCCCAGCCCGTCGACCCGCCGACACTCGCCATGAACTTCATGGTCAACGACTCGCCGCTCGCCGGTCGCGAGGGCGACAAGGTGACGACGCGCATGATCCGCGCGCGCCTCATGCGCGAGGCCGAGGGTAACGTCGCCATCCGGGTACGCGACACCGACAACACCGATTCCTACGAGGTCGCGGGTCGCGGCGAGTTGCAGCTCGGCGTGCTGATCGAGACCATGCGCCGCGAAGGTTTCGAGCTCGCGGTCGGCCGCCCGCGCGTGCTGTTCCAGACCGATGCGGCCACTGGCCAGCGGCTCGAGCCGATCGAGGAAGTCGTGATCGACGTTGACGACGCCTATACCGGCGTCGTCGTCGAGCAGATCTCCCAGCGCAAGGGCGAGCTCCAGGACATGCGCCCGTCGGGCGCCGGCAAGACCCGGCTGGTCTTCCACGCGCCGTCGCGCGGCCTGATCGGCTATCACGGCGAATTCCTGACCGACACGCGCGGCACCGGCGTGATGAATCGGATCTTCCACTCCTATGGGCCGTTCCGCGGTGCGATCCCGGGGCGACGCAATGGCGCGCTGATCGCCAATGCCGAGGGCACGACGGTGGCCTACGCCCTGTGGAACCTCGAAGAGCGCGGCCCGATGTTTGTCGACCCCGGTACCGCGGTTTATCAAGGCATGCTGATCGGCGAGCACAGCCGCGGCAACGACCTCGATGTCAACGTCCTGAAGGGCAAGCAGCTCACCAACATCCGGGCGGCCGGCAAGGACGAGGCGGTGCGGCTCACGCCGCCGCGCCGCATGTCGCTCGAGCAGGCGATCGCCTATATCGAGGACGACGAACTTGTGGAGATCACTCCCAAGTCGATCCGGTTGCGCAAGCGCTTCCTCGACCCCGAGGATCGTAAGCGCGCCAAGAAGCAGGCCGCCGCATTGGCGGCCGAGTAGAGGAGAGAGGACAGCGTTGAAGAGCAAGGACACCCTCACCGACAGGTTGGAAACCCAGGCCAAGGCACGCGCCGCGCTGCTCGAGAAGGCCAAGCAGAAGGACCCGGCGAGTGATCCGGAGTTCGCCGCCCGCCAGGACGCCCGCCTCGCGGCGGCGCGCCAGCGAGAAGAGCGCGAGGCGGAACGACGCCGGGCCAAGGAAGCCGAACGCGAGCGCCAGCGCGCCGAGCGCGCGGCCAAGGCCCAGGCCAAGGCCGAAGCCGAACGGATCGCGGTCGAGGAAGCCAAGCGCCGGGCCGAGGAAGCCAGGCTTGCGGCCGAGGCGGCGGCCAAGGAGTCGGCTCGGCTCAGCCGTAAGGCGCGCCCCGCCGCGCTTGGCCTCCAGGACCTCAAGGCCGCGCTCGAATCGCGCGGCAAATAGGATCGCTACAGGCGCCCGCCGGTCAGGCTGGCGCGCTGGCTGATCTCGATGTGATTGCCGTCGGGATCGCAAACGAAGGCGAACCGCACGGTCTCGCCCAGCACGCGCACGTCGCCTCCTGACGTTCCGCCGCGTGCGAGTATGCCGTCGTATTCCTTGACGCAATCGGACACCTGCACGGTCGTGTAGCGATAGCCGGGGCCGCGCCATTTCTGCCCGCGGTGCTCGATCGCGCCTTGCTCGGCGACGACGATCAGCGAATCACCGCAGCGATAGCGGCCGTCGCCTACTCGCTCGTACTGCATGACGTGAGTCCAGAAGCGATCATGCGCGGCGGGATCGTTGACCCGCAACAGGATGGCAATTCCCTCGACACCGTTCTCGCCCTTCGGCACCAGCGCGACGCGGTTGCCGTCGGGATCCCTGAGATCACGCCGGGCGGCGATGCCCACGCGCGCGATCTCTAACGCGACGATCCCCGAAGGCGCCATTGCCGGCAGCAGGTTGCGGGCGTGGTTCATCTTGAGGATCGAGCCGTTCATGTGGTGGCGGTGCTGCTGCACGCCGCCGCCCAGCTTGCCCATATGGTCGTAGGGCAAGCCAACCGTGCGCTGCCAGAAGGCGAGCTGTTCGTCGCGCCTGTTCGAGAACAGGCCGACATCGAGATGGGGTTTGGCGAGATCCACGGGGTATTCCTCCGGCATCGGGTTCGAGTGCTGCCGCGCAAGCCATTGTCAGAATGCGATAAATCGGCATTTCAACCGAGGCCGCTGCCGGAAACAAAGCATACAAAGTGTGCCACGACTCCGGTCGGGGCGGATTGCTAAAACGGCTGCGGGGATTGGTCGGCAGATGGGGATCTGCCGCCAAGCATTGTGGGAAGGACCATGACGATTCGCGCCATCATCGGCACGATCGCTGTGCTCGCGGGCTTCGCCGTCCTCGAGCGCTCGGTCGATGCCAGCACCGGTTACGCCGGGTCGTGCCAGGCCGGTCAGGCCTATGCGTTGCTGCATCCCGGCGAGGCTATCGCCGTTCGCGCCCAGCCGACGCCGGAAGGCGCCGTCATCGGCGAGTTCACGACCGCGCACCCGGACGGTCCGGTGGCGTCGGCGGTCACGCTCGATTCGAGCCGCAGCGGCTGGGCCCGCATCGTGCTCGCGTCGGCCGCGGGCTTCACCCCGCGCAATGGCGGCGCTTCGATGCAGTTCGGCTGGATCCCGGCGGACCAACTCGAGGTCGGCACGAAGATCGACGGCGCGATCACGACCTACACCCGGCCCGGCCTGATGGGCCGCCAGGTGTCGCGAATCGAGGGCGACGACCTGAAGTTCCGTGTCCTGGGCTGCCGCGGCAGTTGGCTGCAGGTGATCAACGAGCGTCATGGCAATATCTGGATCGACCGCTGGTGCGGCCGCGAAGAGGGTTGCCGGAGCTAGAGAGTTTTGGGAGGCGGCGCGAGATCCTCTGGGGATATCGGATCGAGCGTCGCGGGACAGCAAACCCCGGGAGGGCAACCTCCCGGGGTTCTCCTTTTTCAGATTCTGAGCTCGCCGAAGAAGTCGTTGCCCTTGTCGTCGGTGACGATGAAGGCGGGAAAATCCTCGACCTCGATGCGCCAGATCGCCTCCATGCCGAGCTCGGGATACTCCAGTACCTCGACCTTCCTGATGCAGTTCTTGGCGAGGATGGCCGCCGGTCCGCCGATCGAGCCGAGATAGAAGCCGCCGTGCTTCTTGCAGGCGTCGACCACCTGCTTGCTGCGGTTGCCCTTGGCCAGCATGACCATCGAGCCGCCGTGCGCCTGGAAAAGATCGACGTAGGAATCCATGCGTCCGGCCGTGGTCGGGCCGAACGAGCCCGACGGCATGCCCTCCGGCGTCTTGGCTGGACCGGCGTAGTAGACGGGGAACTGCTTGAAGTAGTCGGGCAGGCCCTGGCCCGCGTCCAGCCGCTCCTTCAGCTTGGCGTGCGCCGAATCGCGGGCGACGATCAGGGTGCCGGTCAGATTCACGCGCGTTTTCACCGGATGCCGGGCCAGCACCGAAAGCGTGTGGGTCATGCCCTTGTTCAGGTCGACCGACACGACGCTGCCCGAAAGCTGCGCGGGTTCGACCTCGGGCAGGTAGTGCGCCGGATTGGTCTCGAGCTGCTCGAGGAAGATGCCGTCGCGCGTGATCTTGCCCATGGCCTGGCGGTCGGCGGAGCACGAGACGCCGAGACCGATCGGCACGGAGGCGCCGTGGCGGGCGATCCGGATCACGCGCACGTCGTGGCAGAAATATTTTCCGCCGAACTGCGCGCCGATGCCCATCTGCCGCGTCAACTCCAGCACCTTTCGCTCCATCTCGCGGTCGCGGATGGCGACGCCCTTGTCGTTGCCCGCGCCCGGCAGGTCGTCGAGGTAGCGCGTCGAGGCGAGCTTCACCGTCTTGAGATTCATCTCGGCCGAGGTGCCGCCGACCACGATGGCGAGATGGTAGGGCGGGCAGGCCGCAGTGCCGAGCGTGCGGATTTGCGCGTCGAGGAACTTGAGCAACGCGGCCTCGTTCAGCACGGCCGGCGTCTGCTGGTAGAGATAGCTCTTGTTGGCCGAGCCGCCGCCCTTGGCGATGAACAGGAATTTGTAGGCGTCGCCGTCGGTCGCGTAGATGTCGATCTGCGCCGGCAGGTTGGTGCCGGTCTGCACTTCCTTGAACATCGACAGCGGCGAGACCTGGCTGTAGCGCAGGTTGGTCTCGGTGTAGGTCTTGAACACACCCCGCGCGATGGCCGCCTCGTCGCCGCCGCCCGTCCACACCGCCTGACCCTTCTTGCCCATGACGATGGCGGTGCCCGTGTCCTGGCACATTGGCAGTACGCCGCCGGCAGCGATGTTGGCGTTCTTCAACAGCTCGAGCGCCACGTACTTGTCGTTGGGCGAGGCCTCACCGTCGTCGAGGATGTTGCGCAGTTGCCGGAGATGGCCCGGCCGCAGCAGGTGGGAGATGTCCTTGAACGCCTCGGCGGTGAGCAGCGTCAGCGCCTCGGGATCGACTGTCAGGACCTCGCGGCCGTTGAACCGGGCGACGCCGACGTGGGCGGATGAGAGTTTGCGGTAGGGCGTGTTGTCCTTGCCGCTGGGGAACATTTCCTGGAACTGGAAATCGGGCATGTCTTCTCCGGGCGCGCAAAATCGACGGCGCGTTAAGCCGCAAAAGCCAGCTTGCGTCTACTTCTTTCGGAAGCTGTCGAGCTTGACGACCTTCGAGACCTGCTCGGTCTTTTCCGCCTCCGCGCCCGCCGGCGCGGCCTCGGCGGGCGACTTGGCATCGGCCGCCGGGGCGCCGAGGGACGGTCGCTTCTCCGGTGCTGGCAAGGGCGTCGGCGGTGCGGCGGCGGGATCGGCTTTTCCTCCAGTCGCGGGCTTGTCCTTGCGGTCGAACTGCAGGCCAAATCGCACCGACGGATCGACGAAGGCCGACAACGCCGCGAACGGCACCTTGATCCGCTCCTGCTGCTTGTTGAAGCTGACCGTCACGCCGAAGAACTCTTCCTCGATCACCAGATCCCAGTACTGGTGCTGCAGGACGATAGTCATCTCCTCCGGATACTTGGCGCGCAAATACTCCGGCAACTGGACGCCGGGATCGGTGCTCCGGAATGAAATGTAGAAGTGATGCGAGCCGGGCAGGCCCTTGTCTGCGACCTGGCGCAGCACGCGGCGCACGACGCTGCGCAGCGCGTCGTCGACGAGGGCGTCGTAGTGAAAGCGATCGTTCATGGCCTGCCGGAATTTCCGCGGAGCATCGACCCGCGATCTGCGAGAGTCAATCGCATCGACATGCGAAGATGCGTGTGAAAGTGGGAGGGGCTTCTGTTGCCCGGTGCCCCTCCCGGAACCGCGCTTACGTCCGCTGTTTAGGCGGCAGCAGCGAGTGCAACGTCGTTATCGTTGGCACTTGTGTGTGGCCCTTTGCGGCGGAACCATGCCGGGCAAAAACCGCGCCTTTACCACGCTCGTCGATCCTGTTTCGCCCCCATCGATTCCGCCTCGACGAGGCGGAGGAGAATGGTGGAGGCGCCGGGTACCGCCCCCGGGTCCGAAACGCTTATGCCACGCGGCGTTTATCGCCATAGTCGGTTGCCCGACATTGCCAATATAGGCATTCCGCCGGGCTTTTTGAAGGCGTTGCTCTACCCGCCGATTTCCCCATGGAAGCGCATCGCCGCGGCCAATAGAGTCCGCGACCAACCAAGGACAAGCGACGATGCCCCTCTCCACCGAGCAACAGGCCGAGATCGACCAGGCGCGCGACGACACGCAGCCGACGCGGCGCCCGATCGCGCCCGCCCTCGAGGAGATTCTCTACCAGGCTCTGCCGGTGCTCGATCACGGCTTCGTCCGGGTGATCGACTACATGGGCGACGACGCGGCGGTGGTGCAGGCGGCCCGCGTTTCCTACGGACGCGGCACCAAGAAGGTCAGCGAGGATCGCGGGCTGATCAACTACCTCATGCGCCATCGCCACACGACGCCGTTCGAGATGTGCGAGATCAAGTACCATGTGAAGCTGCCGATCTTCGTTGCACGGCAGTGGATTCGCCATCGCACGGCGAACGTGAACGAGTACTCGGCGCGCTACTCGATCCTCGACAACGAGTTCTACGTCCCCCGCCCCGAGCATCTCGCGGCCCAGAGCAAGGCCAACCGCCAGGGCCGCGAGCGGGTGCTGGCTGGCAAGGAGGCCGAGCGCGTCTTCTCGCTCCTCAAGAAGGACGCCGAGCTGGTCTACGAGCACTACATGGAGATGCTGAACGAGGGGGAGAGCGGCGAACCACTCGATCCGGAGCGCTCCGGCCTGGCGCGCGAGCTCGCGCGCATGAACCTGTCGCTCGCCTTCTATACGCAGTGGTACTGGAAGACCAACCTGCACAACCTCATGCATTTCCTGTCGCTGCGCGCCGACGCCCACGCCCAGTACGAAATCCGGGTCTATGCCGACGTCATGATCGATACGCTGCGGCGTTGGTGTCCGATCTGCCACGATGCCTTCGCAGAATACCGGATGGGCGGCGCGCAGCTCTCGAAGACCGGTCTCGCCGCGGTCAAGCGCATGATTGCCGGCGAGAAGGTCGACCAGAAATCGAGCGGCCTCAATCCGCGCGAGTGGCGCGAGCTAATGGCCGCCCTGGGCCTAGGATAGGCTCGGCCGCATTGTCTGACCGGCGGCCCACAGCCAGCGGCCGTCAGTTTTCTTGAACACGCAGAGCGACTTGAAGGTCGCGATGATCTCACGGCCGCCCATGGCGAAATGGTCGTCCAGCACCATGGTGGCGACGGCGACGTCGCCCAACTGGCGGACATCCAGGTCGCTCACCTTCTGGCTGCGGAAGATCAGCCGGCCTGAGGTACAGCCATTCTCGATATAGCCCGCCTTGTCGAACTTGTAGCCGCCCGCGGTGACGTTGACGAAGTCGGCATGCAGCAGGGCCGCCATGTCGTCGGCCGAGCGGCGCCTTAGGGCGTCCGCCTTGGCCAGCAGCACGGCGTGGATTTCGTCGGTGAGCATCCCACTACGCTAGAACATTGAGCGCGGCATTGTCCGCTGCCATAAATGGCGTCATGCAAAAGGTTCCCGGCCGCCTCCGGCTGATCCGCGAGCGTCCGCGTGATTCACAGGCGATCGAGGAGATGACCGCGGCTGCCTTCGGGCCGGACCGCATGCACAAGACCGTCTATCGCCTGCGCGAGGATGTGCCGCCGATCAGGGATCTCTGCTTCGTGGCGCTCGATCAGAGGAGCCGGCTGGTGGCGTCGATCCGCAACTGGCCGATCCTGGTCAACGAACGGTGGCCTGCGGTGCTGCTCGGGCCGCTGGCGATCTCGCCGGAGCTGCGTGGTCTCGGCTACGGCAAGGCGCTGATGTGGCACTCGATGGCGCAATCGCGCATGCAGGGCCACAGTCGCATCGTCCTGGTCGGCGATCCCGAATACTACAACCAGTTCGGCTTCCGCCGCGACCTGGCATTGAACATCCAGCTGCCCGGTTGGGTCGAGGAGCGTCGCTTCCTTGCGCTGGAACTGGTCGCCGGCGCCATGATCGGCGTGCACGGCATGATCGGCAAGTGGCGGACGCCGCGACGAGCGGCAGCGAAACGAAGGAAGCGGGCCTAAGTCAGCGCACGACGATGCGCGGCGCCGCGCGTGGGCCGCGCTGGTTGGACGACAATTGCTTCCACACCCGGCCGGCGATGTTCTTGTAGATCTGGGCATGCGCGCCGTCGGGCCGGGCGACCACGATCGGGTGGCCGCTGTCGGACGTCGTGCGGATGTCGAGGTGCAGGGGTATCTCGCCGAGAAACGGCACGCCCATCCTGTCGGCTTCCTCGCGCGCGCCGCCATGGCCGAAAATCTCAGAGCGCTCGCCGCACTTGGGGCACAGGAAGTAGCTCATGTTCTCGACGATGCCGAGCACCGGCACGGCCACCTTGCGGAACATGCTCAGCCCCTTGCGCGCGTCGACCAGCGCGATGTCCTGCGGCGTCGAGACGATCACGGCGCCGGCCAGCGCGACCCGCTGAGCGAGCGTGAGCTGGGCGTCGCCGGTGCCGGGCGGCATGTCGACCACCAGCACGTCGAGCTCGCCCCATTGCACGTCGCGCAGCATCTGCTCGAGCGCGCTCGACACCATGGGGCCACGCCAGATCATCGGGGTATCCTCGGCGACGATGTAGCCGATCGACATGGTGCGCAGCCCATAGCGCTCGATCGGCTTCAGCAACTTGCCGTCGAGCGATTCGGGTTTCTCCTTGACCGCCAGCATGCGCGGCATGGAGGGCCCGTAGATGTCGGCGTCGAGCAGGCCCGTCGCGACGCCGTTGGCGGCGAGGCCGAGCGCGAGGTTGACCGCCGTCGTCGATTTGCCGACGCCGCCCTTGCCCGACGCCACGGCGATGATGTGCTTCACGCCGGGCACCTCGATGCGGCCGCCGCCCGGCGCGGTTTGGCCCCGGCCGTGCGTGTGGCCGTGTCCGTGCCCCGGGCGCGCCGCGGGTTTGGCCGCGGGGGCAGCGCGTTCAGCGGTCATCACCGCGGTCGCCGACAAGACGTCGGGCAAGGTACGCACCGCCTGTTCGCAAGCCTGACGCAGCGGCTCGAGCGAGGGCCCCCGCGTCGGATCGACGTCGAGCGTGATCGCGACATGGCCGCCGCGCGTCGCGATGCCGCTCACCATGCCGGCGGCGACGACACTCTTGCCGCTGGCCGGATCGATCACGGCGTCGAGAGCGGCGCGAACTGCCTGCTCCGTGATGTCCGCCATGGTGGCCCGCTCCCGTCCCGCAATAATGTGTCGTGCCCGCTTGATTGCAGGTGCGTCCGTCGTCACATATATGCAGCGCGAAGCGAAAGCAAAGGCCGGCAGGGGCGACGTTCGAGGTGACGAATGGCGTGGAACAACAATAGCGGCGGCCCGTGGGGCGGCGGTGGTGGCGGCGGCGGCCCGTGGGGCGGCGGTCGAGGCGGCGGCGGCGGCGGCGGTGGCGGTGGTCCGTTCGGATCGCGCCGGCCTCCCGACATGGAAGACGTCATTCGCAAGGGCCAGGAACGCCTGAAGAATCTCATTCCGGGCGGCTTCGGCTCGATCAAGGGCATCATCCTCGTCGTGCTGGCCGCGCTGGTGGTCTGGATGCTCACCGGCTTCTTCCGGGTGCAGCCCAACCAGCAGGCGATTCAGCTCGTCTTCGGCAAGCCCTACGGCAAGCCGGTCGAGCCGGGCCTGCACTACAACCCGCCGGGCCCGATCGGGCGCGTCGTCGTCGTTAACGTGCAGGATCAGCGGCGCACCGTGGTCGGCTCGCGTGCCGCCACCGAGCGCGGGCCGTTCAATCGCGGCGCCACCCGTCCGACCACGACCGAGAACCTGATGCTGACCGGCGACGAGAACATCCTCGACATCGAGTTTGCCGTGCTGTGGCAGGTCAAGGACGTCTTCAAGTTCGCCTTCGCCGTGCGCAACGGCGAGGAGGCGGTGCGCTGGGGCGCCGAGGCCGCCATGCGCGAGGTCATCGGCAAGTCGAACCTGCAGTTCGCCCAGACCGAGGGTCGCACCCGCATCGAGCAGGACACCAAGGACCTGCTGCAGCGCATTCTCGACGAATATGGTCTGGGGGCACGCATCGCCCAGGTGCAGCTCTTGCGTGTCGACCCGCCGCAGGAGGTCATCGCGGCCTTCCGCGACGTGCAGGCGGCGCGCGCCGACAAGGAGCGCAGCATCAACGAGGCCAACACCTACCGTAACCAGGTCCTGCCACGGGCCAAGGGCGAGGCCGAGTCGATCATCCAGCGGGCCGAGGGCTACAAGGCCCAGACCGTCGCCCGTGCCAAGGGCGACGCCGAGCGCTTCACCCAGGTCTACGATCAGTACGTCAAGGCCAAGGACATCACGTCCGAGCGTCTCTACATCGAAGCCATCGAGGAAGTGTTGCGCAACGTGAACAAGGTGATGGTCGATCGCAACAGCGCGGGCCCCGGCGTGATACCCTACCTGGCGTTGCCCGAGCTGCGATCCGGCCAACCGCCGGCGGCCGGCGCACCGCGGTCCCCGGCCCAGCCCCAGCCCCAGCCGCAGGCGGGAGGCACGCGATGAGCAACCGTGCCATCATCGGGCTGATCGCGCTCGCGGTCGCCATCTTCCTGGTCACCCAGACCTTCTACAGTATCGATCCGACCAAGCAGGTGCTGGTCCGCCAGTTCGGCGCCATCGTCGGCAACCCCAAGACCGAACCCGGTCTCTACGTCAAGGTGCCGCTGATCCAGGACATCCAGCGCATCGATCGCCGGCTGCTCGACTACGAGGCCGAGGAGTTCGAAATCATCGCCGGCGACCAGAAGCGTCTGGTCGTCGACGCCTATGCCCGGTACCGCATCCTGAACGCCAAGCTGTTTGCCGAGACCGTTCCGGGCGGCGAACCGACACTCCGCGGCCTGCTCGATTCGCTGATCAATTCAGAGATTCGCGGCGTCCTGTCGGGCGTGCCCCTGCATGCCGTGCTCACCGAGCAACGTGCCGGTTTGATGGACCAGATCACCCGGCGAGTCGACGCCAAGACCCGAGATCTCGGCGTCGAGGTGGTGGACGTCCGCATCCGGCGTGCCGATCTGCCGGCGGCCAACTCGCAATCCGTTTTCAATCGCATGAAGACGGATCGCGAGCGCGAGGCCGGTCAGCTGCGCGCCGAAGGCGACGAGGAGAACCAGCGCATCAAGGCAACCGCCGACCGCGAGGTGGCGGTGATCAAGGCCGATGCCGGCCTGACTGCTCAGATCACCATGGGTGCGGCCGACGGCGAAGCGACCAAGATCTATGCCGACACCTTCAGCAAGGATCAGCAGTTCTATGCCTTCTGGCGACGCATGGAGGCCTACAAGCAGTCGTTCGGTGGCGGGACCTCGACCATGATCCTGAGCCCCGACAGCGACTTTTTCCGGTACTTCAACGACCCGGCCGGTACGGCGGCGACCAAGTGAACCAGGGTCCGGGCGGCTGTGGCAGACTTGCCACGCCGCCCGGATTTTTTCGTGGCAGGGTCGGAAAAGCCTGCAACGGCGATGACATAACGGCCTCTTTATTTGCGCCACAATCGGCCCTCATGTAGACGTGGGTCGAAGTTGCGGCGCCGGCCGTTTTCCGACCGATTGGCCTTGAGCGCCGCTGGAGGTCGGACGTGATTCTCGTTGATTTTGCTGTGTATTCGAGAGGGGTCGCCTTGGCGGCCGTTGCCGCTGTTGGCTTGGCGCTGGCGCCGCCCGCGCTGGGCCGCGACACGCCGCGAAGCTTCGCCGCGCTGGTCGACGAACTGATGCCGACCGTCGTCAACATCACGACGACGCAGAACGTGCCGCAACAAGGGCCGCGCCTGCGCGACATGCCTCAACTGCCGCCGGGCTCGCCGTTCGAGGAGCTGTTCAAGGAATTCTTCGATCGTCGCGGCGGCAGCGAGGAGCAGCAGCGGCGTCGTGGCACGTCGCTGGGCTCGGGCTTCATCATCGACGGCGACGGCTACATCATCACCAACAACCACGTCATCCAGGGCGCCGAGGACATCACGGTCATCCTGCGCGACGATACCCAGCTCAAGGCCAAGCTGATCGGCTCCGACAGCCGCATCGACGTGGCGTTGCTCAAGGTCGAGCCGCCGGGCAAGAAGCCGCTGCCGGCGGTCAAGTTCGGCGATTCGGACAAGATCAGGATCGGCGATTGGGTGATTGCCATCGGCAACCCGTTCGGCCTTGGCCACAGCGTCACGGCCGGTATCATCTCGGCCCGCGGTCGGTCGCTCGGCACCGAGGCGCTCGACGACTACCTGCAGACCGATGCCGCGATCAACAAGGGCAATTCAGGCGGCCCGCTGTTCAACGAGGACGGCGAGGTGGTCGGCGTGAACACCGCCATCTACTCGCCATCGGGCGCCAACGCGGGTCTCGCCTTCTCGATTCCGTCGAATATCGTGCGCGACATCGCCGACCAGATTCGCGAGTACGGGCGGGTCCGGCGCGGCTGGGTCGGCGTCAGCTACCAGAGCGTGACCGAAGACATCGCCGACAGCTTCGGGCTCGACAAGGCGCGGGGCGTGCTGGTCGCCAATGTCGTAGCCGACGGTCCCGCCGCCAAGGCGGGCATCAAGCGCAACGACATCATTCTCAGGTTCGCCGGCCAGGACATCGCCGATCTGCGGCGCTTTCCCCGCCTGGTCGCCAATGCCCGGGTCGGCAGCAACGTCGATGTCGTGGTCTGGCGGCAGGGCAAGGAGCAGACGCTCAAGCTCCGGATCGGCGAACAGGACGAGCCGGAGAAGCAAAACGTGTCGGCTCAAGGCGGAGCCAGAAAGCCGGGAGGGGCGGCCGACCAGCCGGTCGTCTCGACCATCGAACAGCTTGGCCTTACGCTGCAGAAGCCGACCGACCAGCTGCGCGAGAAGTTCGGCCTCTCCGACAACGTCAAGGGCGTGGTCATCACCAAGGTGGCGCCCAACAGCCCGGCTGCCGACAAGCAACTCCAGGCCGGCGACGTCATCCTCGAGGTCGACCAGAAGGCGGTGGCGTCACCCCAGGAGGTGAGCGACATCGTCGGCAAGCTGCAGGCGCAGAAGAAGCGGTCGGTCCTGCTCTTCGTCGAGCGACAGGGCGACCCGCGCTTCGCGGCGCTGAGGCTGACGAAGTAGCCAGAGAAAAGCGGATCTCGGGCCCGGCACCGCTTCGGGTGCCCCTCGGGCGGGTTCGCGCAGTTTCCGCAGTTTCCGCAACGGATTCTGCGGCGTGTGTCTTGTGTCTCGATGAGACATTCGGTCGATTATCTATTCATATCAGTGATTTACGATGTCCCACGAGGTGAGACATCGATGAGACATCCGCATCCGCGGCGCCTGTGGATGAGTGGACACCGAGGACTGCAGGGGACTGCTAGGACTCGAGGACGAATCGACTCGGATGCCGATGGCATCTGCATCCGAGCTGTCCTCGCCTGTGAGGACCCGCGAAGGACCCCGTGGGGTGTCCTGTGGCCCGACGCGGCCGGCGGCCGAAACGCGGTCCGCCGTGCCTCAACTCACCTTGACGACCAGCTTGCCGAAATTCTCGCCTCGCAGAAGGCCGATGAAGGCCTGCGGGGCTCGATCGAGGCCGTCGATCACGGTCTCGCGCACCTTCAGTTTGCCGGCCTTCACCAGGCCGCCGACCTCGGCCACGAATTCGCCCATCAGGCCGACATGGTCGGAGATGATGAAGCCCTGCAGGGTGAGGCGCTTCTGCACGATCGCGAACATCTTGGGCGGGCCGGCGATCGGCTCCTTGTCCTGATACTCCGAAATGGCCCCGCAGAAGGCGACCCGGCCGAAATTGTTGAGCCGGGCGAAGACCGCGTGGAAGATCGGCCCGCCGACATTCTCGAAGTCGCCGTCGATGCCCTGCGGGCAGAGCTTGTCCAGCACCGCGCCGTAGTCGCCCTCGGTCCTGTGGTTGAAGCAGGAATCGTATCCCGCCTCGCGCACCGCCCACCGGCATTTCTCGTCGTCGCCGGCACAGCCAACGACGTGCGCGCCCGAGAGCTTGGCGAGCTGGCCCGCGACCTGGCCGACGGCGCCGGTCGCCGCCGAGACGAACACCGTCTCGCCCGCCTTGGGCTTGCAGATCTGGCGGATGCCGTACCAGGCGGTGAAGGAGGGCATGCCGAGCACGCCGAGATGGGCCGACAGCGGTGCTGCGCCAGGATCGATCTTGCGCAGGCCCTTGCCGTCATGGACGGTGTGCGTCGCCCAGTTCAGCATGCCGATCACGGCATCGCCCTTGGCGTATCTCGGGTTCCTCGACTCGACGACCTCGCCGATCGCGCCGCCGGTCAGGGGCTTGTCGAGTTCGAAGGCGGGCGTGTAGGACCGCAGCTCCGTCATGCGCGGCCGCATATAGGGATCGAGCGACAGGAAGCGTGAGCGCACCAGGATCTGGCCGTCGGCCAGCGCCGGCAGCCTTGTCTCCTCGCGGCGGAAGCAGTCGGGCGTGACGGCGCCCGCCGGGCGCTTGGCGAGCACGATCTGGACGGCGTCGGTCATGGGTCCTTCCTCTCGATGAAGTCGCGGCGGCGATAGCCCTGCAGGTAGAGCAGGGCGGTGAGGTCGCCGTGATCGATGCGGGCACGCACCTGCGCCGCGACCGCCGGCTTGGCCCGGTAGGCGACGCCAAGCCCGGCCGCCTGCAGCATCGGCAGGTCGTTGGCGCCGTCGCCGACGGCAAGCGTCGCTTCGAGGGCCAGGCCACGCTCGTCGGCCAGCCGTCGCAGTGTCGCGAGCTTGGCCTCCTTGCCGAGGATGGGCGCCTCGACCGTTCCCGCAAGCGTGCGGCCGTCATGGTTCAGCACGTTTGCCGCATCGAGCTCGAAGCCCAGCCTCTCGCGCACCGGCCCGGTGAAATGGGTGAAGCCCCCCGACACCAGCGCACAGAAGGCGCCGTTGGCCTTCATGGTGGCGATCATCGTCGCGCCGCCCGGGGTGTAGCGGATGCGGTGCGCCGCCTCGTCGAGCCTGCCGACGGCAAGCCCCTTCAGCAGGCCCACTCTCGCGCGCAACGCGCCGGCGAAATCGATCTCGCCGTTCATGGCGCGGGCCGTGATGCCGGCGATCCTCTCGCGCAGGCCGAGAAACTCGGCAAGCTCGTCGAGCATCTCGTTTTCGATCATGGTCGATTCCATGTCGGCGACGAGCAGCTTCTTGCGCCGCCCGTCGCTCGGCACGATCACCGCATCGACGCCGGGTAGCAGCACCTCGCTTGCCGCGCCGTCGAACGGCAGGTCGCAGGCGTGGCCCATATCGAGCCAGCGGGGCGCGCCGACGCTGGCGCCGCCGGCACGCAGGGCCTCGGTCGCGGCCTGCAGGATGGCATCGTCGAGGCGGCCGATCAGGACGAGGGTGTTCTTCACGCTCCGGCTCTAGCAAACTGCGTCGCGCATGGAAAAGCCTTCCGTCGTCGTCATCGCCGGGCCGACCGCGAGCGGCAAGTCTGCGCTGGCGCTCGCCCTCGCCGGGCGGCGGCGCGGCACGGTGATCAACGCCGACGCCATGCAGACCTACGACGCCTTTCCGATCCTGACGGCGCAGCCCACGGCGATCGAACGCGCGCGCGCTCCGCACGTGCTGTACGGCGTGTTGCCGCTCGGCGAAACGCTGTCGGCGGCGCGTTGGCGCGCTCTCGCGGCGGCTGAGATCGATGCCTGCCTGGCGCACGGCCGCCTGCCGATCCTGTGCGGCGGTTCCGGCCTCTATCTGCGCACGCTGATGCGCGGCATCTCCACCATCCCGCCGGTCCCCGAGAGTGCGCGCGACCGGGCCAACGCCGACTGGCAGGCGATGGGCGCCGAGGCCTTTCGGGCGCGTCTCGCCGAGCGCGACCCGGCCATCGTGGCGCGCCTCGAGCCCGGTGATCGCCAGCGCCATGTGCGGGCGTGGGAGGTGGTCGCCACGACCGGCCGGCCGCTCAGCGATTGGCAGACGGGGGAGGGAGAGGTGGCGCCCTGGCGCTTCGCGACGGTGCTGCTGTCGCCCGACCGGGCGTGGCTGCGCGAGCGCATCGCGCGCCGGTTCGAGGCGATGCTCGAACAAGGCGTGCTGACCGAGGCGCGGGCCGTGTTCGACCGACACCCCGACCCACGCTGGCCCGGTCTGAAGGCGCATGGCGCGCCGGAGCTGTTCCGCCATTTTCGGGGCGAGTTGTCGCTCGACGACGTGCGTCGGATCGCCATCGATCACACCCGGCAATATGCCAAACGCCAGATGACGTGGTTCAAGCATCAGCTCACGCCAGATCTAGTGGTCGATCCCCGCTCAGCGGCAGCTTTGGCCTCGGTTGAGAAATATTTGGCGGATTATCCCTTAGAGACAGGGTAGAGACGATCAGCCCGACGCCTTCAAGACTAAATTGGCGCCGTAGAAATCGGGCGTTTTGGGAGGGCGTCGGCTTCCCGCCGGGATGAGAACATCGACGAGAACAAAGATTCCCGAGATTCCCTCCACGTGCTGTGGTCCAGCTCTTGCCAAGGGAACTCCACTCCACTAGGCTCCTCCCCATGATCGACGTGCCCACGACTCTCAGGAAGGAGCTTGCCGAGCTGGAGGCTAAGGCCGCCAAGATTCGGGCGCTGCTCCTCCATTACCCGCCCGCCCCTGGGGTGCGGCTTCGGGAGCGGACCACGCCTGTCCAGGTGTCGGCTCTCGCCGCTGCCCCGCCGGTCGCGAACGGTGCGCCGCGTCCGGCGTACACGCCGGGGGCAGAAACAAAGTTCGAGCGTGCGCGCAAGGCGGCGGTTTCGCTGGCCCAGGAAAGGGGCGGCACCGTCCACCGACTCGACATGCTCAATCGTCTGAAGGAACTCGGCATCATGGGGACTGAGACCAATCCGATGCAGACGCTCGCCAAGTTTCTGACCGAATGGTCGACCGATTTCGAGCGCCTTGGAGGCGGCAGTTACCGATTGCGTAACAAGGCCGACTAGGTCGCACGAAAAACGGCCCCGCACGGGGCCGTTCACCGGGAGCAGCGAGGGTGGCCACCCTCAAAACTCCTAGAGCCTAACCACCAGACCCGACCAGGGAGAAAGGTGATATGCCCATGTGGCGAGCCGTCTTGCCCAACTAGCTAGGGCTCCATCAGCTCGGCCGCTCGTGGTCGTCGGGGATAACCCCGGCGGCCACGGCGTGCTGACCACATGGTGAGTTCTATCCGAAATGCCAAAGAAAAAGAAGGACGGATTGACGCTAGCCGACGCCCAAAAGGGCGGTCGGCTTTCGGAGTTTGTGGATGAACAGACCAAGCGCTACCCCAAAGGGGCCGATCCAGTCGCCTTCGGGAAGTTGGTGGGCAAAGCATCTAAACCCGGCAAGAAGCCGAAAGCAGCCGGTCGAACATCCCGACGGGGTCGTGCCTCTGGCTAGCGCGAAAGGCGAACTCGCCAGCATAGACGCCGAGATACTTCCCGCTGACGTGAATGTGCGTTCCGTTGATCGACGCCTTCAGCCGGCCCCAGAAGTTCTCAATCGAATTCGTGTGCACGTCGCCGCGGACATACTCGTAGATGCCGTGGTTGACGCTCTCGTGATTCCATCCGGCCTGCCGCAGTAACTTGTAGCTGCGGTGTTGGTCGGTCATGACGCGCGAGCCTTTCTTGGCGACATTCGCCTCGATGGCGCCGCGAATGGAAGCCTGACGTGCATCCGGCAATTTGACCGCGCGAACACGTCCGCCACGTTCTTTCATGCCGATCAGAACCGTCTTGCCGGTCGAGCTGGGGCCACGCGTACCGTCGCGCTTGTTACCGCCGAAGTAGGCTTCGTCGATCTCGATGTCGCCACCCAGCAGGCCGCCGCCCGTCTCGCTGCCCATGAGTTCGCGGAGCTTGCGCGCGATGCGCCAGGCCGTTTTGTAGGTGACGCCAAGCTGGCGCTCCAGCTCCTTCGCCGGAACGCCGTGGCGCGTCGTGGTGAATAAGTACATGGCGTAAAACCACGTCTGGAGCGACGTGCGGCTATCCTCAAAGGGGGTTCCCACGCACGGGTAGAAATGGTCGCCGCAAAACTGGCAGGCATAAGCGCGACGGCCCTCTATCCGATAGAACCGAGCGTCCCTGCCGCACTTGGCGCACGTCATCCGTTCCCCGCCCATGCGCTTCGCCTTGATGGCCTCAAGGCACGCTTCATCGGTAGGGAACCGCTTAAAGAAATCCTTAACCGTGAAGCGTTCCATTGCCTCAATCCCTTGTGTTGAGGCACTTCTACGCCCGCGCCTTACCTTGTGTCAACGGGATAATCCGCAATATTTGACCAATTCAGAGGTCTAAAACTTTGCGTTTCGTGCCGTTTTTGGTTGACCCCTGTGGATACCGCCATTAGGTTCCGCCCGCCGCAAAACCCCGGGTTTTGCGGCGCATTTGTCAGAAGGAGACCCGTGTCATGAAGCCCGAGGAGCCCGCCACGACTGGCGCCGATCTGCTGGTGAAAGCCCTGATCGACGAGGAAGTCGAGGTCGTCTTCGGCTATCCCGGCGGCGCGGTCCTTCCGATCTACGATTCGATCTTCAAGCAGAACCGGCTGCGTCACATCCTGGTGCGTCACGAGCAGGCGGCCGTGCACGCCGCCGAAGGCTACGCGCGCTCGACCGGCAAGGTCGGCGTGGTGCTGGTGACGTCCGGCCCCGGCGCGACCAATGCCGTGACCGGCCTCACCGACGCCCTGATGGATTCGATCCCCATCGTCTGTCTGACGGGCCAGGTGCCGACCCATCTGATCGGCAACGACGCCTTTCAGGAAGCCGACACGACGGGCATCACGCGGCCCTGCACCAAGCACAATTATCTCGTGAAGTCGGTCAACGCCCTGTCGCGCACGGTGCACGAGGCTTTCTACGTGGCGCGCTCGGGTCGCCCCGGCCCGGTGGTGATCGATCTGCCCAAGGACGTGCTGATGAACAAGCACGACTACGCGGCCCCAAGGAAGCCGGTCGAGCACAAGAGCTACAAACCGCAGACCAAGCCCGACCCGAAGCGGATCGAGCAGGCATTCGACCTGATCGCCAAGGCCAAGCGGCCGGTCTTCTACACCGGCGGCGGCGTGATCAATTCGGGCCCCCGCGCGTCGAAGCTGCTGACCCAGTTCGTGCGCATGACCGGCTATCCCATCACCAACACCCTGATGGGACTCGGGTCGTATCCCGCGTCGGACAGGCAATTCGTCGGCATGCTCGGCATGCACGGCACCTACGAGGCCAATCTCGCGATGTACAATTGCGACGTGCTGATCAACATCGGTGCGCGCTTCGACGATCGCATCACCGGCAAGATCGCCGAATTCTCGCCCAGGTCGAAGAAGATCCACGTCGACATCGACGGCAGCTCGATCAACAAGAACGTGCGCGTCGACCTGCCAATCGTGGGCGATGCCGGCCAGGCGCTGGAAGATCTGATCAAGTTGTGGAAGAGCCGCCAGCCCAGGATCGACCAGAAAGCGCTGAAGGCGTGGTGGGCCCAGATCGACGAATGGCGCGGCCGCAACTGCCTCGCCTACACGCAGGACAAGCAGACGATCAAGCCGCAGTACGCCCTAGAGCGGCTCTATCACCACATCAAGGACAAGGACCACTACATCACCACCGAGGTGGGCCAGCACCAGATGTGGGCGGCGCAGTTCCTGAAGTTCGAGCAGCCCAACCGCTGGATGACCTCGGGTGGCCTCGGCACCATGGGTTACGGCTTTCCCGCCGCGATGGGCGTGCAGATCGCCCATCCCGACGCGCTGGTGATCGACGTCGCCGGCGAGGCCTCGATCATGATGAACATCCAGGAACTGTCGACCGTGGCGCAGTACCGGTTGCCGGTGAAGATCTTCATCCTCAACAACCAGTACATGGGCATGGTGCGGCAGTGGCAGGAACTGCTGCATGGCGGCCGCTATTCCGAGAGCTATATGGAATCGCTGCCCGATTTCGTGCGGCTGGCCGAGGCGTTCGGCGCGGTCGGCCTGCGCACGGACAAGCCTTCCGAGATCGACGGCGTCATCGAGGAGATGATCCGCATCAAGAAGCCGGTGATCGTCGATGTCGGCGTCGACAAAACGGAGAACTGCTTCCCGATGATCCCGTCGGGGGCGGCGCACTACGACATGCTGCTCGGCCCCGACGACCGTGCCGCCAAGCCCGTATCCGAGGAAGGCATGGTGCTGGTGTGATCGCTCCCGAGGCGGCGTCGAGCCACACCATCTCCGTCCTGGTCGACAACGAACCCGGCATTCTGGCGCGGGTGGTCGGCCTGTTCTCCGGTCGCGGCTACAACATCGAGAGCCTCACTGTCGCCGAAACCGATGCGAAGGAGAACCTGTCGCGCATCACCATCGTGACGACCGGCACGCCGATGATCATCGAGCAGATCAAGGCGCAGCTCGACCGGCTGGTTCCTGTGCACAAGGTGAGGGACCTCACCTCGGAGGGACCGCACATCGAGCGCGAGCTGGCGTTGGTCAAGGTCAGGAGCATCGGCGACAAGCGTGTCGAGGCGCTGCGGCTCGCCGACGTGTTCCGCGCCAAGGTGATCGACGCCAAGATCGATTCCTTCGTCTTCGAAGTCACCGGCACCACCGACAAGGTGCAGAGCTTCATCGGGCTCATGCAGTCGCTCGGCCTGGTCGAGGTCGGCCGCACCGGCGTCGTCGCCATGTCGCGCGGCGGCGAGGCGCTCTGACGTGGAAACGGCGATCGTTCTGCTGGGTTTTGCGCTCGTCCAGTTGCTCGCCGTGGCGAGCCCCGGCCCCAGTTTCATGCTGGTCGCGCAGGCCGCGATCGGTTCGGGTCGCCGTGCCGGGCTGGCGGCCGCGCTCGGCACCATGCTGGGGGCGCTCGCCTGGGCGGCCGCTGCCTTGTTCGGCCTGCAGGCGCTGTTCGCCCGTTTCGAATGGCTCCATCTCATCATGCGCATCGGCGGTGCGCTCTACCTGCTCTACCTCGCGTTCATGCTGTGGCGGCACGCTCGCGATCCGATGCCGGAAGTGGCGGCGTCGGCGGAGGCGGGCAGCAGTTGGCGCAGCTTCCGCCGCGCCCTCCTGCTCGCACTCTCGAACCCCAAGATCATGGTGTTCTTCGGCAGCGTTTTCCTGTCGCTGCTGCCGGCCGACATGCCGGGCTGGATGGCCGGCCTTGTGCTGGCCATCGTCGCCGTCAACGAATTCACCTGGTACGCGCTGGTAACCCTGCTCTTCTCGGGCAGCCCGGCACGGGCCGTCTATCGTCGGGCCAAGGTCTGGCTCGACCGGGTCATGGGCGGAGCGCTGGCACTTCTTGGCTTGCGCCTCGCCCTGTCGGACCGCTAGAGAGCGCGCCAATTCGGAAGGGAGAAGTCAGAGATGCGGGTCTATTACGATCGTGATGCCGACGTGAACCTGATCAAGGGCAAGAAGGTCCTGGTCGTGGGTTACGGCAGCCAGGGCCATGCCCATGCGATGAATCTGCGCGACTCGGGCGTCAAGGACGTGCGTATCGCACTCAAGCCGGGATCGGCCACGGTCAAGAAGGCTGAGGGGGCGGGCTTTACGGTGATGAGCCCGTCCGAGGGCGCCAAGTGGGCCGATATTGTGATGGTCCTGACCCCCGACGAACTGCAGTCCGACATCTACAACGCCGACCTCGCGCCCAACATGCGGCCGGGCTCGGCGCTGGCCTTCGCGCACGGCCTCAACGTCCACTTCAACCTGATCACGCCGCGCTCCGACATCGACGTGTTCATGATCGCGCCCAAGGGTCCGGGTCACACGGTGCGCTCCGAATATCTGCGCGGCGGCGGCGTGCCCTGCCTCGTCGCGGTGGCGCAGAACTCCTCGGGCAACGCGCTCGAGATCGGGCTGAGCTACTCCTCGGCGATCGGCGGCGGCCGCGCCGGCACGATCGAGACCACCTTCAAGGAGGAGTGCGAGACCGACCTGTTCGGCGAGCAGGTCGTGCTGTGCGGCGGCCTGGTCGAGCTGATCAAGGCCGGCTACGAGACGCTGGTCGAGGCCGGCTACGCGCCGGAGATGGCCTACTTCGAGTGCCTGCACGAGGTGAAGCTGATCGTCGACCTCATCTACGAGGGCGGTATCGCCAACATGAACTACTCGATCTCCAACACGGCGGAGTTCGGCGAGTACATGTCGGGCCCGCGCATCGTGACGGCTGAGACCAAGGCCGAGATGAAGCGCGTGCTGGCCGACATCCAGTCCGGCCGCTTCGCGCGCGACTGGATGCTGGAGAACAAGGTCAACCAGGCCTCGTTCAAGGCCATGCGCAAGAAGATGTCGGAGCATCCGATCGAGGAGATCGGTGTCAAGCTCCGCGGCATGATGCCGTGGATCAAGGAAAAGGCGCTGGTCGACAAGACGAGGAACTAGGCGCCTTCATGGGCGCCGGCGGGCGGCAGCGCTTGTAACCAAGCGCGAGCAAGCCGCTTTCGCCGCAGAGCGGCGAAACGGCGACCCGCACGGTGCCCAAAAGACACTGGCGGCGGTCAAATCATGTACCCGCCACCGGCCGCATCGATCATGGCGCCGGTGACGAAGGAGGCTTCGTCGGACAGGAGCCACAGAATGGCGTCGGCGATTTCGTGGCTTTCGCCAACCCGATGCATCGGGATCGATGCCTCGATGCGCGCGCGGAACGCCGAGTCTCCGAGGTTTCCCTCGGTCATCTCGGTCAGCACCATGCCGGGGCGGATCGAATTCACGCGGATGCCTTCTGCCGCCACCTCGCGGGCAAACCCCTTGGTGAAGGAATCGACCGCGCCCTTGGTCGCGGCATAGGCGGTCGAGCCCAGCCGGCCGCCGAGAGTCGAGGCCATCGACGAGACGTTGACGATCGCGCCGCCCTTGCCGCCGTGCCGGGTCGACATGCGCTTGGTGGCCTCGCGGCAGCACAGCATCAGGCCGATGACGTTGATGGCGAAGAACTTGCCGAGCAGGGCGGCGTCATACTCGTCGACCCGTGTGCGCTGGCTGAAGCCGGCGCTGTTCACCAGATGGCTGATCGGTCCCAGGGCTCGCTCGGTCTCGGCGAACAGCCGCACGACATCGGCTTCGTGCGCCACGTCTCCGGGCAGCGCGATCGCCTTGCCGCCCGCGGCCGCGATGTCGGCCGCCACGCCCATCGCCTGCGCATCCCGCGAGCGGTAGTTGATGGCGACCCGATAGCCGCGTTTCGCCGCGCGACGTGCGGTCTCGGCGCCAATGCCCGAAGCGCCGCCGGTGATGAGAAGGGTTTTCGTCATGGCGCCGATGATATAGTGGCGGCGCGCTTCGGGAGGAGAAATTCATGAAGGCGGCCGTTCTGTTCGAGCCCAATACGCCCCTGCGGGTCGTCGAATGTGAACTCGACCCGCCCAAGGCCAACGAGGTGAAGGTGCGGATGCGGGCCTCCGGCGTGTGTCAGAGCGACTGGCACGTCATGAATGGCGACTGGCCCTCACCCATGCCGATCGTGCCGGGTCACGAGGCGGCGGGTGAAATCCTGGAGTGCGGACCGGGCGTCACGACGGTGAAGCCGGGCGACCACGTCATCTTCTCCTTCCGCCCGCATTGCGGCCATTGTCGCTATTGCAGCCAGGGCCGCACCGTACTCTGCATCGGCCGCGCCAGCGCCCCTCCGGGCGCTCTCTACGACGGCACCCTGCGCATCAAGCACAAAGGGCAGGGCGTCAACCAGATGGCGCGTATCGGCACCTTTGCCGAGCAGGTCGTGGTGCCGGAAGAGATGGTGGTGCCGATCCGCAAGGACATGCCATGGCCGCAAGCCGCCTTGGTCGGTTGCTGCGTGGCAACAGGTGTCGGCGCCGTCACGCGGCACGCCAAAATCGAGGCGGGTTCGTCGGTGCTGGTGATCGGCTGCGGCGGAGTCGGCCTCAACGCCGTTCAAGGTGCCATGATCTCGGGCGCCGGCAAGATCGTCGCTGCCGACATCCTCGACAACAAGCTCGAGATGGCACGGACCTTCGGTGCGACCCACGTCATCAACACTGCCAAAGACAACGATCCGGTCAAGAAGGTGAAAGAGATCGCGGGCGGCCTCGGTGTCGACTACGCCTTCGACACCGTCTCGATCGAGAAGACCCAGGCGCTCGCCTTCGACGCATTGGCGCCGGGCGGCCATTCGGTGGCGGTCGGCATCTCGGCTCCGTCCATCAAGGCGCAGTTTTCGCCCTTCATGATGGTGTTCGCCGAGAAGACGGTGAGCGGCACCTTCTACGGCTCTGTGCGGCCCAACCTCGACTTCCCCGTCCTCGTCGACCACTACATGAGCAAGAAGCTCAACATTGACGGGCTGATCAGTCGCACCTACAGGCTCCAGGAGATCAACGATGGTTTCAAGCGCATGATGGCGGGCGAGGTGGCGCGCGGCGTCGTGGTGTTCGATTGACCCTCGACGATTTCGGCCTCACTGAGGAGCAGGCACTGATCCGCCGTAACGTGGCGGAGCTGCTGGCGCGCGCGCTGCCGGCCGAGGAGGTCCGGCGGCTCGATGCGGCGAGCGAGTTCCCGCACGCCGCTTTCGACGCGCTGGCGGCGGCGGGCTACATGGCGCTGCCCTACGATCCCGCCTACGGCGGCATGGGCGGCAGCCGCAAGGATCTCGTCGTCCTGGTCGAGTCACTGGCGCGGCACTACAGCGGCGCCTCCTCGCTCTATCTGCCGACCGTCGTCTATGGCGGCATGCACCTGCAACTCACCGCGGGCGAGCATCTCAGGCGGCGCTACCTGCCCGAGATCAGCGCCGGCCGGCTGAAGGCCGCCTTCGCGCTCTCCGAGCCCGACACCGGATCGGACGCCTCGGGGATCAAGACCCGCGCCGTGCGGGACGGCAACGGCTTTCGGCTCTCCGGTCAGAAGCTCTACATCAGCGCCGCGCATGTCGCCGACTTTCTCGTGGTCGTCGCCAAGACCGATAGCGAGGCGCGCCACAAGGGCGTCACTCTCTTTTGGGTCGACGCGCATGCACCGGGGGTCGGCATGAGGCCGCTGGAGACCCTGGGAAGGCGCACGACGCATCCCAACGAGATCTTCTTCGATGGCGTGTTCGTCCCGGCGGACCATGTGATCGGCGAAGAGAATCGCGGCTGGTCCGGCCTGATGAAGGGACTGAACCTCGAGCGGCTCTGTCTCGCGGCGCAGGCTTGCGGCAACATGCATTTCGCCATCGAGTACGCGAAGCGCTTCGCCCGGGAGCGCGTGCAGTTCGGCCAGCCGGTGTCGAAGTTCCAGGCCATCCAGCACAAGTTCGCCGACATGCGGGTGATGCTGAAGAGCACGCAGGCGCTGACCTATCGCCTGGCCGACATGCTGGATGCCGGCCTCGATCCGGTGGAGGAGACCGCGATCGCCAAAATTCTCGGCACCGACGGTGAGTTCAAGTGCGCCCACCTCGCCATGGAGATCATGGGCGGGGCGGGCTACACCATGGCACACGACATCCAGCGCCTGTTCCGCGACACGAGGGTCGGCTCGATCGGCGGCGGCACCAACGACATCCAGCGCAATACCATCGCCAAGATGATGGGCCTGTAGCGAGAATCGTGGATTCGTCGGATGAGGCGGACATCCGGACGAATCCCCTCCGATACCGATGCCATGAGTGTCGGACGTGTCCGCCGCCGAATGGACATCGGGCGGACCCTTGCCTCCTGCCTGACGGATGCAGGCAGTTTGGCGCGCCCGGTCCTTGAAACGCCTTGCGAGGTCCAGTCTCTAGGTTTAAACCGCAGTGCAGCGCCAAGGTGTCAGGCAGGGCGCTGAGCGAGCGGGAATTCCCTAATAATTACAGAGACTTGGCGCAATGCTGTCGCGTGTGATCGGGCTGTTTTCGGCGGACATGGGCATTGACCTCGGCACCGCCAACACACTTGTGTACGTCAAGGGCCGCGGGATCGTTCTCAACGAGCCGTCGGTGGTGGCGCTCACCACGCAGAGCGGCAAACGGCAGGTCCTTGCCGTGGGCGAGGAAGCCAAGATGATGCTGGGCCGCACGCCGGGCAACATCCAGGCCATCCGTCCCCTGCGCGACGGCGTCATCGCCGACTTCGAAGTGGCCGAGGCGATGATCAAGCACTTCATCTCCAAGGTTCACAACCGTCGCTCCTTCGCTCATCCGCAGATCGTGGTGTGCGTACCGTCCGGCTCTACTGCCGTCGAGCGCCGCGCCATCCAGGAGTCGGCCGAGAGCGCCGGCGCGCGCAAGGTGTGGCTGATCGAGGAGCCGATGGCAGCGGCAATCGGCGCCGGCCTGCCGGTCACCGAGCCGACGGGCTCGATGGTGGTCGACATTGGCGGCGGCACGACGGAGGTCGCCGTGCTGTCGCTCGGCGGCATCGTCTATCCGCGCTCGGTGCGCGTCGGTGGCGACAAGATGGACGAGGCGATCATCGCCTATATCCGGCGCAACCATAACCTCCTGGTCGGCGAGAGCTCGGCCGAGCGCATCAAGAAGACCATCGCGTCCGCCTGCCCGCCCGACGACGGCGAGGGGCGGACCATGGAGATCAAGGGCCGCGACCTGATGAATGGCGTACCGAAAGAACTGGTCATCACCGAACGGCAGATCGCCGAGAGCCTGCAGGAGCCGGTGAGTGCCATTGTCGAAGCCGTGAAGGTGGCGCTGGAGAATACCGCGCCTGAGCTGGCGGCCGACATTGTCGACAAGGGCATCGTGCTGACCGGCGGCGGTGCCATGTTGACCAACATGGACACCGTCCTGCGCCAGGCCACCGGCCTGCCGGTTTCGGTGGCCGAGGATCCGCTGCTCTGCGTGGCCCTGGGCACGGGCCACGCCGTGGAGAACATCGACCGGCTGCGCGGCGTGCTGTCGTCGATGTACTGACCGATATCATCTGAGCGAAGCGACGGGTTCTGACGCTCGCCTCGTTCTCGACGGAATGTGCCGTGTCTGGTCGTTCGGGGAGGCCCATCGGCTTCGCCTCAGGGCGGCATCGCTGGTAAACTAGACTGCCAATGGCGATTCGGGACGATTACGAGATTGTTGCTGGGCAAGTGCGCGCCGTCGTGCAGCGCTTCGCCTTGGTCCTGCTTGTGATCAGTGCGTTCGCCGCCATGTTGATCGGCAAGGCCGATACCGTTCTGGTCGAGGAGGCCCGAGTCGTTGCCCTCGACTTCGCCACGCCCGCGCTCGAGGCTATTGCGCGGCCCGTCGCCGCTGCCAACCGGGCCATCGCGGACCTCAAGGAGTTCGCGTCGTTGCGCGAGGAGAATGCCAGGCTGCGCGAGGAAAACGCCCGTCTGCTGGCGTGGCAGACGGCGGCGCGTCGGTTGGAGAACGAGAATCTGCGCCTACGCGAGCTGTCGCAGTTCCGTGAGGGACCGGAGGCGTCCTTCATCACCGCCCGCGTCGTTGGCGACAGCGTCAGTGCCTACGTGCGCGGCGCACTCCTCAATGTCGGGCGCCGTGCCGGAGTCAGCACCGGCCAGGCCGTGCTGACGGGCGAAGGCCTCGCCGGCCGCGTCGCGGAGGTCGGAGACAACAGCGCGCGCGTGCTGTTCGTCACCGATGTCAATTCGCGCCTGCCCGTTTTGGTGGAGCGCACGCGCGAGCGCGCGATCCTGTCAGGCGACAACTCTCCGCAACCGCGCCTCACCTTGCTGCAAGGTCTGGCCGGCATCCAGCGTGGCGACCGTATCGTCACCTCGGGCGATGGCGGCAGTTTCCCGCTCGGCATCCCGATCGGCGAGGTCGTCCAGATCGACAGCTACGTGCGCGTTCGACCATTCGCCGACTTCTCGCGCCTGGAATTCGTGCGTGTCGTCGACTACGGAGTCACCGGGCTCGTGAGCGGTGCCGCTGCTCCTCCGGCGTCGCGGGCGCGCTGACATGCGCGCCGACGGATTGATCGCCGGTCTGGATCGATGGGGACGCCTGCTGCTGCCCGGCACCGTGTTGTTGTTCTTCGTGCTGCTGACGTTGGCCCCGCTTCGCGCACCGTACCTTTCTGACGCATTGCCGTTGCTGCCCGCGCTCGTTGTCTTCCAGTTCAGCCTCGCCACGCCCGAGCGTCTGCCGGGACCGCTGTTGCTCGCCATGGGCATCCTGCTTGACTTGTTGCTCGGCGGGCCGGGCGCCCCCGTCGGAGCGAGCGCGCTCGGCTTCGTGCTGATACGCCACGCCGTGGTTGCCAATCGGCGCTATCTGATCGGCGTGCCGTTCCTGTTCCTGTGGATCGGCTTCGCTATCCTATGCGGTGGATTCGTCATTCTGGTCTGGGTGCTGACGGCGATCTGGACATGGACGGCCATCGATCCCCGTCCTGCGCTGATCCAGTACGCCGTGGTGATCGTGATTTATCCGTTGCTGGCTCCTGTGCTGGCGCGCATCTATCCGCGTGATCCCCTGAACGTGCCGGAACCGTCCCGCGGCACCGCCAAGCCAGGCGAGACGACGTCATGATGCGTTTTCGCAAGGGCGATGGCGAGCGTTCCGGGCTCTTTACGCGTCGCGCCCTGCTGCTGGGTGGTGGCCAGGCTGTACTGTTCGCCGCTCTTGCGGGCCGGCTCTACGAGTTGCAGGTACTGGAGACCCAGCGCTTCGCCACTCTCGCGGAAGAGAACCGCATCAATCTCCGGCTGCTGCCACCGTCGCGCGGCCTGATCTTCGACCGCACCGGCCAACCCCTCGCTGTCAACCGCAATAACTTCCGAGCCATGGTCACGTCCGACCGGGGGCGCGGTGCTGAACTTCTGCTCGAACGGCTCGACCAGATTCTGTCGATTGGCGAGCCGGAGAAAGCGCGGCTGCTGCGCGAGTTGCGCCGAAGCCGCAACCTGCAGCCCATCGTCGTACGTGAGAATCTCGGCTGGGAGGAGGTAGCGCGGTTGGAGTTCAACGCGCCCGACCTGCCGGGCGTCTTCATCGATCTTGGCCAGACCCGGGACTATCCCGAGGGTGAGTTGATGAGTCATGTCGTCGGCTATACCGGCCGGGTCTCCGACGAGGATCTCGACGGCCGCGACGATCCACTCCTCCATCTCGCTACCGTGCGTTTCGGCAAGAAGGGCGCTGAACGACTACTCGAGGACGATCTGCGTGGCCGCGCCGGCGCCGTCCAGGTCGAGGTGAATGCGGTGGGTCGCGTGGTGCGCGAGCTCGACCGAGCCGAAGGCCAGGCGGGAGCCAATGCGCTGCTCACGATCGATCTGGATCTGCAGCATTTCGCAGCGGAGCGATTGAAGGAGCATCAGAGCGGCTCGGTCGTAGTGATGGATGTTGTGACCGGCGACGTCCTCGCCATGGTCTCGACACCCGGGTTCGACCCCAACGCCTTTGCGCGCGGCATCAGCCAGACCGAGTGGCGCGAACTGATAGAGAACCCCGAGCGGCCACTGCACAACAAGGCCATCGCCGGTACATATCCGCCCGGCTCGACATACAAGATGGTAACGGCGTTGGCGGCGCTCGAATCGCGAGCCGTCGATCCATCGACCAGACTGCCCTGCCTCGGGTTTCTGATACTGGGCGACATCAAGTTCCATTGTTGGCTCAAGGGCGGCCACGGCTCGACGAACCTGATCGAGGCGATCGCCCATTCCTGCGATTGCTATTTCTATGAGGCTGCGCGGCGGGCCGGTGTCGATCGCATTGCCGAGGTTGCGGGGCGTTTGGGCTTTGGTAAGGTCAGCGAACTCGGGCTGCCGGGGGAATCGGCAGGCATTCAGCCGTCGCGGCAATGGAAGCAGGAAAAGTACAGTAAGCCTTGGCAGCACGGCGATACCTTCAATCTCGGTATCGGCCAAGGCTACATGAATTCCACGCCCCTGCAGCTGGCCGTCATGACGGCACGGCTCGCCAACGGCGGTTATGAGGTCCAGCCGAACGTTTTGCTCGCGAAGGCCACGGCGCGCGAGGAACTCGCGCCGCCATCGGTGCGAGAGAAACCAGCAGCCCCGTCGCTACGATTCAATCCACAGCATCTGGCTCTGATCCGTGAAGGTATGATTCAGGTGGTGGCAACCGGTACCGCCAACCATTTGCGCGTCGATGCCAAGGGCAGGCTGCTCGACCCGTCTTTTCGGTTTGCCGGCAAGACAGGCACCGCCCAGGTCAAACGCATCACCGAGCGCGAGCGGCAACTCGGGATCACCCAGGCGCAGTTGCCCTGGCACCTGCGTCATCATGCGTTGTTCGTCTGTTTTGGGCCGGTCGACAATCCGCGTTACGCCTGCGCGGTGATCGTCGAGCATGGCATGGCGGGCGGCGCGACGGCGGGTCCGATCGGCCGCGACGTGCTGGTCGAGACCATGAAGCGCGATCCGTCGCGCAATATGGGGCGCTTTCGCAAGATGGCCTCGCGATGAGCGATAGCGTCGCGCTGGGTACGCCCGCGCCACCGTCCTTCTCGGAGCGAGTCTGGCGCATCAATTTCGGGCTCGTGCTGACGCTTACGGCGATCGCCGCCATCGGCGTTCTGGCGCTCTATTCCGCCGCGGGCGGCCGATTCGAGCCTTGGGCGGCGCGGCACGCGATGCGCTACGGAGCGGCGCTGGCGCTGCTGCTGGCCGTGGCGCTGGTTCATCCCCGAGTCTGGCTTGTACTCGCCTGGCCGATCTACATCGCCGCTATGCTGATGCTCGTGGCCGTCGATGTCATCGGCAAAGTGGGCATGGGAGCACAGCGTTGGCTCGTGCTGGGGCCCCTGCAGATTCAACCTTCCGAGATCGCCAAGGTAGCGGTCATCCTGGTGTTGGCGCGGTACTACCATGGCCTGACGAGGGAACAGGCATCGCGCTTGCTCTACACTCTACCGCCCCTGCTCATCATACTGGCGCCTGTCGGGCTGGTTATGATCCAGCCCGATCTGGGCACGGCAGTCATGGTGCTCTTGGGGGGTGCCTCGCTCCTGTTCGTCGCCGGCGCGCGCGTGTGGATGTTCCTCGTGGCGGGCGTGGCGTCGTTGGCGTCGTTGCCAATCGGGTGGTCGTTGATGCATGACTATCAACGTCGGCGAGTGCTTACCTTCCTCGATCCGGACCGCGACCCCCTCGGGGCAGGCTACCACATCACGCAGTCGAAGATCGCGATCGGCTCCGGTGGCCTGTTTGGCAAGGGAATGGGGCAGGGCACGCAGGCCGCCCTCAATTTCCTGCCCGAGAAGCAGACGGACTTCATCTTTACCACGTTCGTCGAAGAATGGGGTCTGGCAGGCGCCGTGGTGTTGCTGGGCCTGTTCGCGCTTGTCCTCCTGTGGGGATACTCGATCGCCTTGCGCAGCCAGCACCATTTTGGCCGGCTGGTGGCGCTCGGCGTTACGTCGCTCCTGTTTCTCTACGTCTTCATCAATGTCGCAATGGTGATGGGCTTGCTGCCTGTGGTTGGCGTGCCCCTGCCGCTGGTTAGCAATGGTGGAACGGCCATGCTCTCGGTCATGTTTGCCTGTGGCTTGCTGATTGGCGTCAACGTCTATCGCGACGCGCAGTTGCCGGGAACGCGCTGAATCCGCGACTGAATTTCTTTCATCGCAGCCTATCGACAAGCCGCGGAGGCCTTGCTAATACCGCGCGCTTCCCGGCAATGGGCGCATAGCTCAGTTGGTAGAGCAGCTGACTCTTAATCAGCGGGTCCCAGGTTCGAGCCCTGGTGCGCCCACCATTGCCGGCCCTCAGGCTTTGCCCGCCTCCACCAGCCTCTGGAAGTAGAGCAGATCGAGTTCCGGCGCCATCTTGCCCAGTCCGGTCAGGATGGCGTGTGCCTGGCCGCGATGATGCGTTTGATGGTTGAACCAGTGGGCGAGCGCCGGTGCGAGCGGTTGGACGAACTCCTCGGGCGTCGAAACCCGGCGGTAACGAATCGTACCCGCCAGACGTTCGTCGTCGAGGCTCTCGACATAGTCGACAATCCGTCGATCCTCGGTATCGCGTGCCCCGCGCAGATCGACGAGGCGTTCGTGGAGGATGGTGTCGAGCCGCTCGGGTGCCTCGCCGGTACCGGTGAAACGCTGCATCCAGATGCGATCCGTCACCAACAGGTGATTGAGCGTACCGTGCATCGACCTGAAGAAGACACCGCGATCGGCGCGATATGCCGACTCGTCGAGCGTGGCGGCTGCGTCATGCAGTCGGCCGTTGGCCCAGCGGTTGTATGCGGCGAAGGTCCTGAAGTGGACGAGCATCGTGTCATCATGCGCCGTTGCTCATAACCTTCAAGATTGATTGATCCGGTCAACCCTACCAGATCAACCGAACGCCGCCCGTGCCGGAGTACGACTGCGCATTGGCTGCGAAGTCGCCATCGAACTGGCCGTAGAGACGCACCATGGACGCGAGTTGGAGATCGAATCCGGCGCCGACGAGCAGCGCATCGGCGGCAGGTGTCGCGCCTCGCACCGTGAAGGCGGCACTGGGCAGGAGAGTGCCGAGGCTCGCCGTCGTCGTCCGTTCGGTGTTGAATTCGTGTGCCCAACCGAGCCTGAGCCGTGGGCGGAACAGGATATCCTCGCCCACGCGCAGCGACGCCTCGAACTGGGCACCTATGCCGGACCGCACCGATGTCGCGGTCTGCGCCTGATAGGTCAACCCGAGCATCCCAGGGGCGCCGGTTGCGAGGTTCCGTGAGACTTCGGTGTAGCCAGGCTGGGACAGCGCCATTACGGTGAGGCCGCCGAAGGGTGTGAGGGTCATGTCGCCCAGCGCGAAGCGCCATCCGCCCTCGATCCGGCCGCCATACTGATAGCCTGCGAAGGAAGCCGTTGCCTGCTCGGCAATGGCCCCGGTGCCTATCGTCCGGTTGCTGGCAAAGCCATTGTAGCCGAGAGCCAATGCTCCGTCGATGTAACCCGGCCCGACATCGGCTGTGCCGTAGAGCGCCAGCAGGATCGCCCGCCCGCCGCCATTGCTTGTGAGATCGGTGAGACTGTAGATCGAAGATCCCGTACCCAAGGCCAACCCCAGCGCAAGATCGGGGGCAACCCTGGCGTCCATGCCGATCGCGCCTCCCGCCGTCGTGAAGTCGATGCGCGAACTACCGATGCTGGCGCTGCGGTCGATGCTGCCGGCACCCCCGAATCCCTGCATCCAGGCCGTGTAGCCAATTTGCCCGGCCGAGTCGCAGGTGTCGGATGCGCAGGCCAAGTCCTTCAGCAGGACACGAGAACCTGTGCCCGCCATCGCGAGGGAGATCGACGATGACGATCCGGCAATGCGGGAACTGCCGGTTTGGCTCAGGATTGTGCTCATGAACTGGCCGAAGGTTGCGAACGAGGTGGTCTGAGGCGCCGTGGCGACTTCGCCGGTAAGTTGTGCCAGCGTATTGGGCGCCGTCGACTGCAGCAGTTGGGCGTAGAATGTCGCCAGCACCCCGGTGAGATCCGGCGAGTAGTTCTGTTCCAGCAGAGTGCCGATTGCTTGCTCGTTCGTCCCGCCCGTGGTGAAGGCCTGATTGAACGGTACACGCGTCAGAACGAGGTCGACGCTGGTATTGTTGTAGATGGCGGCCCCATTCAGGAAGAGCAATCCCGTCTCCACATTGGCGAACCGTCCGTTAGAACTCGCGAAGGTGAGCACGCCTGGATAGGTTGTGGTCGCGTTGAACAAGCCGGGTTGTGGCACGACCCTGAGCGTGCCGCCTAGCGTGGCGACACCCGTTCCTGGGACGGAGTTCATGACCTGAAGTACGTCGTAGTTGCCGGTGCCGCTGTTCGGCAGAACCCTCAACGCCAGCACGCCCGAGGCGCCCTGCACGAAGGTGCCGTCAACCAGGTGCGTGACGCCATTGCCCGCGGTGAGTGCGGAGCTGATGGTGATCAGTCCTGAGTTCGTCAGGGTATTTCCGCCGGCTCCATCGAACAGGAGGGATCCATCCAGTGTTCCAGTGTTCGTCAGCGTCGTGTTGCTGCCCAATGCTACGACCGAGAACGGCGCGGAGATTCGTCCGCTATTACTGAAAGTGTCGTTGTCGCCGAGGGCGACGGCCGTGGCACTGCAGCCGGCACCCAGGATGCTGCCGCTATTGAATATCGTCGAGTCACTGCTGAGGGAGGTATCGATGCCGACGCCACAAGCACCGACGTTGATGGTGCCCTGGTTGCTCACGATGTTGTTGATTCCGGCGAAGGCCACGCCCGTGCCATCGGCGGCGACATTGAGGGTGCCGAAGTTTGTGATGGTTGCGCCGTCGCCTTGCACGCCGATCCCCAGTGCGAAGCTTCCAACGTTGATAGTGCCGCTGTTGATCGCCGTGGCGCCATTGCCCTGAAACAGCATTGCCTGTGCACCGTCCGACAGTGCGTTGATCGTTCCGCTGTTGTTTGCGGTACCCCCGTCGCCGACCTGCAGAATTCCGATGCCGCCCTCGCCCAGGGTGACCGTACCGGAATTGAAGAACATGTTGCCATCACCCTGGCCTAACAGGCCGATTCCGTTTTGTCCGACAGAGATGATGCCGCTGTTGGTGAGCGCATTGTTCGATCCAAGGGCCATCAATCCGCTGGCACCGTCGCCGCCGATGATGGTTCCGGTGTTCGTGATCTGAGATGCACCCCAGAGCGAGAAGATTCCGACCGAAAAGATCAGTCCATCGCCAATCACGATGGTTCCGGAATTCACAGCGCTGCCATCAGTGATCTCGATGCCAACTCCGCCCGCGCCAGTAACGATGGTGCCCGTGTTGAGTACCGACATGCCCATGCCGCCGGCAATACCTGCACCGGTTTCACCGACTGTGATGGAGCCAGAATTGGATATGGTACTATTGTCTCCCGAGAGGATGCCGATACCTCCACAGCCAAGGTCACGGATCGAGCCGGTGTTGGTCACGGTATGTCCCGTGCCGGCGCTCACATCGATGCCAGAACCGCAGTTGCCGAATGCGATGGACCCGCTGTTGATCACCGAAAGCGAGTCGGCAGCGCTCTGGATGCCCGCGCCATTCTCGCCCACGACTATCGATCCCCGATTGGTGAGCATGCCGAAGTTCGTGGTCCCGACGATGCCGAACCCATCGTCGCCGACGGAAATCGACCCGGTGTTCGTGACGTTCTGGCCGGAGATGCCCACGCCCACATTGCCGACGACGATGCTGCCCGAGCTGAAGATGGATCCCAATCCCGTGACGGTTATGCCGACACCGCTTTCACCAGCGAGAATCGAGCCAGTGTTCGAGATCTGATTGTTGTTGCCGGCCGCGATGCCCGTCGTGGTGTCGCCAACGGAGATGGTGCCGAGATTCGACGCCGAATTGTTGTCGTTGAGGGTGATGCCCGTTCCGACGACGGCACCCTCCTGGATGGTCACCGTTAGTCCGTTGACGCCCCCGCCGGCAGCAAAACCCCCGGGGGAACTGCCGCTGCAGAGCACCACCGTTCCCGAGAGCACGCAGTCGGCATGTGCGGGTCGGGACAGGCCGGAAGTGAGGAAAATCGTGATCGCAAGGAATAGAAGTCCAACGCGAGCGGGCACTGCTGCGACTGACAATGCATCGTTCCCCGGAAAGCCATTTCACTCCCAGGTTCGCAATTTATGACATACCAAACGTCGCCAGCAAGCGATTTGCAATCTCAACCCCGATAGCCGCGTCTACCGCTCTCACGCAACCACAGACGCACGAGGTGACGCTTGCGCTCGGGTTCGGGATGGTCGGTGAATTCGGTGCGCGCGTGGCCGGTGGCACGGTTGTTGACGAACTGGATTTGGCCGGCCACGAAGTCGAGTTCGACACGTAGTTCGGGCCGGTCGAATATGGATTGAAGGGCCTGTAGCGCAGCGATCGTCTCGTTGTCCATGCGCTCGCCACGCAACTCGTAGCCCGCGTAGATCTCCGACAGGGCGAGCCGCGCCTTCAGCGTGCCGTCCGCGTCGCGCTCGAAGACCGGTGCGGCGAACGTCGTCGATTCGGTGGGATCGTGCTCGGCGTGCCGATCGTACCAGAATGGCTTGTAGAGGCGCGGCAGGAGCTCGGGATGATCCACGCTCAGTGCTCGATGGATCGTGGCCACGCTCATCACTTGGCTGACGCCGCCCTGCTTGGCCGGATGCAGGCACAGCAGGCAGACATAGTCGGGCGGTGTCTCATTGTAGGAGTTGTCATTGTGGAAGCGTAGATCCACGTTGGTGACGGTCGGGCGAACGCCCGAACCCGGCTTCAATTTCGCGCCGGTATCCGTCACGTCGAACAGCATCTGGCCGTTCAGCTTCTGCGCCACTGGACGGGCCAGCAGACACGACAACAGCCAATAGAGCTGGATGGCCTCTTCGCGGTTGATCTCCTCCATGGGCAAGCGATCGAGAACGGCAAACATCGATCCCGCTTGGGTAATCCGCCGAACCTCGTTCATCGCCTCGCGGCAGGCGGCCAAGGTGAAGTCGCGCGGGTCGAGCACGAAGAGAGGCACGGGCGAGCGTCGCAGTTCGCGCACAACCTCGCGCAATTCGTCGCGTGCTGGCGAGGACAACTCGACAGTCCAATCTGCCGGCTTCAGAGTATCGTGGGTCCAAGCGTCGCCTGCCAGCATATGCGCCATCTCCCTGCTACTTTCTTGATAGACTAGGCGTGGAGGCCGACGATGACCAAACGAATCGGAATCCTGACCAGTGGCGGTGACTGTGCCGGACTCAATGCCGTGATCCGTGCCGTCGCGCTGCGCGCCCACCACGGCCATGGTTGGAGCGTGATCGGCATCCAGCGTGGTACGCTTGGGCTGCTTGAGCGGCCGATCGGCGTACGCGAGCTCGATCCGTCGCGACTGGATGCGGCCCTGGCACACCGGGGAGGAACGTTCCTCGGCAGCACCAACCGCGGCGATCCATTTGCCTTTCCCATGAATGACGGCAGCGTCAGAGATCGCTCCGGTGAGATGAATGCGGCTCTGGCGGAGTTGCAGCTCGACGGCCTCATCGGGGTGGGCGGCGACGGCAGTCTCGACATCCTACGTCGTTTGCTTGCACCGACCCGCCTGCCGTTCATCGGCGTCCCCAAGACCATCGACAACGACGTCGCCAACACCGAGCGTGCAGTTGGCTATTCGACAGCTGTCGCTGTCGCCACTGAAGCCCTAGACCGGCTGCAGCCGACCGGCGCCAGCCACGATCGCATCATGGTGCTCGAAGTGATGGGTCGCGACGCTGGTCATATCGCCATTGCCGCCGGTATCGCCGGGGGTGCCGACGTCGTCCTGATTCCCGAAATCCGCTGGCGTCTAGCGCATGTCATGAACCATATAGCGGCGTTGCGACAGGCCGGCCGGCGAACGGCGCTGGTGGTCGTGGCGGAGGCCGCGGGCAAGTCGGACGAACCGGAGTCGTGGGACGATGCGCCTGCCAAAGGCGGTATGGGGGACTGGTTGGCGCAACGCCTTGCCAAGGCCACCGGCGCCGAGGCGCGCGCGACCGTGCTCGGCCACGTCCAGCGCGGCGCTGAGCCAACCGCCGAGGATCGCCTGTTGGCGAGCGCGCTCGGCGTGCGTGCGGTCGATTTGCTGGCCGAGGGTGCGCGCGATCGGATGGTGGCGTGGTGGAACCGCAAGGTGATCGACGTGCCACTGGAGAAGGTTGCCGGGCGCTCCAGGACCGTCGACCCCGACGGCTCCCTCGTGCGAACCGCCCGCGCCCTCGGCATCTGTGTCGGCGACGGCGCGTGACCGTTAGCTCGTGGCTAGGGCAGGCGTTTTCTCCGCTTGAACGCTTGGGCAGGAAAGTCGCGACGAGCCAGCCAGAAGACCTCTCCCCGGCTCAGCTCGGTATCGAGCCAGAGAAACGGCGTACGCGGATAGGCTGATTCGAGCAGTTTACGCCCTCGGCCGACCTCACAGATCAGCGCACCGCTCGGTGCCAAGTAGTCCGGCGCATTGGCGAGCAGGCGGTGCACGACGTCGAGGCCGTCCACTCCGGCGGCCAGTGCCATGCGTGGCTCGTGTCGAAATTCCGGCGGTAGTCGCGCCATGCCGCGACCGTCGACATAGGGCGGATTGCTGACCATCAAGTCGTAGCGCTGCCCAGCAAGAGGGGCAAACAGGTCGCCGCGGTGCAGCGTGATGCGGTCCCCCAGCCGGTACATCGCGACGTTGCGCTTCGCGAGCGCAAGCGCTCCAGCCGAGAGGTCGACGGCGTCGATGTCGGTGCGCGGGAAGGCGAAAGCGGCGAGGATGGCGAGACAACCCGAACCGGTGCAGAGATCGAGCACGCGCCTGACACGCCGTGGACCCTCGATCGGGAGCGCACCCGCGGTCAGCAAATCGCCGACGAAGGAGCGCGGGATCAGCGCACGGCGGTCGGCCAGGAAGCGAACGCTGTGCATGTAGGCTGCTCCCACCAGGTAAGGTGCCGGTATTCGCAGGCTGACGCGGGCTTCGATCAGGGTAAGCAGCCGGGAGCGTTCGGCTCGTGTCGGCTTGAGGTCGAGCCAGGGCGAGATATCGTGGATCGGCAAGCGCAGAGCCTCCAGCAACAGGAAGGCAGCCTCGTCCCGTGCATTGGTCGTGCCGTGGCCATAGGCGAGCCTCGCTGTCCGAAAGCGCCGAACCGCGAACCGGAAGAAGTCTTCGAGGGTGACGAGAGAGGATTTGGTTGGCGCCGCCATGCCGGCCTAGAGTACGGTATGTATCACGCCCACGCAGCAAAGGTCCCCGGCTCTGCTCGGGGTCATTCGCGTCGAACCTTTGTGCTTACGGCACTTACCTTTGCGGCGATTCCGGTTCGCGCTGCCTCCGACCTGAAGGTGATCTATGTCGGTGGCTGGGATTGTACCCCGTGTTTGGCCTGGAGGAACAAGTACAAGGCCGAATGGCTTGCCTCTCCTGAGTTCAAGCGCGTCACTTGGATCGAAGTGGAGGCGCCGCGCCTCAAAGAGGCCTACCAGCAGCGCTACTGGCCGGCCGAACTGCACGCCGTGCTCGAACAGTTGCCGCGCAAGAGCGGTACACCCCGTTTCCTGATCGTGCGCGACGGCGAGGTGGTGTCCAACGAGTTTGGCAGTTCGAAGTGGCTCGTGACGATGGCCGAATTAAGGAAGCTGTTGGGAGTCTGACATGGTCGCGGATGGCAGAGGCGCTCTTGACGGCCTGGTGGTGCTCGACCTGACGACGCATCTGTCGGGGCCCTTTTGCGGTATGCAACTCGCCGACCTCGGTGCTGATGTGATCAAGATCGAAAGTCCACAGGGCGACGCCATGCGTGGTGCCCCGCCTTTCGTGCGGGAAGAATCCGCGCCTTTCATGCTGTGGAACCGCAACAAGCGCGGCACGCGTCTCGACCTCAAGGCGAAGGATGACCTGGCAATCTTCTGGGACATGGTCGACGGAGCGGATGTGGTGTTGGAGAATTTCCGGCCCGGCGTCGTGGACAAGCTCGGCATCGGATGGACGGCACTCTCGCAACGCAACCCGCGACTGGTGCTGGGATCTATCTCTGGTTTCGGGCAGACCGGGCCTTATGCGAGGCGCGGTGGCTTCGATCTCATGATCCAGGCCATGTCGGGCCTGATGTCCGTGACGGGACCGAAGGATGGTCCACCTTATCGCATCCCGCTCGCGATCTCCGACGTCGGTGCCGGCTTGTATCTCACGATAGGCGTACTTGCCGCGCTGCGCGCCCGTGAGACCACCGGCAAGGGACAGTGGGTCGAGACGTCTTTGCTCGAGGCGACGGTTTCGCTTGGCGTCTACGAGGCTGCCAACTACTTCGCCTCGGGACAACGCCCCGAGAAACTCGGCCAGGCACACCGCGGATCCTCGCCGTATCAGGTCTTCCGGACCGCAGACGGGTGGCTGACGATCGGCGGCGCGCAACAGAACTTCTTTCGAAAGCTCTGCGAGTTGATCGGCCAGCCGACGCTGGCCGACGATCCACGTTTCCGGACCAATGCCCTGCGCGTTCGCAACAATGAGGCGTTAGTGGCGATTTTGGAGATCGAAATCGCCAAACGCTCGACCGCCGATTGGATGGCCGTACTCGAGATCGAGGGTATTCCGGCCGGCCCCGTCCTGCGGCACGACGAGGTGTTCGCCGATCCGCAGATCCTGGCACGCGGCATGGTCGCCGAAGTGGAGCATGCCGTGGCCGGCCGCCAGAAGACGCTGGGTGTGCCGATCAAGATGTCGGCCACGCCGGGCAGCGTGCGCCGCGCGGCACCGATTCTGGGCGAGCACGACGCCGATCTGAAGAAGCGTCGACGCTAGCGGCGTTCCCAGCGGTCGGGGATGCCGTCGCGGTCACGATCGCGCCAGCGTTTGTGATGATGGGTTCGTTGCGCCGGAACCGGGACGTATCTCGTCTGCGTAACCACGCGCGGTGGTGGCGCGTACGTGGAATAGTAGGTCGGCGAACTGTAGTAGGTGGGTGGACGCGAGTAGCTGCTGTTGTAGTAGCTGCCGCTTGGGTAGCCGGAATTGTAGTAGCCCGGACCATGGCTGTAGCCCGACTCCATCGCAGGTACGCATCCGGCCGCTGCCAGGGTGACGGCCATCACGGCGAATCCGCTCGTCTTGAGCATTTTTGCCTCCAAGGGACATCGTTTTCGGGGCGCCTTGAGGGTGATACGGGACCGACAAAGGCGCCGGGGCGGCGCCTTTGCGGTTTGATCGAGACATCGCGTCTAGCGACGCTGGTAGCGGTCGGGCACACCGTCGCCGTTGGCGTCCCTGTCGTATCGATTGGGGATGCCGTCGCGGTCGTAGTCACGCGACGCGCTGTTCCACTGGTTGCCGCCGCGATAGCCGCCGTAGGGGTAGCCGGCGGTCTGCATGCAGCCTGCGGTCACGGCGAGCAGGCAAGCCATCAAGATCCATTTGCCGTAGCGCATCCGAACCTCCGTTCTCCGCGGTCGAGACGCGGGTCACAGAGGGATACGGCGGGCAAGGTGGCCGGAGGGTGGCAGTCAGGTAAAGTTATGTCAGTGTGAAAAGCGGTCGGCGGCCATGGCATAGCCGATGCGCCGGCCGGGCGGCACCGGATGGCGGCCGGCGACGCGCTCCAGCATCAGCCGCACGTCCTCGGGGCTGTCGGCCTTGAGCGCGCAGTCGAGGAAGAGCTGCTCCAGGACGTCCTGCTGGGCGTGGCTGCCGCCCAGCAAGTACATCTCGCTGATGACCGGGCGCAGAACGGCCAGCGCCGCCTCATGCTTGCCCTGGCGATGGGCCAGCACGGCCTGGCAGATCGGCAGCGCCACCCGCGCCACAAGCCGCTGCACTGTGCCATTGCCTTGACCGAAAGCGCGCATGGCGTCGAGCATGCGGGCCGCCGCCTCGAAGCGGCCGGTGGCGGCGAGCGCCATCATCCAGTGCGGCAGGGTGAAGCCCGAGAGGCAGTCGCCAACCCGCGCCTCGGCCTTGTCGGCAAGCTCGACCCAGCGGTCGCCGACATCGATACCGTGCCGTTCCAGCCGGAACAGCATGGAGGCGGCATTCTGCACGTCGATGTACATGTCGGGCATCGCCTGCGTGAGCGGCGAATTGAGGTCGCGGAAGCCGTTGTCGTAGAGCGCCAGCACCTCGGGGAACTCGCGCCGCTCGATATGGAACATGGCGCGGTGCCAGTAGAGATGGTGCTTGAGGTTGTTGGCGCCCTCCCAGTGCGGCTCGAGCTTCTTCAGCCAGCCGATGCCCTCGCCGCGGCGACCCTGCATCTCCAGCACGTGGGCGATGGCGTGGGCGCCCCACAGATCGCCGGGATCGACCTCGATCGCCTGGCGGCCGGCGGCCTCGGCCAATGTGTAGTTGCCGGCTTCCTCGTGCGCGAAGCAGCGGCACGACAGCACCATGCCCCAGCCCGGCTGGTCGCTGCGCCAATGCGGGAACACGCGCTCGACCTCGACCTGCATCTCCTCGGGCCGGCCGAGCCAGAAGGCGTTGAAGTGGTGCAGGCGGAAGGCCAGCACGTCGTGCGGATGCTCGGCGAAGATGCCTTCCCACACGTCGAGCATGCGATCGAGGTCGCCCTCGACCCACGTGGCGAGCGCCTCGATGTGGGCGGCCTCGCGCGTCGTGGTGCGCTTGGCCCGCTTGCGCGCTTCGGCAAGGGACTCCTGGGCACCCGCGACGTTCGCCTGGTTGTAGGCCAGCATGTTGAAGTAGCCGCGCAGCACATGGGCCAGCGCGAAGTCGGGGTCGGCCTTCAGCGCCCCGCCAAGCTGGCGGCCGGCATCGGTGCGGTACTTCAGGTACGACGTCGTCGCGCGGTCGAATGCCGCCGCGGCCTCCTCCGAATCGGTCGATAGCGTGAGGCCGTGCAGATCCTGGTGCTTGGTCGCCACTCCTAGAGCGCCCCCGGCGCCGGACCTTTGGTCGGCTTGGCGTTCAGCTTCGGCGGGTGGGTCACGATGGATTTCAGCGCTGGCACGGGCTTGCGGAGCTTGGCGATGCTGGGCAGCGGTCGCGCCAGGCTTGGAATGCCCTTGAAGGCCTGCTCCATGGCGTGTGCCGCACCCAGCACCTCGCCGTCACCCCGGAAACGGCCGATCACCTGCAGGCCGAACGGCATCTTCTTGTGATCGACGCCACAGGGCAGCGAGACCGCAGGGTTGGAGACCAAGGTGACGAAGTACTTGGTCGCCATCCAGTGGTAGTAGTTGCGCAACTTCTTGCCGTCCATTTCGTCGATGTAGAGCTGCTTCCACGGAAACGGCGTGAAGCCGACAGTCGGCCCGATCACCAGATCGTAGTCCTTGTATATGTCCTGGAACTTGCGGAAGAGACGTGTCTGCTCGCCGTGCGCCCAGGCGAAGTCGGCGAGCGATAGTTTGGCGCCAATTTCGTAGTTGGCCACGATGTTAGGGCCGAGCATCCTGCGATTCCTGGTGTAGGCGTCATGGTAGCGCGACAGGAAGCTGACGGCACGCACCACGTCGAAGCAACGATCCGCCTCGCCGTAGTCCACCTCGATCTTGTCGAAGCGGCGAAAGAGATGCTTCATGGCCTTGATCTTGCCGCGGAAGGTGGAACGGATCGCCTTCTCCACGGGCGCACCGCCGAAATCCTCGGTGTAGGCCACGCGCAGGCTGCCCAGGTCGACCGGCCAGGGTTCGGCGAACGAGATGCCGTCGATCGGGAAGGAGAGGGGATCCTGGTCGTGTTGGCCAATCTGGGTCGCGTACAACAGGCAAAGATCGGCGACCGAGCGGCCCATCGGGCCCAGTACCGAGATCGGCGTCCAGCCCATGGCCCGTCGCTCGACGGCGACCATGCCGGGCGAGGGACGGAAGCCGACGATGCCGCAGAACGCTGCCGGATTGCGCAGGCTGCCGCCGGTGTCGGAACCGGTGCAGACCGGCAGCATGTCGGTGGCGAGAGCCGCCGCCGATCCGCCCGACGAACCGCCGGGATTGAGCATCGGATTGAAGGGGTTGCCGGTCGCGCCCCACACCGGATTGCGGCTGTTCGATCCGGCGCCGAACTCGGGCACATTGGTCTTGCCGACGATGATGGCGCCCGCGGCGCGGACGCGCGCAACCATGACGTTGTCCCGGCCCGGTACGAAGTCGCGATAGAGCGGCGAGCCGTACGTGGTCAGCAGGTCCTTGGTCTCTTCGAGGTCCTTGATGCCGGCCGGCAGGCCGTGCAGCAGCGGCAGCTCCTCACCGCGCCGCACCGCGGCTTCCGCCGCCTTCGCTTCCTTGCGCGCACGCGCCACGCACATCGCCGTCACGGCGTTGACCGCCGGGTTCACTTCCTCGATGCGCTCGAGGCATGCCTCGAGCAGTTCGACCGGCGAAATCTCCTTGGTGCCGATCCGGCGGCGCAGTTCGACGGCCGACAACGCGACCAATTCTTTCCTGGACATCAATCCCCCTTCGCGGATGACGGAGCTTAGGGCACGATGGCGACCGGAGGAAAGTGAACATGACGCACCCGCTTCGCGACAAGGCGGCCGTAAGCGGCATCGGCGAGACCGCATACACGCGCGGTACGTCCAAGAGCGCATTGGCGCTGCAGCTCGAAGCGAGCCTGGCTGCGATCGCAGACGCCGGCCTCAGTCCGCGTGACATCGACGGTGTCGTTCCCTACTTCCCGGGTGGGGGGATCGCCGAGGACTTCATCGCCAACCTCGGCCTGCCCGACCTCACGTTGTCGGCCTTCGTGCCGATGGGCGGTGCAACCTGCGTGGCAGCACTGCAAATGGCGGCGATGGCGGTGGCGACCGGAGTTTGCAAGAACGTGCTGATCGCCGTCGGCCGAACGGGCTACTCGGGCGCGCGCGTGTCGACGCGCTTGCAGCAGTTTCCGCAGTTTGCTCTCGCAGCGGAATTCGAAGCGCCGATCGGCATGTTCGCGCCGGCCCAGCTCTACGCCCAGGGCGCACGGCGCCACATGGAACTCTACGGCACGACCCCGCGTCACTTCGCCGAGGTCGCCGTCACCATGCGCCGACACGCGATTCTCAACGGCAATGTGGTGATGAACAAGCCACTTAGCGTCGAAGAGCATCATGCTTCGCGCATGATCTCCGATCCGTTTCGTCTGTTCGACTGTAGCCTGGAGAGCGACGGCGGTGCGGCGGTGATCGTGAGCGCCGCCGACACCGCGCGGTCGCTCAAGCAGCCATTGGTGACAATCATGGGTGTCGCCGAGGGCCACCCCGAGTCGCCGGCGTCGATCGCGCAGCGCCCGGATCTGCTGGAATTCGGGCTTGTAAAGGCGGCGGCGCGCGCCTTTCCGATGGCGGGCGTCGGGCCAAAGGACATGGATGTCGCCGAGATCTACGACTGCTTCACCTTCACCGTGCTGCGCCAACTCGAGATACTGGGCTTCTGCAAGACGGGTGAAGGAGGACCTTTCGTCATGGACGGTCGCATCGGGTTGGGCGGCGAACTGCCGATCAATACCCATGGCGGGTTGTTGAGCCAGGGCCATGTCGTCGGCCTCAATCACGTCATCGAGCTGGTGCGCCAGCTGCGTGGCGCGGCTGGCAAGGCGCAGATCGAGGACGCCGAGATGGGCCTCGTCACCGGCTATGGCGACATGGGTGACGGGTCGCTCGCCATCATGCGGAGGGCGGCATGAGTACGACCACAGCTCCTCCGGCACCCGAGCGGCCATTGCCGACGCCGACGCGCGAGAGCCGGCCCTACTGGGACGGCCTGCGCGAGCACAGACTGATGCTTCAACATTGCGCGGCGTGCGGCAAGGTCCGCCACTATCCTCGTCCGGTCTGCCCTCACTGCTTCTCGATGGAGAGCGCGTTCAAGGAGGCGCCTCTCGGCGGCAAGGTGCATGCTTGGACGGTCTGCCACCATCCCTTCGACTTTTTCTTCAAGCAGGCGACGCCCTATATCGTGGCTCTGGTGGACATGGACGCGGGAGTTCGCATCAACGCCCCGCTGCGTAACGTCGCGGAGGGCGACCTCGAGATCGGCCGGCGCCTCCGCCTGGCTTTCGAGCCGGTGGGCAAGGACATCACCTTGCCGTATTTCGTTGCTGATCAGGGTGGATGAGCAGGTCGATTCTCGTAGCTGTCGCCGCCGCCCTCGCGATGGTCCCGATGGCGGTGTCGGCGCAGTCCGGAAATGCCGCGCGGGGCGAGCGCCTCTTCAACCAGCAATGCAAGGCCTGCCACAGCGTCGAGAAGAACGGCTCAACCTCCGTCGGGCCGAACCTGCATGGCCTGTTCGGCCGCAAGGCCGGCGAGACCGAGGGTTTCGAGTCGTCCGATGCCATCAGGAAGTCCGGCATCGTCTGGGATGATGCAACTCTGGCGGAGTACCTCAGGGACCCGGCGGGCCGGGTGCCGGACACCAGGATGGTCTATCCTGGGATGAGGCAGCAGGCCCAGCTCGGCGACGTCATCGCCTATCTGCGGAAGGCGACGCAATAGAGCCATCACGTGCGCGAAGGTAGGCCAGCGAGCCGAGGACGAGGCCCGCGGCGAGAGCCGCGAACAGCCAGCGATAGGCGAGATCAGTGGCGCCGAACGCCTCGACGATGTAGCCCGAACCGGCCGGCAGGACGGTCAGGCCGAGGCATTGGGCCATGTTCACCGTGGTGACGCCGCGGCCGGCGAGATGATCGGGGAACAGGGCGCGACCCTGCGCCACGATCACGGTGCCGAAGGCGCAGAAGAAGCAGAAGGCGACCAGCAGTGGAACGATGATCCACAACGGCGGCCGCGCCAGCAGGGCCATCGAGAGCAGCAGGACGAGCGAAACGACGGCGCCCACCAGGACGACCTTCTTGCGCGAGCCGAACACGCGATCCATGGGACCGTAGGCCAGAATGCCCAGGATCTGGGCGGCGCCCATCGCCAGCAACACGTTGCCGCGTTGGACGCCATCGAGGCCATGCACGTCGTGGAGATAGGGCCCACCCCAGACTCCGAGCACGGTCAGCATGGTCGCGTAGGCGAAGAAGTGCATCGACAGCACGGGGAACAAGCCCGGCGTTCGCCAGACCTGCCATAGGCCACGAAAGATCTCGACGAGCGGCTCCTGACGCATCGCCGCGATGCGCAGATGCGGCGGCCGGTCGCGAACGACGGCATGGAAAAGCAACGCGACGACGACCGTGACAGCAGCCAGTCCGAAGAATCCCGCGCGCCATCCCACGGTCACCGCGACCCAGGCCAGTGGCGTCGCCGCGGCCAGTGTCCCCAGGTTCGAAGCCGCGAAAACCCAGGAAAGCGCCGTGGCCAGTCGTGCAGGCTCGAACCAGCGCGAGCACAGGAAAACCACCGACATGAAGGACGCTGCGCAGCCCAGCCCGACGAGCGTGCGGCCGAGGATCAAGTCCTCGGCGTCCGACGCCGAGGCGATCCAGACTGCCCCGCCCGCCGCCAGCAGCGACAGCACCGCCACGGTACGGCGGGCACCGAAGCGATCGAACCACATGCCGACCGGAATCTGCAGGGCGAACAGCGCGAAGAAGAACGCACTGCCCGCCCAGCCCAGCTGGCGTGCGGTCAGGTCGAGATCCCGTGTGAGCTCGGGCGCGATGACGCTGTTGGAGACGCGATAGAACTGACTGAGGCAGGTCACCGCGATCAGCAGCAGGAGCAACGGCAGTTTGGACGCCATGGGTCGGCAGGGACTAGCATGGCGGTCGCGTCGCGTCCTTCGGCGTGCGCCGAAGCGTGAGCATGGCGCCGCCTCCATCGCTCCGGCCGAACCCTCCCGCGGCAAATCCTTAATCTGGATCAAGGCGGCATCGGGTATCGCCGGTCCAGATTGTTCGCATGATCCGCGGTATGGCTTCTCTGTTCGTCTTGCTCTCGGCATCCGCCGCCGTGGCCCAGGACGTCGATCGTGGCCGCTTGCTCGCCCAGCGCTGGTGCGCGGCCTGTCATGTCGTCGATCGCGCCGCCGCGAGAGGTGCCGCCGACGGCCTGCCGACATTCCCCGCGATCGCGGCAGATCCGTCGACCACCGACGGCCGTCTGCGCGGCTTCATGACCGCCGCGCATGGCCGTATGCCCGACTTCTCGCTGGGCGCCGGCGAACAGAACGACCTGATCGCCTACATTCTGAGCCTGAGACCGAGATAGCTCAGGTCACGGTCGCTGCCGTCCTCGCCCGCCGCACAGCGAGCGTCAGCGCTGCGCCGAGATCGCCCAGCAGCTTGCCGGTCGTTTCATCGGTCAGCTTGCCGTCGGCGAACTTGTTCTGCGCCTGGGCGATCATCACTTCCGGCTTGTTGACCGGCCGGCCGTCGAGGAAGACCAGGGTCTGGCGCAGCTGATACTGGGCGCGAGCCGTGCCGAGAACGCCCATCGAGGCGCCGAACAGGGCGATCGGCCGGGCGGCAAAGGGCTGCGGTGTCGTGCGCGACAGCCAGTCGATGGCGTTCTTGAGGACGCCTGAGATGCCGTAGTTGTATTCCGGGCTGACCAAAACGATGCCGTCCGCCTCGAGCATGGTCTTTTGCGCCATCTGGATCGGCGGGGGGAAGCCCTGCGCCTGCAGGTCGGCGTCGTAGAGCGGCCACTCGCCGATCTCGATCGTGCTCAGCGACACGCCGGGGGGCAGTCGCTCCTTGAAGGCCGCCAGCGCCATGCGGTTGAACGATGCCTTGCGCAGGCTGCCGCAGAACGCGACCAATTTGATGGAATCGGACATTGCCTGGTAACTCCCCGGTGACTGGCCCTTGGTTGTCATGGATGCCGCTGGGTACTTAGGTGCCGAGCGGCCGGTTGGCAAACCCGTCGCAACGGCCGGACAAGACGCCGGCCGGCATCGTAGGTAGTGTCCTAATTTGGCTTGGAGCCCTTAATCACAAGCCGATTTCGTACCGCGCACACTGCGGAGGCAACCGCCGCCCAAAAGACACCGAATAGAAAGATCACAAGAATTGCCTGCAGAGCGACGGCCCCATCCCCTAGGGACAACGCATTTCCGAGCCGAACAAGCAGATGCGGATTTAGGATCACCTGCAGAACGCACGCGATGATCAAAGTCCAGATGGCTACTTTTTTCGTGTTCCATGGCTGCTTCATGATATTGCCCCCTCTGCTCCGCCACGATAGCAACCGCGCATGTACCAATCTTCCAGCACCTCGTCGTTGCGCGGCCTGAAGTCGCTGAGAGGATAATCGTAGCGCATGTCGTCCTGGATGAACGACATTTCAAATGCGCTCGGCTTTCCCGCGACCGCTCTCGCGAGCCTGAACGGGGTGTATGCATACTGCGCGCCGCCTGCCGCCGCCGAACGGACGACGAAGCTCTGCATAAACTGGGCCGTGCGCAATAAATTGGTCTTGCCCGCAGCGTTGGGGCCATAAATGACGACCGAGCGTAGTAGGTTGTCCCCGCCCTTCATTCCCGTATGGATTGTATGCCGACGCGGTTGAGCGCGCCTTCGGCGCAGATGCAGACTACGGGCAGGTGGTAAAATTCTATGAGGCCGAGCCCATCGGTCCGGGCCGCTACAGCCCGCCGCATGTCGTGGACATGGAGCGGACTGTTGTCGCCGGTCGCCCGGATGAAAAGCACATCTCGACCAGCATCATCGAGCGTCAGAACCTCACCATGCGCATGAGCATGCGGCGGTTTACCCGCCTGACCAACGGCTTCTCAAAGAAGCTGGAGAACATGAACGCGGCTGTGTCGCTGCATTTCGCGCACTATAACTTCGTGCGCATGCACAAGACGTTGAAGTGCCCCCCTGCAATGGCGGCGAATGTCCAAAACAGCTTGTGGTCGCTGCATGAGTTGGTTGGTTGCACTACCAAGTAGCGCGAGAAAAGCGTGGGCGGCGTGCATAACGCGGCGAAGGTCAGCCCCGCGCAGACCCTTTAGACACTCAATTAAATCGAGACGCGCTCGACAGACTTGCGCCCGCTGAGGCGTAACCCTACGTCGGCATATATTCAACCGAGGGAAACACCCCCCATGTCAGTCGAGTCAGTTCACAACCGTGCCGTATATTCCGTTCTCGGCAAAGATGGCACGTCGATAGCGAGCATCCAGTCTGCCTTGATCGCCAAGAAATTTCCCGATCATCTATCGCCCAGGCAGATCAGCGAGTCTCTCAATAGGATGGAGGTGCGCGGCGAAGTCCGTCAGCACGACGGCCTCTGGTATGCCGTTCCAGCAGAGGCGTGGCCTGAAGGCGCCTGACAGGGCACCCTTTCAAATTAGGACACTACCGCATCGTACGTCGTGTGGTCACGGGGCGTTAATTCCTGGTACCAGCAGTGACTTCGTCGGGGGCCGTGCCGCCCCTCGAACTAGACTCGCCGTGTCCTGGCGCTCATCAGGCTGTGCGCCAGCGATGAGAGGGCTTCGTCGGTCGGTCGGGCCATCGCCTCGACGCCCACGAGTTTCCTCTCGAGTGCCTCGGCGTGACCATCGAGATACTTGCGCAAGTCGTTGCGCGTCTCATCCGGCCCGACGATCAGCCATCCATCGCTGTCGTTCAACTCGACGAGGATCTGCTCGAAGAACTCGCGGTTGTCGCGCGTCAAGTCGCTGCCCGCCACCGAACCGGATCTGTTGGCGACCCGGCGGTGCGGCTGGTCGGCCTGGATGTGTTGCTTCGCGACCGTGCCGGCTTCGACCTGGAACACCCGGGCCTCCCGGGCGTCGACCCACACGACGGCTTGGGTGTGCGGCATGGGACCCTCCGGTTGCTGCGACCGGAGAACGTCCGGCATGCCTGCCGGGTTCCTTTCAGTGCGTGATCATCCGATCTGCGGCTTTGAAGAAGCGCCGGGCGTGAGCCAGCAATTCGCCGTCGGTCGGGTGGTCCGAGGTTTCGACGCCGACCAGCCTGGCACGCAGGTGCGGCATGTGCGCTTCGACGTGACTGAGCAACTCCTGCTTGGCCATGCCGGGGCCTGTCACCAGCCATTCTCCGCAACCGCGCAAGGCGTCGGCGATGCGATCGAAGTAGTCGCGATCGAGATGTATCTTGCCTGCGCCTATCTCACCCGCCTTGTGATGCACCTTGCGGAATGGCAGATGCGCCTTCACGCGCTGCTGCTCGACGTCGGTCGCATTGAACTGGAAGACATGGGCTTCCCTCGAATCGAGCCAGACAACCGCATGGACATGGGACATCGTACCCTCCACTCCCTCCGAAATCGCCGAGGCGAGGATGGTTTGCGGCATGGCCTTGCCGCCTTGATCCATGTCAACAGGGCAGGGAACTACCGTTGCCGGCGATGGAGAAAGCAGTTGTCGGCTTGCGGCATCTGGATGCCGCGATAGAAGCTCAGCGCCGTCGGCGCCGACAGCAGGAGCGTCGTGGTGAGATCGCCGCCGGCGGCCTGGCGGGTCTCCTCGATCAGCCGCTTGCCGATGCCCTGGCCCTGGCATGCCTTGTCGACGGCGAGGTCGGAGAGATAGCAGCAGAAGCAGAAATCGGTGAGCGAGCGGGCGAAGCCGACCAGCCGGCCGTCCTGGCGCGCCGTCACGATCAGGTTGGCGTGCGCGAGCATGCGCTCGACCCGGCCGCGATCGTCGATCGGGCGATTGAGGCCCGACTTGCGGCAGACGTCGATGTACTCGTCGGCGGCGAGATGGTCCTCGCGGGCATACACTGTGGTCATTCGGTCATCCATCTCCTGAGCGCCGCCGATACCTCGGCGGGCTTCTCCAGCGGCGACATGTGCCCGCACGCCTCGATCACGACCAGCCGGGCATTGGCGATGTCGGCGGCCATTTCCCGCGATCGGGCGATCGGCGTCGCCATGTCGTCGCGGCCGACGATCACCACCGTCGGCATCTCGATGTCGACCAGCAGGTGCCGGCTGTCGGGCCGGTCGATGATCGCCGTCTGCTGGCGCACGAAGCCGTCGGCGCCGATCTCGTGCGACATGTCGAGGATGGGCTGGGTGACGCCCGCATCGCCGAGCCGCGAGCGATGGACGATCTGCGGCATCAGCGACGGCTGCACGCCCTTGAAATGGCCGAGCTTCGTCTGCTCGATGAAGCCGCGCCGGCGCGCCGCCACCTCCGGCGTGTCCGGCGTGGCCTGGGTGTCGATCAGGGCGAGCCGGTCGACGCGCTGTGGCGCTCGCCGCAGGATCTCGAAGGCGACGTAGCCGCCCATCGAGAAGCCGCCCAGAGCGAAGCGTTCCGGCGCGGCGGCGAGAGCCGCCTCCGCCATTGCGCCCACCGAATCATGATGGAAGAGCTCCGGCACGACGATCTCGGCGATGTCGGACAGGTCGGCGATCTGGTGCTCGAAGACGCGGCGGGTGTTGAGCAGTCCGGGCAGGAGGACGAGTGTCGGCCGGCTCATCGCACCTCACACCTGGATCTGGTTGCCGAGCTCGATCGCCCGGTTGGGAGGAATGCGGAAGAAGGTCTTGGTGGCCGACGCGCTGTGCGAGAGCGAGATGAAGTAGTCGCGCCGCCAGCGGCCGAGCCTGGAGCGCAGCGACGGCACGAGGGTTTCCCGGCCGAGGAAGAAGCTGGTCTCCATCTCGTCGTAGGCGATGCCGTGCGGGCGGCAGGAGCGCAGCGCGGCCGGCACGTCGGGCTGCTCCATGAAGCCGTAGCGGGCGATCACGGAGAAGAAGCCCTTGCCCAGCCGCTCGACCTCGACACGCTTGGATTCCGGTGCCCGCGGCACGTCCATGGTGTCGACCTGCATCACGATCACCCTCTCGTGCAGGATCTTGTTGTGCTTGAGATTGTGCAGGAAGGCGGCCGGCGTCGCCTTGGCGTCGGCGGTGAGGAAGACGGCAGTGCCGGTCACCCGGTTCGGCGCGCGCTCCATGCGCTCGAGGAACGTCGTCAACGGCAGGGTGCCCTCGCTCATCTCCTTGGCGACGAGCGCTCGGCCGCGCCGCCAGGTGGCGATGGTGAAATAGATGAAGACGGCCACCACCAGCGGCAGCCAGCCGCCGTCCGGAATCTTGAGTGCATTGGCGAAGAAGAAGGCCAGTTCGGGAATCGCCAGCCCGCCGAACACGGCCACCGCCAGCGGCCACGACCAGCGCCATACCAGGATGGCGACGGCAATGGCCAGGGCGGAGTCGACCAGCATCGCGCCGGTGACCGCGAGGCCGTACGCGCCGGCCAGTTGTCCCGACGAGCCGAAGCCGATCACCAGCGCGACGACGCCGGCCATCAGCAGCCAGTTGACGCGGGGGATGTAGATTTGGCCGATTTCCGTCTCCGACGTGTGCTTGATCTCCATGCGCGGCAGGTAGCCGAGCTGGATCGCCTGGCGCGTCAGGGAGAAGACGCCCGAGATGACGGCCTGGGAGGCGATCACCGTGGCCATGGTGGAAAGAACGACCAGGAGGATGATGAAGTCCTTGGGCACCAGTTCGAAGAAGACGTGATGCACCACGCCGGGATCGCTGATGATGAGCGCGCCCTGTCCGAAGTAGTTGAGCAGCAGGCCGGGCATGACCAGTCCGAGCCACGCGACCCGGATGGGCTTGCGTCCGAAATGGCCCATGTCGGCATAGAGGGCCTCCGCGCCCGTCACCGCCAGGACGATCGAACCGAAGGCGAGGAAGATGCCGAAGCCGCGCTCGGCGATGAGCTCGATGCCGTAGACGGGATTGACCGCCATCAGCACCTCGGGGTGCTTGGCGATCTGCCAGGCGCCGAGGACGCCGAGCACGGCGAACCACACCAGCATGACCGGCCCGAACAGGCGTCCGACGCGCGCCGTGCCGCGCGACTGCAGGAGGAACAGGCCGACCAGGATGACCAGGGACAACGGCATGACGAACGGCGTGAAGCCGGGCTCGACCGCGGACAGGCCCTCGACGGCGCCGAGGATGGAGATCGCCGGCGTGATCAGGGCGTCGCCGTAGAACAGCGCCAGCCCGATCACGGCGAACACGGTGACGGCGATACGCGCGCGCCGGCTGCCGCCGCGGAAGCCCTGTGCCGCAAGCGTCGCCAGGGCGAGCACGCCGCCTTCGCCCTTGTTGTCGGCGCGCATTACCAGCGTCACGTACTTGGTCGTGACGGTGAGCGTCACCGCCCAGAACAGGATCGAGAGGACTCCCAGCACGTGCTCTGGAGTGGGCGCCATGCCGCCGCCGTGCACGAACGATTCGCGAATCGCATAGAGCGGGCTCGTGCCGATGTCGCCGAAGACGATGCCCAGCGCGCCGACCACCAACGAGGCCGTTGCCGCCTTGTGCGGCGACACGCCGTTGGCGCCGTCGGTCGGCGATGGATTGGACGGAGGAGAGCCCGTGTCGGCAGGTGCCATGATGTCAAAACGCCGCCCAGGAGGCGGCGGGCCGACGATTTGCTCCCGTCGCCCGACACTGTCAACGCGCCAAATCCCGTTTCCGGCACCGGAAAGGGCTTGACTTGGCGGGCCGCCGCGGGCCGCTTGCGGTCATGCAGGACGTCGACCTCGGCGACCCCTCGCTCTATCGGGACGATAGCTGGCGGCCGCACTTCGAGCGGATGCGGCGCGACGACCCCGTTCACTTCCACCGCGACAGCCCGTACGGGCCCTATTGGTCGGTGACGCGCTTCGCCGACATCATGAAGGTCGAGCTCGACCACGGCACCTATTCCTCGGCGTCCGAGCTCGGCGGCATCCAGATCGCCGATCAGCCCAAGGGCCAGGAGCTGCCCAACTTCATCCGCATGGACCCACCCCGGCACACCGCCCAGCGCAGGACCGTGGCGCCGATCGTGGCGCCGTCCAACCTCGCCAACATGGAAGGGCTCATCCGCGAGCGCACGGCCGCCGTGCTGGACGGCCTGCCGCGCGGCGAGGTCTTCGACTGGGTCGACCGCGTTTCGACCGAACTCACGGCCATGATGCTGGCGACGTTGTTCGACTTCCCCCAGGCCGACCGCCGCGATCTCACCCACTGGTCGGATGTCGCCATCGCCAACGTCGCCGCCGAGGATGCGGTGGTGAAGAGCGAGGCCGAGCGCATGGCGGAGCTCCGGCGGATGGCCGATATCATGGCGGCACTCTGGCGCGAGCGCGCCGCGCGGCCGCCGAAGTTCGACCTGATCTCCATGATGGCGCACGGCGAGGCGACTCGCGCCATGCCGCTCGAGGAGTTCATCGGCAACTTCGCGCTCCTGATCGTCGGCGGCAACGACACCACGCGCAATTCGATGACGGGTGGGCTGATGGCGCTCGCCGGGCGGCCCGACCAGCTCGCCGCGGTGCGCGCCGACCCGGCCCTCCTCGGCAATCTCGTCTCCGAGATCATCCGCTGGCAGACGCCGGTGATCCACATGCGACGCACCACGACGCGCGAAACGGAGCTCGTCGGCAGGGTCATCCCCCAGGGCGCCAAGGTCGTGATGTGGTACGTCTCGGGCAATCGCGACGAAGCGGCGATGCCCGATCCCGAGCGCTTCGACATCGGGCGCCCCAGGGTGCGCCAGCACCTCGCGTTCGGCGCCGGCATCCATCGCTGCGTCGGCGACCGGCTGGCCGAGATGCAGCTCAGGATCCTGTGGCAGGAAATCCTGCGGCGCGACCTCGAGATCGAGATCGCCGGGCCGCCGGTGCGGCTCTACTCCAACTTCATCCGCGGCATCCGCTCGCTGCCGGTCGTCATCCGCGCCTGACCTCTTTGCTCACCTCCCCAGAAGACTTGGGAGGAGTGTCCGGTCATGCCTTCCTGATCGTGTTGACGCCCGCGGCGAAGGCCTGCTGCAGCAGCCAGACATCGCCCGCGATCGAGACGAAGTCGTAGCCCATCTTGACGAACCGGGCGGCCTGCGCGGCATCGACGGCGAGCCGGCCCGCCGACTTCTTGTGCTTCTTCGCGGCGGCGAGGGTCGCCTGCTCCGCCCTGGCGAAGTCGGGATCGTCGAACGCGCCCGGCTTGCCGAGCGCCACCGAGAGGTCGTTGTGTCCCAGCCACAGCATGTCGACGCCGGCCATCGCCGCGATCTGGTCGGCCGCCGCGGCACCCCGCGGATCCTCGATCTGCAGGATGATCGCCGTGCGCGCATTCTGTTCGGCGAAGCGCGGCAGCAGGCCGTCGCCGCGCATCGCAAAGCGCTCGTGCGCCAGGCCGAGCGCCACGCCGCGCGTGCCGTCGGGCCAGTACTTGGCGGCATCGAGCACGGCCTTGGCCTGCTCCAGCGAGGAAACGATGGGCACCATGATCCCGTCGGCGCCGGTATCGAGCGCGCGCGAGATGTGATGGCGCTGCTGGCTGGGCACCCGCACGATCAGCGGTAACTCGCTGGCCTGGCAGTAGCGAACCACCTGGCGCACGGTGTCGAAGCCGAAGCCGGTGTGCTCCATGTCGAGCACCGCGTAGTCGGCGCCGGCGGCCTTGAGGATCTGGCCGATTCCGGGTGTCGCGAATTCGAACAGGAAGGTGCCGATCTTGGCCGGCGCCGTGCCGACGAGAGACCGTAGATTCGGTGTTGCCATTGAGTCGTTTCCCCCGCCGCCGCCGCAGTGCTAGCGTCCGCCGTCCCATCCTAGACACCCACACGGGAGGAATCGATGAAGCTCTACTACATGCCCGGCGCCTGCTCGATCGGCATCCACGTCCTGCTGGAGGAAATCGGCAAGCCCTACGACCTGCAGAAGATCGACGGCGCCAAGCAGGAGCAATACGGCCCCGATTTCGTGAAGGTCAATCCCAAGTCCAAGGTCCCGACGCTGGTGCGCGACGACGGCGCGGTGCTGACCGAGTTTCCCGCCATCGCGACGTGGCTCGCGCGCAAGAATCCCGACAAGGGCCTGCTGCCGGCCGATGCCGACGGCGAGGCGCGCGTTCTGGAGGCGATGGACTACGTCGTCTCGACCATGCACATGCAGGGCTTCAGCCGCATGTTCCGTCCCGGCAACTATGCGCCGACCGAGGCCGATCACGACAAGGTCAAGGCGCGCGGCAAGGAGATCATGGAAAAGGGCCTCGCGCTGATGGACAAGGCGCTCGAGGGCAAGGAGTACGTGGCCGGCAGCTTCTCGGTCGCCGACGCGGCGCTCTTCTACGTCACCTTCTGGGCTGCCGCGCGCATGAAGATGCCGCTGCCCGGGAACGTCGCCGCCTTCTACGAGCGCATGAAGGCGCGTCCCGCCGTCAAGCGCACCCTGGAGCAGGAAGGCCTGGCACAAGCCGCGTAGAGCAAAGGCCGCGCTAATCGGATCGCTTCAAGTTCCTCTGCGCTGGTTCCCAGCGCAGTTCCTCTTCGCGGCTCGCCCCGCACGACGCGTTTGCGGGGCGGCTCCGCGCCGAAGGCGACATTGACCGCCGCGGACGGACGCCCGCCAATCGGGTGTCATGTCCGCGGCACTGCTTTATGGCCTGGTGATCCTCTCGGCCATCGCCCATCCGATCTGGAACGCGATGGTGAAGTCGTCAGGCGACCGCATGCTGAGCATGGTGGCGATCCGCGCCACCGGCCTCCTGATCGGACTGGCGGCGTTGCCCTTCGTCGATTGGCCGGCGCCGCAAAGCTGGAAATGGTTGGCGCTGACAGCCGCGGTTCACTTCGCCTACTACGGGCTGTTGATCCGCTCCTACGGCGCAGGCGACATGAGCGTCGTCTATCCGCTGGCGCGCGGGCTGGCGCCGCTCCTCACGGCTGCCGCGGCGCTGCTGTTGATCGACGAGGCATTGAGCGCTGGCCAGCTGCTGGCGGTCGGCCTGATCTCGCTTGGAATCGTGACCTTGTCGCTGGGTGCCGGCGCGCGGCCTGAAGCCGTTGGCTTTGCCGTCGCCACCGGCGTCGCCGTCGCCAGCTACAGCTTTCTCGGCGGACTGGGTGTGCGCACGGCCGGCACGGTGCTGGGCTTTCAGGCCTTCCTCGAGATCGTCACCGGCCTCGGCATGGTGGGCTACGCGGTGCTCCGCCGCCCACGCGACCTGGTGGTCTACGTCCGCCGCCATGCCGCGACCGGCCTGCTGGCGGGCGTGATCTCGGTTCTGGGGTTCCTGGCCTTCCTGGTGGCCGCCCTGCACCTGCCGCTCGGCCCGGTGACGGCGCTGCGCGAGACCAGCGTGGTGTTCGGTGCCGTGATCGGCACGGTGATCCTGAAGGAGGGATTCGGTCCGCGTCGCATCGCGGCTTCGGCGTTGGTCGTCTCGGGGATCGTGCTTCTCGCGATGCCACGCTGAGCTATGCTGCCGCGATGTCGCTGCCCGTCGCGCTCGAGAGCCGCCTGCGCCTGCCGCTGATCGCGGCCCCGATGTTCCTGGTGTCGGGGCCGGCGCTGGTGAAGGCGGCCTGCCGCGCGGGTGTCATCGGCTCTTTTCCCACCGCCAACTGCCGGACGGTCGACGAACTCGACGCCTGGTTGACCGACATCAAGGCGGCGACGGCGGACGTCGCTCCGTATTGCCCGAACCTCATCGTCCATCGCTCGAACCCGCGCGTGGCGGCGGACGTGGCGGCGGTCGTCCGTCACGGCGCCGAGATCGTCATCACCTCGGTGGGCTCGCCCGAGCCGGTGATGAAGCCGTTGAAGGACGCGGGCTGCCGGGTGCTGGCGGACGTCGCCTCGGTGCGCCACGCCGAGAAGGCGGTGGCGGCCGGCGTCGACGGGCTGGTGCTGCTGACCGCCGGCGCCGGCGGCCAGACCGGCTGGGCCAATCCCTTCGCCTTCGTGCGCGCGGTGCGGCAGTTCTGGGACGGCATCGTCGTCATGGCCGGCGGCATGTCGGACGGTCACGCGGTGCGCGCCGCGCGGGCCCTTGGCTGCGACCTCGCCTACATGGGCACGCGCTTCATCGCCACGCGCGAGAGCATGGCCGGGGATGCCTACAAGGAGATGCTGGTCGGCAGCCGGCTCGACGACGTGCTGCTGACGCGCGCTTTCACCGGCCTCGAGACCAACATGCTGCGGCCGTCGATCGTCGCGGCGGGGCTCGATCCGGACAACCTGCCGCCGCGCGATGGCATCGACGTCTCGAAGGACATAAACCCGGCCGAGCGCGACAAGCGCTCCCGGGAACCCGGCGCCAGGCGGTGGAAGGACATCTGGAGCGCGGGTCATTCCGTTTCGGGTGTCGCCGATGTTCCGTCGGTGGCCGAGCTGGTCGAGCGCACCGCGCGCGAGTACGCCGCCGCCGCGACCCGCTAGAGGCGTGGCGGCCCGGGCGGAGGCACGGCGTCGTCCTCGCCGAGTCCACAGCCCGAGGACTGCTCCGACGCCGATGCCATCGGCATCCAAGGCGATTCGTCCTCGAGTCCTCGCAGTCCTCTGCAGTCCTCGGTGTCCACTCATCCACAGGACGGCGTCTGGTCGGCGACATAGTTGTCGAAAGAGGATGAGCCATCGGTATGAAAGGAAGTTCGATCGAATGTCTCGCTGAAGCGCCGGTGATCCGGGCTTGGCCGGACAGATTCTAGGCTTGGGCGCGGCGCGCCTGGGCCGCGACGACGAACAGGGCGAGCGCCACCACCAGCGCCGTCACGCCGAGGCCGGGAAAAACGGCCTTGGACGAAAAAGAATGCAGCAGCGCACCGACCAGGATCGGGCCGCCGACCTTGCCCGCGTTGCGCAGGGCGCCGTAGAAGCCGAGACCCAGGCCGATGTGGCCCGCGTCGATGCGGTTGCCGATCAACGCCACGGTCGAGGGGAAGGCGAGGCCCTGGCCGACGCCGACGACGATGGCGAGAGCGAGCAGCACGCCGGCTGTCGGGGCCGAGGGCAACGCGATCAGCGCCGCGCCGAGCGCCACCAGGCCCGCGGCGATCGTCGGAACATATCCGCGCCGGTCGCCCAGACGTCCTCCGAACGGCCGCACGAGGAGATGCGTGGCTTCCTGGAGCGTGAAGAACAGGCCGGCCGCCCACACGCCGTAGCCGGCCTCGAGGGCGAAGATCGGCAGGAACGCCTTCAGCGAGTAGATCGACCCGTAGATCGCGAACTCGAGCAGGCCCACGAACCAGAGCGTGCCGCGGGTCGCGGCGTGCTTCAGGCCGGCCGCGAGCTCGGCGAGGAAACCGCGCCGCTGCACGGGCTCGATGCGGGTCTCGTCGAAGCGCACGAACAGGGCCGGCAGGAAGGCCGCGCAGCTCAGCAATCCGACCGCCGTGAACACGACCTCGGGCGTGCTGATCGTCAGCACGGCGCCGGCCACGGCGGGCGCGATCAGGTGACCACTGCCGCGCGCCATCTCGAACAGGCCGAGGCGCGCGCCGCGGTTCTCGGTCGACATCTCGGTCACGAGCGCAAGCGTGACGGGGCCGAAGATCGCCGTCGCGCTGCCGTGCAGGATGCGCAGCCAGAAGAGCTGGTCGGCAGTCTCGACGAAGCGGTAGAGGAACGGGAAGCCCGCGAACAGCAGCAGCGCCGTGAAGAAGAACAGCCGTCGGCCGAACCGGTCGGACAAGGCGCCGACCAACGGCTTGAACACCGTTCCGGTCAGCGTCGACACGCCGACGATGGTGCCGATCATCAGCTTGTTGGCGCCGAGGCTCGCGGCGAGGATCGGCAGGATCGGGCTCTTGGCCATCTGATAGGCCGTCCGCACGATCATGTCGGTCGCGAACAGGCTCCAGAAGCCCGCCGGCTGACGCAGCATCCCGGTGTCCGGCCTCAGGCCGCGACGCGGCTGGTGCGGGCCTTCGCCAGCAGCTTGTTGAGCTGGGCGATGTCGCCTTTGACCAGCGCATCGAGCCTGCCGACCTGCTCGTCGACCTTGTCCATCACCTCGCGCGACACGGCGCGCGTCTGGCTGGTCGGCGCCGCGTCGGCGGTCGTCGCCATGGCGATCATGTCGAACAGCGTGTCGTTCAGGCCGGCCGGGTTGCGCAGCACGTCGCGCACCGACTTGCGGTGGGGATCGACCATCACGCGCTCGATCTCGAACAGCTTGTCGCCGATCCGGCGCGCGCGGCCGCGCAGCGCCGGCGGGCCGTTCTCGCCGAGGTCGGCGAGTTGGCGCTTCATCTTGCGCAGGGCGTTGACGCCCTGCTTGAGCTTCGACAGCGACGCCACCAGTTCCTTGTGCAGGGCGAACTGCGCGGCGTAGTCGGCCGCCGTCGTGCTGAGGCGCGGGTCCTTGGCGACGGCGAAGCGCGCTTCCTGCTTCTTGCCGTCGACGCCGAGCTCGACCCCGTAGGTGCCGGGGACGACCGTCGGGCCCGGCGGATTCTCGGGGTCGGGCGCCAGCGGCTTGGGCCGGGGTGGGGCCAGGGAATAGTCGAGCCTGGTCGGACCGGGATACTTCATGTCCCAGACGAAGCGATGGAGCCCGGCCCTGGTGCCGGGCCTGCGCGGCGCCGGCGCGTCCTTGTCGTCGCTCGAGAACGACGCGATCCGTCGGCCCGCGGAATCGCGGAACGTCAGCACGACGGCGGACGTCGCATCCTGCGCCAGCCAGTAGTAGACGATGGCGCCGTTGGGCGGATTCTCGCCGACGTCGAGATGCTCGCGCCAGCGCGTGCCGTCCGCCTTCTCGACCATCACGGTGCTGCCGTCGATGCCGAAGGCCGGGCCGTAGGCGATGCCGCCGCGCACGTTGGCGCCGGCGCTCCAGTGGAGCTTGGTGCGGATCGCCGTGCGCGGCGCGAACAGCCGCGCGCCCTTGCCGCCGCCGCCGGCCAGTCCGCGGAGCGCCGTCACGTCGTCGAGGATCCAGAACGACCGGCCGTGCGTCGCCGCGACGAGATCGCTGTCCTTGAGCTTGAGGTCGTAGACCGGCACCACCGGCAGGCCGCCGGCCATGCGAGTCCAGTGCGCTCCGTCGTCGAGGCTGAAGAACACGCCGGTCTCGGTGCCGGCATAGAGCAGCCCCCTGGCCACCGGATCGGCGCGCACCACGCGGGTGATCTCGCCGGTCGGCAGGTCGCCGTTGATCGACTTCCAGCTCCTGCCGCCGTCGCTGCTCCTGAACAGGTAGGGCTTGTAGTCGGCGAGCTTGTAGCGCGTGGCCGCGAGGTAGACCGTCCTGTCGTCGTGCGCCGAGAGCTCGACGCAGCCGACATAAGCGAGCTTCGGCATCGCCCGGGGCGTGACGTTCCTCCACGTCTTGCCGTCGTCGCGCGTCACGTGCACCAGCCCGTCGTCGGTCGAGGCCCAGATCTCGCCGCGACGGTGCGGCGATTCGACGACGCAGGCGGTGGTGGCATGGACCTCCGCGCCGGCGCTCTCGCGTGTGATGTCGCCGCCCGAATGGCCCTGGCGCGCGCGGTCGTTGAGGCTGAGGTCGGGCGAGATCTTCTCCCAGTCCATGCCTTCGTTGCGCGTGCGGAACACGCAGTTGCCGCCGACATAGAGGGTGTCGGGATCGTGCGGCGAGAACACGATCGGATAGGTCCAGGCGAAGCGGTACTTGAGATCCTTCGGCGAGATGCCCGTCGATTCCTCGGGCCAGACGTTGACGAGCTGGATCTGGCGGGTGCGATGGTCGTAGCGCTGCAGCGCGCCGGCGCCGCCCGGGCTCGAGCCGATGGCGCCGATATAGACCACGTCGTGGTTCCTGGGATGGACGGCGATGAAGCCCGACTCGCCGGTGCCGGGGTACGAGCAGTCGGCCAGGGTGATGACGCCCCACTCCGACGCGCTCGGCACGGCAATCGAGGTGTTGTCCTGCTGGGTGCCGTAGACGCGGTAGGGATACTGGTTGTCGATGTCGAGGCGGTAGAACTGCGCCGTCTTCTGGTTGTAGATCGTCGACCACGAGGCGCCGCCGTTGAACGACACGTGCGCGCCGCCGTCGTTGCCCTCGATCATGCGCTGGGAATCGTTGGGGTCGATCCACAGGTCGTGATTGTCGCCGTGCCGCGTCGTGACCTCGCTGAACGAGGTGCCGCCGTCGGTCGATTTCCACATCTGCAGGTTGGTGACGTAGACCGTGTCGGCATGGCCGGTGTCGGCGAAGACGTGCGTGTAGTACCAGGGGCGGTGCATCAGGTCGCGGTTGGCCGAGACCTGGCTCCAGCGCGCGCCGTAGTCGTCGGAGCGGTACAGGCCGGTCTTGTCGCCCTCCGCCTCGACCAGCGCCCACAGCCGGCCGGCGCGGACCGGCGAGACCGTGACGCCGATCTTGCCCAGCATGCCGTCGGGCAGGCCCGGGTTGCGCGTGATCTCCTCCCACGTGTCACCGCCGTCGGTGCTGCGGAACAGGCCGCTGCCCGGCCCGCCGCTCGAGATGTTCCAGAAGTTGCGCCGCGCCTCCCACAGCGCGGCGAACAGGATGCGCGGGTTGTTTCGGTCCATCGAAAGATCGATCGCGCCGGCGACGTCGTTGCGATGCAGGATCTTCTGCCACGACTTGCCGCCGTCGCGGGAGCGATAGACGCCGCGCTCGCGGTTGGGGCCGAAGACGTCGCCGAGCGCCGCGGCATAGACCAGGTCGGGGTTCTCCGGATGCACGACGATGCGGCCGATGAACCTGGTCTCCTTGAGCCCGATGTGGCTCCAGCTGCGGCCGGCATCGGTCGACTTGTACATTCCGTCGCCATAGGAGACGTCGAGGCGGATCGCCGTCTCGCCGGTGCCGGCATAGATCACGTTGGCGTCCGACGGCGCGACCGCGATCGAACCGACGGCGGCGCTGCCCATGTAGCCGTCCGAGACGCAGCGCCAGAACACGCCGCCGTCGACCGTCTTCCAGATGCCGCCGGCGCAGGCGCCGAAATAGAACGTCATGCGATCCCTGGGATCGCCCGACACGGCGACGACCCGACCGCCGCGCGACGGGCCGATGCAGCGCCACTTCAGCGCGTCGAGGCCCGGCAGGGCGGTGGTCCGATTCTTCTGGGGCATGGGGAGGGGCCGATCTCTGATGAGCGTTCAGGGACCGGGACCCTAGGTCACCTCGGCATGAACCGGCAACTAATGCAACTGATACAGCCCGCTGGAGAAGCGGAACTCCGCCGGCTTGATCAGCGCGGCGTTGGCGACGCGCACCTTGTGCAGCTTGCCGTCGAGGTTGCTTTCCCAGAAGTCGAGGAATCTGGTCAGCGCCGGGAAGCGGGGAGCGAGGTCGAGGTTCTGCCACACGAAGCTTTGCAGGACATGCTTGTGATCGGGCATCCAGTAGAGAATCTCAGCCGTGGTCACGCGGTAATCGTTGAGTTGCGCAACAAAATTACGGTCCATCGAGGCACTCCTTGACACGACGCTCGTGAAGGAATAGTCACGCGCGCTTAACGAAAAATCAGCAAAAATCGTTCCACATCAAAGAGTTGGCAGCACTCCTGTGGGAATGCTGCCGGTGCGGGATGACGTGGCGGAACCTTTTCGCCGGTGCCTTGACTCCGACCCGCGACACCCCTAAATCCCCTGCGCCTTTGGCACTCACCAAGGGGGAGTGCTGACAGGACCTAATTCCGTCGCGGCGCGAGCCGCGCAGGTTCAACTGGGGATATTGGAGGAAAGAGCATGAAGTTTCGTCCGCTTCACGATCGCGTCGTGGTCAAGCGCGTCGCGGAGGAAGAGAAGACCAAGGGCGGCATCATCATTCCCGACACGGCCAAGGAAAAGCCGATGGAAGGCGAAGTCGTCGCCGTCGGCCCGGGCGCCCGCGACGAGAAGGGAGCGCTGGTCGCCCTCGACGTCAAGGCCGGCGACCGCATCCTGTTCGGCAAGTGGTCCGGCACCGAGGTCAAGCTCGACGGCGTCGAGTACCTGATCATGAAGGAAAGCGACATCATGGGAATCCTCGAGGGTTCCGGCGCCCTGAAGAAGGCGGCCTGATCGCTTCCGATCCCATCCATCGTCCATCGCAACTGAACATCCAAGAGGAAATAAGCCAATGGCAGCCAAAGAAGTCCGCTTCAGCGGCGACGCTCGTCAGCGCATGCTGCGCGGCGTCGACATCCTGGCCGACGCGGTCAAGGTGACGCTCGGCCCGAAGGGCCGCAACGTCGTGCTCGACAAGAGCTTCGGCGCGCCGCGCATCACCAAGGATGGCGTCACCGTCGCCAAGGAGATCGAGCTCGGCGACAAGTTCGAGAACATGGGCGCCCAGATGGTGCGCGAAGTGGCCTCGAAGACCAACGACATCGCCGGCGACGGCACGACCACGGCGACCGTGCTCGCCGCGGCCATCGTGCGCGAGGGCGTGAAGTCGGTCGCGGCCGGCATGAACCCGATGGATCTCAAGCGCGGCATCGACATCGCGGTCGAGGCGGCGGTCGAGGACATCAAGGCGCGCGCCAAGAAGATCACCGGCACCGACGAGGTCGCCCAGGTCGGCACCATCTCGGCCAACGGCGACAAGTCGATCGGCAAGATGATCGCCGAGGCGATGAAGAAGGTCGGCAACGAGGGCGTGATCACGGTGGAAGAGGCCAAGAGCCTCGAGACCGAGCTGGACGTCGTGGAAGGCATGCAGTTCGACCGCGGCTATCTCTCGCCGTACTTCATCACCAACGCCGACAAGATGATCGCCGAGCTGGAGAGCCCCTACATCCTGCTGTTCGAGAAGAAGCTCTCGGGCCTGCAGGCGATGCTGCCGGTGCTCGAGGCGGTCGTACAGTCGGGCAAGCCGCTGCTGATCGTCGCCGAGGACGTCGAGGGCGAGGCGCTCGCCACCCTGGTCGTCAACAAGCTGCGCGGCGGGCTGAAGATCGCCGCCGTCAAGGCGCCGGGCTTCGGCGATCGCCGCAAGGCGATGCTGGAGGACATGGCGGTCCTGACCGGCGGCCAGCTGATCTCCGAGGATCTCGGCATCAAGCTGGAGAACGTCACGCTCGACATGCTCGGCAAGGCCAAGAAGGTCATCGTCGAGAAGGAGAACACCACGATCGTCGACGGCGCCGGCAAGAAGGCCGATCTCGAGGGCCGCATCGCCCAGATCAAGGCGCAGATCGAGGAGACCACCTCGGACTACGACCGCGAGAAGCTCCAGGAGCGCCTGGCCAAGCTCGCCGGCGGCGTGGCGATCATCAAGGTCGGCGGCGCCACCGAGGTCGAGGTCAAGGAGAAGAAGGACCGCGTCGATGATGCCATGCACGCCACCAAGGCGGCGGTGGAAGAGGGCGTGGTCGCCGGCGGCGGCGCGGCCCTGCTCTACGCGATCCGTGCGCTCGAGAAGCTGCGCACCGGCAACGACGACCAGAAGGTCGGCGTCGAGATCGTGCGCCGTGCGCTGCAGTCGCCGGTCCGCCAGATCGCCGAGAATGCCGGCTTCGACGGCGCCGTCGTCGCGGGCAAGATGCTCGACCAGAAGGACACCAATTTCGGCTTCGACGCCCAGAAGGGCGAGTATGTCGACATGGTGAAGTCCGGCATCATCGACCCGGTGAAGGTCGTGCGCACCGCGCTGCAGGACGCCGCCTCGGTGGCCGGCCTGCTGGTGACGACCGAGGCCATGGTCGCCGAGAAGCCGGAGAAGAAGGCCCCGCCGATGCCGCCGGGCGGTGGCGACATGGGCGGCATGGACTTCTAGGTCCGGTCGACGGAACAATCGGAGAGGGCCGGGGAGCGATCCCCGGCCCTTTTTCTTTGGAGTGCCGACGAAGGATCTGGCACCGGCAACAGGATCGCTGTCCACCCGGGTTGGTTCATCTCCTTCGCTTCGTGCAGGACGACGGATAGGCTTGTGTCATGGATCACCCCATCTCCGTCAAAGGCGTCGTCATCGACGACAGCCGCGTGCTGCTGTTGCGCAACGCGCGCGGTGAATGGGACCTGCCGGGCGGGCGGCCGGATCCGGGCGAGGACCACCGCGCGGCGCTGGAGCGTGAGGTGCGCGAGGAGACGGGGCTCGCGGTCGAGGTCGGCGCCGCGCTCGACGCGCATCTCTTCGAGGTGTTGCCGGGCCGGTTCGTGCGCATCCTGCCGTTCGCCTGTCGTCTGCAGGCGATGGGCGACGTCGTCCTCGGTCCCGAGCATCTCGAGGCGCGCTGGCTGCCGCTCGCCGCGCTCGGCGCGACGATCGAGGGCTACAAGCTGCCGGCCTGCTATCTCCGCGCCATCGAGCAGGCCGCCGCACGGTGACTCATGACCCCTCCGTCGCGGTATGACCGCCCCGTCCTGCGGGGCGGAGGGGTCATGTTTATCGCCCGGCGATCCGCCAGGTGACGGACCAGCCGCGCTCGTCGAGCGAGCGTGCGGTCTCGACCCTCAGGAACCGGTCGTGCGCCGCGGCGGCGCCGATCCAGAGCTCGTTCCAGGCGTCGAAGGCCTTGAGCGGATCGGCAAGGTCGACGCCGCGCACCGCGCGCCAGCCCCGCATGACGACGTCCACACCGCGGTTCTCGACCTCCTCGCCCTGCGCGGCGAGCATCGCCGCGAGCCAGCGCGCGAAATCGTGCGCGCTCCGGGCGTCGCCGCGTTCGACGTCGGTCGGCAGATCGAGCTCGCGCGCCGTCTCCTCGTGGAACTGCAGGCCGACCAGGCGGGCGACGCGGCCCAGCTCCGTCTGCGCCGCGTCGGCGCCGAGCTGCTCCTGCAGGGTCGGCAGCATGGTGCGCAGATACTCGAGGGCGTAGGCGCGGAAGGTCTTGAGCCGCCGTTCCTCGGGCCAGTTCGCCGTCTCGAGTCGGGGTTGCGCCGACCAGTCGATCCTCGGCATCTCCTCCTTGCCATAGGCGAAGCGCACGCGTTCGGCTTCCGCGATGGGCCGGCCGTAGTCGCAATAGTAGCCCTCGAGGCCCGGCAGGCCGTCGACCGTCATGCCGGTGCAGACGAAGCCGAGCCGGTCGTTGCCAAGCGATACGCCGTTGTGTCCATGCCAGCCATGCAGCATGGCCGCCGACACTGAATGCGGGACGCCGGCGATCGCCGTTCCCTTCCAGATCCAGCGCGGCGGTGGATAGCGCACCCAGGCCTTGCTGTCGCTCTCGCGCAGATAGCCGGTCTTCACGCCGCCCAGCGCGTTGGAGTGATAGTGGTAGAGCGCGCAGGCCGGCGCGTCCTTCTCGTTCGCCAGGCCGAGCTTCTGCAGGCCGGGCAGGAACTTCTCGACATGCTGGCGGCGGAAATGGCGGAACACGTAGTCGCGCGCCGCCTCCTCGCCGCGCCGCGTGACCAGCCCGAGCACGAGGGCCGTCATCAGCGCGTTGTAGAGCGTGCCGACCGCCTTGTAGGCGGCATTGTCAGCCATCGTATCCGTCGACCAGGATCGCCTTCGACTTGCCGGCCTTGAGCCGCATCGCGAGGATCGGCTTGTAGTGGTCGGAGTCGTAGAATTCCTCGGCCTTCTGGTAGCTCGGGAATTCCAGCACCACGACGCGCGGCGGCGTCCAGCCGCCTTCCAGCGTCCGGGTCTTGCCGCCGCGCACGATGAACTTGCCGCCGAATTTGGCGATCGCGCCGGGCGTGTGCTTGCGGTACTCGGCCATCAGGGCCTCGTCGGTCGTCTCGACCTCGACGATGATGTAGGCGGTCACGTCGTTCCTCCTCTCAGTCCGTTTCCATCGGCAGGGCGGGGTCGTTCGACCATTCCTGCATGGAGTTGTCGTAGACCGCGACGTTCTTGTGCCCGAGCAAGGCCGTCAACACAAACGCGTCGAGCGTGGCCGCAATGCCGCCGCCGCAATAGACCAGCACCCTCTTGTCCGGCGCCGCGCCCACGCCCTCGAAGGCGGCGCGCAGCTCGGCGATCGGCTTCAGCGTCTTGTCGGCGCCGAACAGGCTCGCCGCCGGCACGCAGGACGAACCGGCGATGCGGCCCGGCCGGCCGTAGCTGACGCCGCCGCTGCCCTTGTGCTGGTCGAGGCTGAGCGCGTTGAGCGTCAGCGTGTCGCCCCGGCCGATGGCGCCCTTCACGACGTTCCTGTCGACGAAGATCTCCGGGCGCCCGCGCAGGGTGAGCGTCGCCGGCGGATGGTCGGTCGGCTCGGTGGAGAGCGGCCGGTTCTCCGCCTTCCACTTGTCGAGCCCGCCGTCGAGGATGGCGGCGTCGTCGAAGCCGACCGCGCGCAGCATCCACCACACGCGCGTCGCCCACACCGGCGAGGCATGGCTGTAGAGCACGACGAAGGTGCCGTGGCCGACGCCCTTGGCGGCGAAGGCGCGGGTCAGCCGGTCGAGCGGCGGCAGCGTGTAGCGCAGGTTCGAGGCGGTATCGGAGAGGTCGGCCTGGAGGTCGAGATAGGCGGCGCCGGGAATGTGTCCCTTGTCGTAGTTGGCCCGTCCGTTTTCGGAGATGTAGCCCGGCGCGTCGGGGCGCGGCCTGAGATACATCGTGACATCGAACACGCGCACGCCCGGCGCGCCCAAGCGACGCGCGAGCTCCTCGGTCGATACAAGCGCAGCGGAATGACCCATGTCGCTCTCCGTGTGGGAGGAGAGCGGAGACTAGGTCAGAGTGCTGGGGGCGCGCCACTCCAGCTTCTCTGTCGTCCTGAGTCGCGCTTTTCGGCCGTAGGCCGAAAACGCTGAAGCGAAGGTTTCTCTTTGTCGTCCTGAGCGAAGCGAAGGACCTAGCATTGCGGCAGGACCTTCGGTCGAACCCTTAGGTCCTTCGCTTCGCTCAGGACGACAGAAAAATGCGCCACTCGCGGCGCAGTAACCGGCGCCTTGGTGGCGCTCTCCTCCGGGTCAGATCGTCTTCGCCGGAAGCGGCGGAATCTCGACCGTCCTCGGCACCTCGGCGGTATCCGGCTTCCCGGTCGTCTTCGCCTTGGCTTTCTTCGTCTTGGTCTTGGTCTTCGTCTTGGCCGCCGAGGCGTGCAGCTTCTTCAGGCAGGCGTCGCGCGCGGTGGCGCTCTTCAGGCTGGTGCAGTAGGCCTTGGTGCCGGGCTTGGGTTTGGGGGCGGCGAACGACGGTGTCGCGAAAGCGACCGCGCAGAGCGCGGCCAGGCCGGCGAGCAAGAGACGCATCGGTACTCTCCCGGGCCGCTCTGCGAGGGGGACGCGATGCGGCCTCTGTGATGGGAAAATATTATTGTATTTTAGTATCTTATGTCAATTTCCTAATGAGTTCATGAAAGTGCTGCCGTGGCCGTCCTGCTGAATGTCGCCTTCCCCATCTTCGCCGTCGTCCTCGTCGGCTATCTGGCCGGCCGGTGGCGGATCCTGGGGGGCGAGGCGACCGGCGCCCTCAATGCCTTCGTGAGCTGGTTCGCGCTGCCGGTCCTGTTCTTCGGCACCCTGGCCCGCACGCCGGTGCGGTCCGTGCTCGATCCGGGGCTGATCGCGGGCTTTGGCGCGGCCGTTCTCGCCACCTTCGCCCTCGGCATGCTGGCCAGCCGCCTCGTCGCGCGCGGTGGCCTCGCCGCCATGAGTCTCGGCGGCATCGCCGCCTCCTGGGGCAATGTCGGCTACATGGGCGTGCCGTTGTGCCTTGCCGCCTTCGGCGAAGCGGGGCTGCCGCCCGCCATGCTGGCCGTGATCGTGACCGCCGTGATCTCCATGGTGTTCGGCGTCATGCTGATCGAGCTCGAGGTCGCGGCCGGCCATGGTCCGATCCGCACCTTCCTGCGCGCCGCCTGGAACGTCGCGCGCAACCCGCTGCCCGTGTCGATCGCCCTGGGGCTGGCCTGGTCCGCCGCCGGCCTCGCCCTGCCGACCCCTGTCGAGAAATGGATCGACCTGCTGGGCGCGGCCGCGGCGCCCTGCGCGCTGTTCGCGATCGGCCTCTTCCTCTCCGACAAGTCGGTGCGCAGCGGCCTGGTCGAGGCGGGCCTCGTCACCGTGATCAAGCTGGTGATCCAGCCCCTGGCGGCGTTCGCCATCCTGCCGTTCTTCGTCGACATGCGCTCGGTGCCCGGCCAGGCGGCGCTCCTGATGGCGGCGACGCCGACCGCCGCCAACGCCTTCGTGCTGGCCCGCCAGTTCAGCATCTCCGTGGAGCAGAACAGCGCCGCCGTCCTGCTGTCGACGGCCTTCTCGGTGGTCACGGTTTCTGCTTTGCTGGTGTGGCTGCGTATCGGCTGATGGCGAAAACCTCGCCCCGAGGAGGCCGCGTCGAAACAGTAACCCCTCACCCTGAGGAGGCCGCGCCGCGGCCGTCTCGAAGGGTGGGGAACGTGAAGACCCCGGGCACGGAGGGCGGAGATGCTGCAGGAATTCAAGAAGTTCGCGTTGCGCGGCAACGTCGTCGATCTCGCCATCGGCGTGATCATCGGCGTCGCCTTCGGCAAGATCGTCGATTCGCTGGTCAACGACGTCATCATGCCCGTCATCGGCTGGATCTTCGGCGGCCTCGATTTCTCGAACTACTTCATCGCCCTCGCCGGCGCCGCCGGCCAGGCGGCGACCTACGACGCCGCCCGGAAGGCGGGCGCCACGCTCGGCTACGGCCAGTTCATCACCGTCACGGTGAACTTCCTGCTGATCGCCTGGGTGCTCTTCCTCGTGGTGCGGCTGATGAACCGCCTGATGCGTGCCGAGCAGGCCGCGCCGCCGCCGCCCGCCCCGCCGACGCGCGAACAGGAACTGTTGACGGAGATCCGCGATCTGCTGAAGGCGCGCGCTTAGCTGCGAGTGTCATCCCGAGCGCAGCGAGGGACCTTTCTGTCGCCCAAAGGCCCCTCGCTTCGCTCGGGACGACGGCGGAGAATCGGAACGGCGCCCAATTCGTGCTACTTTTTGTCGCCAGAGCATCCCAGGTCTCCCCATGCCCCATCCGCGAATCGAGATGAACCCCGACATCATGGGCGGAAAGCCCGTCATCCGGGGAACGCGCATCCCGGTCGAGTTCGTGCTGCGCAAGCTCGGCGCCGGCCTGTCGGTGGAGGTCACTTCCGAGTCATAAGTTCCGACGGTTGGTATGATCCACTGCATATCAGCGATGAGATCATGGCCGATATCTTGCGAGCTGCCCTATCAGAGTGGCGCGCCAAGCCGGTCTAACTCATCATGTGATTCTCCAAACGCGAGTTGAAACTGCGCGGAGAATGGGAGAGCGCTTCGGCAAAATCGAATCTGGTTCACCGGTGGAAAAATTCGCGTGGAGAATCAAGGCAGCGATCCGACCCGGTGAACCAGATTCGATTCCGCGATCGCCCCTGGCGTAACCTGCGCTCATGTCATCCGCGTTCCCCATCGCCTGCCCAAAGGGCCCACCGTCAAAAGCCCGTCTGATTCGCGTCATCCGCATGGTCAAGCAGCGCAAGATTTGTCGTGGAGAATCAAAGGGCGATTCGCGAATCGTTGACCAGATTGGAACGGCAAGGGCAACGGGCCTAGGCTCGCGCGCATGCGTGCCTTGCCATTACGCAATCGGAAAACGAGACGAAGGTTCGTTTGTTGTCTGCCGCGCGTCACCCGGCCACAAGATCTGGAATCGTGGATGTTTTCTTCTCGTTATTTTATTCGGCAGCCACAACATCATGAGCCCTTCGAATCATCACCTCATCCTTGAGGAGCCGCACGACGTGCGGCGTCTCGAAGGATGGGCCGCAGACGAGGTGCTCGTTGCCACCCTTCGAGACGCGGTCCTGCGGACCGCTCCTCAGCGTGAGGCGGTCTTGTCTCGGCCGGAAGGACCCGCGTCCCCTCACACAACATCTGGAGGCGGCCATCGCCTCGACCGTCACCCTGCTCCGCCAACCACGGTCAGGTTGTAACGATGTTGCGCGCGTCTTGTGTCTTTGCGGTCGCTACTGAAACACCTCACCCTGAGGAGCACGCCGGAGGCGTGCGTCTCGAAGGCTGGGCCACCGAAAGGGTGCTCGTTCCCATCCTTCGAGACGCGGCCTTCGGCCTGCTCCCCAGGATGAGGTCGTGCGTGCCGCTACGCCGCCGCCTTCTCCGCCAGGAGATCGTCCAGCCGGCGCGCCAGGCCGTCGGAGATCTTCGTCAGCGGCAGGCGGCATTCCGGCGAGGCGATCAGGCCCTGTCGCCACAGGCAGTGCTTGATCGGCATCGGGTTGGCTTCGGCGAACAGCAGCGGCGTGAGCGTGGCGAGCGGCGCCCAGGCGCGGCGGGCGCCGGCGAGGTCGTTGTCGGCGAAGGCGCGCTTCACCTCGAGGAAGTGCGGGGTCATGACATGGCTCGCCGCCAGGATGCCGCCGTCGGCGCCGTGGGCCAGCATGGTGAAGTAGAGCGCATCCTCGCCGGTCAGCACGGCGAAGTCCCTGGGCTTGCGGGCCAGCAGGTCGAGCGATTGGGCGAGGCTGCCGGAACTGTCCTTGACGCCGACGATGTTGGGCACCCGTGCGAGCTCGAGCAGCGAGTCGTTGGTGAGGTTGACGGCGGTGCGATAGGGGATGTTGTAGATCAGCACGTCGCGGTCGGTGGCCTCGGCGATGCGCCGGAAATGGGCGATCATTCCGTCCTGGCCCGGCCGGTTGTAGTAGGGGCAGACCGAGACGATGCCCTGGAACGGCAGGTGCGCCAGCGCCTTCAGCGCCTTCTCGACCTTGCGCGTGGCGTTGCCGCCGACGCCGACGAACACCGGCACGCGCCCTGCCGCCACCTCGAGCGTCGCCTCGACCACCGCCTCGATCTCGTCGTCGTCGAGGGTCGGCGCCTCGCCGGTCGTGCCGAGCGGGAACAGCCCGTCGACGCCGAGCGCCAGATAGTGCTCGAGCAGACGTCGATAGCTCACGAGATCGAGCGCGCCGTCCCTGAACGGCGTGATCGCGGGCAGCCAGAGGCCGGAGATCCTGGTCATGTGTTCCTCTCTCTTCGTCGCCCCTCTCCCAACCTCTCCCCCTCGCGGGGGAGAGGAGGAAGAATCGGATTCCTCTCCCCCCGATCGGGGGAGAGGCTGGGTGAGGGGGTTACAGGAAGGCCGAAAATAAGAAAAACGAATGTTTTGGATATATTCGTTCGCCGATGCTTATATTTGGCGATGCATCGCGATCTCGACATTGCGCTCCTGCGCGCCTTTCTGACGGTGGTCGATACCGGCGGCGTGACGGCCGCGGCGTCGGTGCTCGGCCTGTCGCAGGCGGCGGCGAGCCAGCAGGTCAAGCGGCTCGAGGAGGTGCTGGGGTGTCGACTGTTCTCGCGCGAAGGCCGGCGGCTGGCGCTGGCGCCTGCCGGCGAGCGGCTGCTCGCCCAGGCGCGCCGGCTGGTGGCGCAGAACGACGAACTGCTGGCCGGCATGCGCACGCCGCCCTTCGAGGGCGAGGTGCGCTTCGGCGTGCCCTACGACATCGTCGGCTCGGTGGTGCCGCCGATCCTGCGACGCTTCGCCAAGGCGCAACCGCGCGTGCGCGTCGTGCTGGTCTGCGAGGATACGAAGATCGTGCGCGCGCAACTGCGCTCAGGTGGCGTCGACCTGGCGCTGACGACGGAGACCGGGTGCGGCCGCCATGGCGAGACGTTGCGCACCGATCGCCTCGTCTGGGTCGGCGGCGCGGGCGGCGATGCCCATCTCAAGGATCCGCTGCCGGTGTCCCTCGGCGCGCCGACCTGCGTGTTCCGGCCGGTCGCCGTCGAGGCGCTGGGCCGGGTGCGGCGCGACTGGCGCGCGGTCTGCGAGGTGAGCCGGCTCGAGCCGGTGCATGCCGTGCTGGAAGCCGGGCTGGCCGTGGCCCCGCTGCTGCGCTCGTCCGTGCCCACTGGAGAATCAGGGGCGCGTTTCGAGATCCTGGGCCGTGAGGCGCGGCTGCCGGCGCTGCCGGAGTTCCGCATCAACCTCTACCTGCCGCCGAGCGCCGGTGCCGCGGTGCAGGAGCTCGCCCACCATGTCCGGGCCAGCTTTTCCGGGCGGCCCGGCCGGCCGGACAACAATTGATACCAATGCGCCGCTGTTTGCGCGCAGGCGGCGAAACTATCCTGGCCCGCGTTCTTTCAGGGATTTTCCATGCGCTTCCTGCTCGGCTGGGCGTTCAAGCTCGGTATCATCGGCGTGATCTATCTCGGCATGACCAGCGGCTTCAGCGTCAAGCTGCCGGAGGAGGTGCTGGGCTACAAGGTGCCGTCGGAGGCCCAGCAATGGGTCGATCGCAACGCCCAGATCGGCGCCATCGGCAAGCAGACGCAGGACGGCCTCAAGTCGATCGCCGGCAGCTTCAGGTAGCCGGCGGCCCGGGGGCGGCCAACTCGATCTGGAACGTCGCGCCCTCGTCTCCCGGCAGCAGGATCAGGCTGCCGCCCGCATCCCTCACCGCGCCGAACGCGAGGGCGAGCCCCAATCCCAGGTTCCCGTCGCCCGGCTTGGTGGTGAAGAAGGGTTCGAAGATGCGCTCGCGGATGGACGGCTCCACGCCGGGGCCGTTGTCGGCGACCCTCAGCACCACCCGTCCGCCCGCAGCGGATTGCGCCGACACGTCGATGATCCTGTCGGCGCGGTCGGACTCGGCGAGCGCCTCGCCGGCGTTGCGCAACAGATAGACCAGCACCTGTTCCATCAAGGTCTGGGGCGCACGCGCCAGCAGCTTGCCCGCGGGAAAATGCTCGCGCACCTCGATGCCGTCGCGGCGAAGCTGCGGCAGCACGAACTTCAGCGCGTTGGCGAAGGCCAGGCGCACGTCGAGCGTGTGGCCTTCCTCGCCGGGCTTGCGGCTGAAGATGCGCATGCGCGCCAGGGTGTCGGCGGCGCGGTCGACCTGCGCCACGATGCGCTCGAACTTGGACGCGGCGAAGCTGCGGAACTCGGCATCCGACATCGGTGGCGTCCCGCTATCGCCGGCCTCGGATGGCGTCGGCGCCGTCTCGACCAGGGCGTTCTGCGCCGCCATGCGGATGACGTTCAGCGGCTGACTGATTTCGTGCGCGATGCTGGTGGTGATCTCGCCGAGCGTCACGAGGCGCGCCGACATGGCGATCGCCTGCTGCGCCTGGTGGCGCTGCGTCTCGTCGTGGCCGATCATCACCGTGCAGTCGCCGGTATCGGACAGCGACTGGCGCGACAGCGAGAAATGCAGCTTGCGGCGAGGCCCCTCGCCGGGCTCGTACTCGAGATCGACCTCGCCGGTCCGGGGCGCGCCGCCCGAGGCGAAGGCGAGCAGCGTCTCCGCGCCCTTCAGCCGGGGATCGAACAGCGCGTCGGCCGCCTTTCCGGCGGTCGCCAGGAGCTCGCGAAAGCGCGTGTTGCAATGCAGGACCTTGCCCGACGAGGAGACGACGGCCGCCAGGGCGGAGGGATGCTCGACGATGGCGTCGAGCACCTGGCGCTCGGATTCGGCGCGACGGGCGGCGTCCGAGCGCTCGATGAGGCGCAGGATCCGCAGACCCGCCCCGACCGTCAGCACGGTCAGCAACAGCGCGATGCCGACGACGAAGTAGTTGCGCGTCCGCAAGGGCCAGCGATAGAGGCTCTCGCCGATCACCACGGCGACGTAGGCCGGGAAGCCCTCGACCTTCTGGCCCACGACGATCCGGGTCGGGCTGGTGTTCCAATGTTCCGTCCCGGCATCCCTGACGTACACCGCCTCGCCCGCCGCTCCGGACTGGATCATGCGATGCGGCAGCGAATCATCGAAACGGCGGCCGAGCGTCGCCTCGTGCGGCAGGCTGGTGGCCAGCATCGTGCCGTCGGCGCGAAACAGCGAGATCCAGCCGTCGGCCCCGAGATCGAGGCTGCGGAAGAAGCCACCGAAGTAGGCCGAATCGACGCCGATCGCGACGGCGCCCAGCGTCGTGCCGCTGCGGCTCGCGAGCCTTCGGACGAGGTAGAAGCGCCAGGTCCCGTCGGGTTCGGCCCGGCCTGGAACGCCGACCACCGTCTCGCCGGAAGCCGACGCCATGGCGGTCCGGAAAGCGTCGTGCTCCGCCAGGGTCGCCTTGGCGGGCGGCCACTGCCGCGCCGAACTCAGGACCTCGCCATCGACGGCGACCACGAGGGCCATGCCGACCTGCGGCAGGCCGGCGAAGCTGCCGCGCAGCGACTGGAAGAACTCGCGGCTGCCCACGATCCGGCGGAACTGCGCCTCACCCTCGATCTCCTGCTCGTCGATAAGGGTGGCGATGCCGGCGAGGGCGAGATCGGCCGCACGATGGGCCTGGGCGGCGTGCGCGGCGACGCCCAGCGCGATCTTCTCGGCCGAAGCCTTCCAGGTGTCGATCGAGTGCTGGCGATTCTGCCAGACGACGACGATCGCCAGCAGCCAGATCAACGCCACATGCAGCGCCGAGATGGCGAGCGTGCGGCGGTGGCTCGATGGGCCCACGAAATCGGCGATCCGGCCGGCCCACGTCCGCCCGGCGGCACCGCCGGACACCCGCTCCGGCGTATGCAACATCTTTCCCTCGGTCGACACCCTTGTCTATTATACAACAGGGATGGCCCATTGGCCGGATAAGGTACGCGAACGTCTCCAATCTGGATGAAACGCCTCGGCACGGGGAGTGAAGTTGGCGGACGACGACACCCTGCGAACCCAAGCCGTCGATGCCCTCGTCGTCGACGACGATTTGGACGCGGTTGAAGAGCTGATCGAATATCTCAGCCGCGCCGGCTTGAGCTGTGCCAAGGCGGGGGACGGTTGGTCGGCGCTCAACCTGCTGGCCGACGGGTGCCGGCCGAACGTCGTGGTATCCGATCTGCGCATGCCCGAGCTCGACGGCCTGCAGTTCGCCGAGCACCTCAACAGGATGTCCGACCAGGAGCGTCCCGAGATCATCTTCATCAGCGGCAATGCCGGCTACGACGACGCCGTCGAGGCGATCCGGCTCGGGGCGCGCGACATGCTCACCAAGCCGATCGACGGGCCGAGGCTGGTGCGGGCCGTCAAGTCGGCCCTGCTGGTGCGCCAGTTGCGCCGTGGCGAGCGGGCGGGCGGGGATGCCAAGGGCAAGGCCGCCTCGCGGACCCCGGCCCAACGCAAGCGCGCCAGCCTCGACGATCTGCGTGCCGTCCGGAAGGTCAGGAGCAGATACTTCCCTTCCGAACTGTTTTCCGATCCGTGCTGGGAGATGCTGCTCGACCTCTACGACGGCCAGCTTGCCGGCCAGGACGTCACCGTCACCAGCCTGGGAGCGGCATCCGGTGCCTCCCTCACCACCGCCCTTCGCCGCATGGATTCGCTGCAATCCCATGGGCTTATCGAGCGCAGCGAGGATCCTGCGGACAAGCGGCGGACCATCGTGCGCTTGAGCAGGAACGGCCTCGAGGCGGTCGAACGGTTCTTCGACACCTACTCGCGTAGGCGGAGTGACTGATCGAGACTTCGCGCCTTTCTTCCAAACTGGAGGCGAAACGCCGTGCGCCGGACCGGGGTGGCGACCATATTGCGCGCATGACGAACATCCCTTCCGGACCCCAGTGGGCGACATCGCAGTGCGACGTTCTGATCGTCGAGGACGATGTCGTGCAAGCCGAGGAAATGGCCGCCTTTCTGGCCCGCGCCGGCCTTTCCGTGCAGATCGCGCATAACGGCGTGACGGCGTTGCCTTTGGCCCAGCAGCTTCAGCCGCGTGTGGCGCTGCTCGACTACAACCTGCCCGACCTCAACGGGGTCGAGCTCGCGACGGCCATCCGTGGCCTGCTGCCCGACACCGCCATCATCATGATGTCGGGTCGGATCGAGGGTCTGGCCGAACTGACGCTCGAGAAGATCGGCATCTCGGTATTCGTCAACAAGCCGGTCCCGCTTGGACCGCTGCGCCAGGCAGTTCAGCGCCTGGTCAAGTCGGGACGTCCGGTGCGCCGGCCGGGCACCGGCAGCGGCGGCTGGTTCGCCGGAGGGGTCGGCTCGCAGCGCGCCTGACGCGCCGAGCGCTTTCGACCGCGCATTTCATCGACGATGTGATATGCGTCAAAGAGTTGCCGGCGTCCGGCAACTCTCGACTATCGTTGTGCCGCTCCCCAGCATCCTGGAGTCAGGCGCCGCATGCGCATCGTTCTGGTCGAAGACGACGACGATCTGCGTCAGGAGATCAGCGAATATCTCCGGCGCCGCGGCCATGACGTGAGCGCCTGCGCCACGATGGAAGAGTCTCGCCGCACGCTCGGCCTGCCGGGCATCGCACCCGATGCGGTGATTTGCGACATGAACCTGCCCGACGGCAACGGTGCCGACCTCTGCGCAGAGGCGGCGCCGCGCTTGCCGTCCTGCCGCTGGGTGCTGATGTCGGGAGCCCACGAGCCCGACGAACTGGCGGAGAAGCTGGCCGGCATCGCCGGTCCGCCGCGCTGGGTGGTCGTCGACAAGCCGGTGTCGATGCGCGCCCTGAACCAGGCGCTCGATCCCGCCGCCCGATCCTAGAGGGCGAGGGCCGAGGGCTGCGGGGCCGCCTCCGCACGTTCGGCCTGCTCGGGCGCGGCGACCGGCCGGACATGGCCGACCAGGTGAACGAGCGATCCCGGACCGCGATAGAGGTTGCGATGATCGCGCAGATGGTCGAGCTGCCGGCGCGATTCGGGAGTTTCGGCGGCTGTCGCCGAGGCGACTTCGATCGCGCGCACGTAGCGCACGGGGCCGTTGGCGAAGCCCAGGAGCGAGCGGGGGATGGGGCCGGCGATCGGCCCCACGGTCCGCACCGCGTCGGGCAGAGCGACGGCCGCAGCGGCGGGCATTGCCCTCGCGGAGGCGAGCGCCAGCTGGGGCTCGCCTGCGAAGCCAGGCGTCGCCGCCAAGGCGAGCGACAGCGACAGACTCGGTAGCAGGGCGCGGCGATAGAACTTCCAGGACACGGTGACTTTACCTCCGACCTCGCCGCCCCCTCGAGCGGCAGCCGGAGATGCCACGCCGGCGGGTGTCTGTCGCGGTGCAACCAATCCAAGGTGAAGGTGCCCGGGTCACTTGTCTCCGCAATGGAAGGAAGCCGGTCCATAGGGCCCGGAAGTGCGCTGGATTCGGGACTTTCCATGCTTCCGGATTGGCGGTTTTGCACCGCCGCGAGAAGCCGGGGGGCGGCACTAGGCGGAAGGGGTGTCGGGCATGCTATACGGTCGGCCCGATGAAGCACGTTCTGTTCGTCCTGCCGGCGCTGCTGCTAGCCGCCTGCCAACTGCCCACCAATGTCGCCCTGTTGAAGGTCGACGAACTGCGGGCGGCACAGAACGCCTGTCTTTCGGGCAACGTGGTGCAGTTCGACGACGGTGTGACGGAGGCTTCGAGGATCGGGCGCTTCGTGGCGATGTCGTGCACGGTGCAGACCGACAAGCTGGTCCAGTACGCCATACCGCACGCCAACCGCACCGAACGCGAGGCCTTCGAGCACGATGCCGCGCTGCGGGCCACCGGTTTCGTGCTGCGCGCCCGCGGCCAGCCGCGCTCCTAGATGGGGTACGGGCCTACCGCTCTCGGGTTGGGGGCGCGTCGGCTCGCTATAGCAGCGACGGTAGCCAGGTGCCGATGCCGGGGAACGCGATCAGCAACGCGAGCCCGAAGACCTGGATGGCGACGAACGGCACGATGCCCTTGTAGATGTCGCCGGTGGTGACGCTGGGAGGCGCCACACCACGCAGATAGAACAAGGCGAAGCCGAAGGGCGGGGTCAGGAAGCTGGTCTGCAGGTTCACCGAGATCAGCACGCCGAGCCAGATCGGATCGACGCCCATGGTCAGCAACACCGGCGCGACGATCGGCACGACGACGAAGATGATCTCGATGTAGTCGAGGAAGAACCCGAGCCCGAACATCAACGCCATCACCAGCAGCACCGCGCCGAGCTGCCCGCCGGGCAGGCCGTGCAGCACGTCGTGGACGATCGCCTCGCCCCCCAGGCTGCGGAACACCATCGAGAAGACCGAGGCCCCGAGCAGAATGACGAACACCATGGTCGAGATGTGCAGCGTCGTTCGCATTACCTCGGTCAGGATGCCGCTCTGCCAGGTCCGCCACACCGCGACGGCGACGCCCCAGAACAGCGCCGCGGTGCCGACCAGCGCCATGCCGGCGCCGATCCAGGTCAGGGTCGAGACCTGGTCGCGCCAGATGTTGAGATCGACGGTGGCGCGCAGCACCAGAATCACGACCGCGGCGATGCCGGCGTATCGCACGGCGCGCGGTACCACGCCCTCGGCGTTGCGGGTCGCCAGCAGGAGCGCGCCGACGGCGCCGATGGCCGCCGCCTCCGTGGGCGGCGCGATGCCGAACAGGATCGAGCCGAGCACGGCCAGGATCAGGATGGCCGGCGGCGCCAGCACCTTCAGGACCCGACGCCACAAATCGGCGCGGTCGATCTGCTCGCGCATGGGCGGCGCGCGCTCCGGTGCCACGAACGCCACGAGGACGATCCAGCCCATGTAGAGGCCGGTCAGCATGAGCCCGGGCAGCAGGGCACCGGCGAAGAGATCGAGCACGTTGACGGGCTTCAGCACCAGGTCGAAGCGGCCTTGCGCCATCAGCGTGGCGCGGGCCTGGCCGCTGGCGCCCTGCAGGATGTCGCCCAGCAGCACGAGCACGATCGAGGGCGGGATGATCTGTCCCAGGGTGCCCGAGGCGCAGATCGCGCCGGTGGCGAGGCGCTTGTCGTAGCCGTTGTTCAGCATCGCCGGCAGGCTGAGCAGCCCCATGGTCACGACGGTGGCGCCGACGATGCCGGTCGAGGCGGCGAGCAGCATGCCGACGAGGATCACCGAGATGCCGAGCCCGCCTCGGGTCTTGCCGAACAGTTGCCCCATGGTCTGCAGGAGCTGCTCGGCGATGCGCGAGCGTTCGAGCATGACCCCCATGAAGACGAACAGCGGCACGGCGACCAGCACGTAGTTCGTCATCACGCCGAAATAGCGGCTGGGCAACGCCGCCAGGTCGATCGGACGGAAAACGCCGAACGCATAGCCGATGGCGGCGAAGATCAGCGCGGTGCCCGCCAGCGTGAAGGCGACCGGAAAACCGAGCAGCAGCAGCCCGCAGGCCGCCGCGAACATGAGCAGGCTCAGGACCTCGCCGAGCAGCGCAAGATCGCTCATCGTGTCAGGCCGCCGATTCGGAACCGCGGCCGAAGGCGAATTCCTCACGCCCACTGAACACGAGTACGCAGCGCAGGATGATCGCCACGCCCTGCAGCGCCAGCAGCAGGCAGAACACGGGGATGGCCGTCTTGAGGATGAACAGGCCGGGCAGGCCGCCTGCTTCGGCGGAGCCCTCGAAGCGGCTCCATGAGCGCTCGACGAAGCCCGTGCTGTAGAAGAAGACGACGCCCAGCATGGGCGCCAACAGGCAGATGGCGCCGAACAGGTCGATCCAGGCCTTGTTTCGCACGCTCGCGCCGCGATAGAAAATGTCGACCCGGACGTGCTGGTTGTGCAGCAGCGTATAGCCGGCGCCCAGCATGAACAGCAGCCCGTGCATCCACACGAACGATTCCTGAAGCCAGACCCAGCCGATGGCGAACACGTAGCGCAGGATCACGACGACGAAGGCGACGATCACCATCAGAAGCGTCAACCAGGCCACGCCCCTGCCGACAGCTTCGTTCACGCCGTCGATCGCCTTGACGATCGCCATCAAAACGCGCACCCGCTCCCCCCGTGATCGTCCCCGCCGACGGACCGCGCGGGGATGGTAGTTTGCGGTCGCTTCGGGCGCAACGCCGATAGGCTTGTCCGACGCGGAGCACTGAACTAGCATTTGCCGTGAAGGCGTCGCCGGACTGCATGTTGCACTGGTCCGGTCAATCGACCCGGCCCCAGACCGGAAACGAACAGGGAGAAGACTTCGATGACCATTGAGAGGAGATCGCTCCTGACCGGAGCGGCGGGTGTGTCTCTGGCTGTCGCCGCGGCGACCCAGTTCCCGACACCGGCGATCGCGCAGGGCGTCAAGCGCCTGCGCATGCAGACGACTTGGCCCAAGAACTTTCCGGGCCTGGGCACCGGCGCCAACTTCCTCGCCGAGACGGTGAAGCGCCTGTCGGGCGGACAGATCGAGATCCAGGTCTTCGGGGCGGGCGAGATCGTGCCGGCCTTCGAGACCATGGACGCCGTCCAGGCGGGCACGCTCGATATGGGCCATGGCGCGCCCTACTACTGGAAAGGCAAGGTGCCGGCGACCGAGTTCATCGCTGTCGTGCCGTTCGGCCTCAACTACATGGAACAGAACGCCTGGCTGCGCTTCGGTGGCGGCCAGCAGCTCGGCGACAAGGTCTACAAGGAGCTCGGCTGCAAATTCTTCGCCTCGGGCAACACCGGTTGCCAGATGGGCGGCTGGTTCAACAAGGAAATGAACTCGCTGCAGGACTATCGCGGCCTGAAGATGCGCATTCCGGGCCTCGGCGGCGAAGTGGTCAAGGCGGCAGGCGGCCAGGTCGTGCTGCTGCCGGGCGGCGAGATCCCGCCGGCGTTGGCCTCGGGCGCCATCGATGCCACCGAATGGGTTGGCCCCTACAACGACATGCTGCTCGGCCTGCACCGCTCGGCCAAGTTCTACTACTATCCGGGCTGGCACGAACCGGCGACCCTGCTCGACAACTTCATCAGCCTGAAGGTGTGGGACGCCCTCACCAACGAGCAGAAGGCGATGTTCGAGGCGGCCAATGCGGCGACCAATGACTTCGTGTTCAGCGAGTTCCAGGCGCGCAACAATACCGACCTTCAGAAGCTCATCAACGAACACAAGGTCCAGCTCAAGAAGTTCCCCGACGAGCTGCTGACCGGCCTCGGCAAGCTGTCGGGCGAGGTGGCCAACGATCTGGCGTCGAAGAACCCGCTCAGCCGCGAGGTGTTCGACAGCATTCTCACGTTCCGCAAGACCATGATCGACTGGGCGAACGTCTCCGAGCGCGCCTTCTACAACGCGCGCGCCCTGCCGTTCCCCTACGCGACCAAGACCTGAGGCACGACTTGCGGGTGGGCCGGCCGACGGCTGGCAGGCTCACCCGCGGCCCAGGTTGTCGTCCTCGCGTTGTATCCTTGACGGACGCCGAGCGGCCTTAGGGCTGGCTGCGGCTGTTGTTTTGTCCACTACGACGCGGTGCCGCGGCGCGACTGACGGATGTTCCAGGCCAGGAAGGCCAGCAGCACGATCAGGGCCGCCACGTGCATCAGCCGGGCGTTCGGCCACATCAGCGCCACCCCGAGGGCGAACAGCACGGCGCGCATCGGCAGAGCCACCGGCGCCTCGAGATGGCCGTCGAGTGCGCCGGCAATCGCGTAGATGGCGAAGGCGGCGAACAGGCAAACCTCGATGTCGTACCAGAAACTGCCGCCCAGGAGCGGCGTGTAGGCGAACAGGAACGGCACGATATAGAGGCCCTTGGCGATCTTCCACGACACGAAGCCGGTCGCCATGGGCGGCGTCTTGGCGATCGCCGCGGCGGCGAAGGCGGTGAGGCAGACCGGCGGCGTGACGCCCGAATCCTGGCTCAGCCAGAAGATGATCATGTGTGCCGAGAGGAGCGCGATGGTCAGCATCTCGGCGCTGAGCGACGCCTCCTTGAAGGTGCGCAGGATGTCGAGCGGCACGCGCTGCAGCAGCTCGCGTGCGCTCTCCACGCTCATTGCCTGGCCGATCTCGGCCATGCGGTCGGGGGCCACCAGCATCAGGATCGCCTTGGCCGAGTCCGACAGGGTGCCCGAGGCGATGGCGTTGACCATCTCGTTCTGCGCGATCAGGTCGGCGATGGCGGGAGCCGACAGGGTCGCGAGCACGACGTAGGCGGCCGTGACCGGCAGCCCCATGCCCAGCACCAGCGACGCGAGCGCCACCAGGATCAGCGCGATCATCAGGCTGCCGCCGGCCCATTCGTTGATCATCAGCGAGAAGGTGTTGCCGATGCCGGTGGTGGCGATGGAGTTGACGACCACGCCGATGCCAACCAGCAGCACCGCCGTCAGGATCATGTCGCGCGTGCCGCGGATCAGCGCCTGGACCACCGCCGCCGGGCCCATGCCGTGGCCCTTGCGCAGCCACGAGCTGGCGATCAGCACGCCGATGGCGACGCCCGCGCAGTAGGTCGGCGTGAAGCCGACGATCAACAGGCCGATCAGGGTGCCGATGGGCAGGAAAAACTGCAGCCCGCCCTCGCGGAACACCTGGGCCACGGTGGGCGAATCGTCGTCCATCGCCTTGAGGCCGAGCCGCCTGGCCTCGATGCGCACGTAACAGGCGACCGACCAGAAATAGAGGCAGGCCGGCAGCGCGGCCACCGCGGCGATCGTGAGATAGGGGATGTTGGTGTAGGAGGCCATGATGAAGGCGCCCGCGCCCATCACCGGCGGCATGATCTGGCCGCCGGTCGAGGCCGCCGCTTCGACGGCCGCCGCGAACTTCGCCGGGAAGCCGGCGCGCTGCATCATGGGGATGGTGATGACGCCGGTTGCCGCGACATTGGCCACCGAAGAGCCCGAGATCGAGCCCATCAGCCCGGAGCCCAGGACGGCGACGTAGCCCGGACCGCCGATCAGGCGGCGCGACACGGCGCGCGCCAGGCCGATGATGAAGTCGCCGGCGCCGGATTGAGAGAGGAAGGCGCCGAACAGCACGAACATGAAGACGTAGGTCGCCGAGATCGAGGCGATGTTCCCCAGCATGCCGTCGTCGGTGTAGAAAATGCGATAGAGCATCGTCTCCAGCGACAGGCCGGGAAACGTCAGCATTCCAGGCAGGTACTTGCCCCAGATGGTGACGTAGGTGAAGGCGACGATCATCATGCCGGGGATCAGCAGACCGGTGGTGCGCCTGATGAACTCGAGCGCGAGCAGCGGCGCCATCGCCGTGAACACCCAGTCGTACCAGCGATAGCGCGCGCCGCGGGCGAAGAAGGCCTCCTCGCCCAGCATCAGGTAGGCGATGCAGGAGAGCGCGGCGAGCGCCAGCAGGCAGTCGAACACCAGGGCCATCCGGCGTCCGGCCGTGCTGCGCGCGTGCCATGCCGGGTAGATAAGCGCGCAGAGCGCGCCGAAACCGCCGAAATGCACCACGTTGACCCACAGCTCGGACCAGGTGCCGAAGGTGTTGAAGTAGACGTGGATCAGGGCCAGCACGACCGCGCCGGCGCCGGCGATCATGCCGGGCCACGTCGCGGCGCCGCGCAGCTTCATGCCGGTGTCGATGTCGACATCGGCACGGCGCGCCTCGCTTGATTCGCTCATGGGGGCCTGTGGAAGTGCGGAACGGCGGACGGTGGCGAGGCGGTGGACGGCGGCTCACGAGGCCGCTGTCCACCGCCGTTTCCGGTCGCGGCCGTCAGGTCGGCAGCAGGCGCTGCGGGATGTTGAGGCCCTTTTCCTTGTAGTACTTGACCGCGCCCGGATGGAGCGGGAACGGGCCCGACGCGGCGCGCTGCAGATCGATCTCCTTGGTCGCGCCATGGATGTTGTTGAGGAACGGCAGGTTCTCGAAGATCGTCTTGGTGATCTCGTAGACGTCCGCCTCCGGCACCGCGGCGTTGACCGCCAGGAAGTTCGGCAGCACCGCCGTCGAAATGTCCTTGGTCAGGCCGGGGTAGGTGTTGGCCGGGATCTTGGCCAGTGACAGCAGCTCCGTCTTGCCGTTGGCTTTCTTGATGTCCTCCTCGGTGAACTCGAGGAAGCGCAGCTTGTTGCCGGCGCGCGCGAAGGCCTGCGTCACCGCGCCGGTCGGCAGGCCGGCCTCGAAATTGGTGCCCTGGATGGTGCCGTTCTGCAGGCTCTCGGAAGACGGCCCGTAGCCCTGGTAGACGAGATCCATCTTGGTGTAGTCGATGCCGAGATTCGGGAAGAGCCACAGATGCATGGTCTCCAGGCCCGAGCCGCGCGCGCCCATCGAGTATTTCTTGCCGTAGAGATTGACCACGTCGCCGATGCGTCCGGTCGTGGCGATGCCGGCGTCGACCACGAACTGCGAATAGTTGTACCAGAGCGGTGCGATGCCCCTGATGTTCTTCTGTGGCCCGACATCCTTGAACGGGCCCTCGCCATCGGCCGCGAACTGGGCCACCAGACCCTGCAGGATGGCGAGCTGAGCCTGGTTCTCGCGCATCAGCTTGACGTTCTCGGTCGAGCCCGCCGAGCTGATGGCGCTGACGTCGATGCCCTTCGATGCCTGCAGCTTGACCTTGACGAGGGTGGCGAGCGCGACACCCACCGGATAGTACGTGCCGCCCGTCGTCGCCGTCGTCAGCACGTACGAGCGCTGTGCCTGCTGGGCGCCCGCGCGTCCGGCAGTGGCGAGAACAGCCGATGCGGCCGCACCGCCTACAAGAGTTCTGCGACGCAGATCGAATCGCTTCACGAAACGCCTCCCTGATGACGACAATTGTGGAGTTGAGAGCGCGCGAACGCGCCCGGGCGCGTTGATTGCCATGACCGCTGACAGGAGGCAACACGATCCGGTCGGCCACCGTATGGCGACGATTGACAGCATCGATCTGTGAAAGCCTGAATGGCGAAAGACCGGATTTGGCCAGCGGAAGTCGGCTTCGCATCGGCGGCTGCCGGGCCGACCGGGGGAGGGCAGTCGCGCCCACCCTCGCCTCACGGCTCGAAGACGAACTCGCCAGCGGCTCTCCGCTGGACCGATGGCGCCGACCGTTGCCGGACAGCCACCGATGCTCCGTGCTTGCTCGGGGTCGCGCACCGACAGCGAATACCGCCGGCGTTCTTTCGTCGATATGCATGCATCGTGACTGTTGAAAGTTATGCACAGGAGCGTAGTGTGCCCCTTGGGGACAAGGGGAGAGCGTTTCATGCGTCTGCTATCGCGACCGCGCGAGCTCAAGCGGCTCGACGCGATTTTCAAGAGCACACGGCAGCGGGCGACCGTCCGGATGCTCGATTCGATGCTCTGGCTGCGCGGCAGCAAGGCCGAACCCGTGCGCAAGGTCGAGGTCGCGCCG